>CANJKV010000055.1 GCA_947474855.1 Aurantimonadaceae bacterium | reverse complement strand
GGCCAAGGCGCACGCGCGCGATTTACGCGAGCCTCGCTCCCGTACTAGGTATCGGCGCGATGCTCGCGCGCCCGCCCGAACCCGTGACGACCGCCCTGAACGCCGACATCGTCGACATCAGGGACTTCTACGCCTCGCCGCTCGGCGGCTTGGCGTCGCGGGCGCTCGGCGCGGCGCTGCGCCCGCTCTGGCCCTTCGTGCCGGACGAGCGACTCCTCGGCATCGGCTATCCCCTGCCCTATCTCGAGCGCTTCGGCCCGGATGCCGAGCGCGCCCTCGCCTTCATGCCGGCCCAGCAGGGCGCGCTGCGCTGGCCGGCGCGCGGGGCCTCGCAGACGGCCCTTGTCGGGCTCGACTGCCTGCCGCTCGGGGATGCCTGTCTCGACCGCATCCTTCTCGTCCACGCCCTCGAATTCGCCGAGCACCCTCAGGAGCTCCTGTCCGAGGTCTGGCGCGTCCTCGCGCCCGGCGGCCGGCTCGTCGTCGTGGTGCCCAACCGACGCGGCCTCTGGGCGCGTTTCGACCATACGCCCTTCGGCTCGGGCCGGCCCTATTCGCGCGGGCAGCTCGGCCGCCTCCTCAAGGACGCCGCCTTCGCGCCCTCCGCCTCGTCCGACGCCTTGTTCTTTCCACCCTTCCGGCGCGGCGGCCTCCTGCGCCTCGCCCCAACCGTGGAGCGCACGGGCCGGCGCCTCTGGCCGGCCTTCTCCGGCCTCGTCGTCATGGAAGCGCTGAAGCTCGTCTCGCGCGGCCTCGCCGTGCCGGCGGCCAGGCGCGAGCGGCTGCGGATCGTCAAGCCGGTGCTCGTCCCGCAAGGCGCTTCGGCGCTGAACCGCGAGCTCTCCTGAGCATCCGCCTCGACGCCGGGACGCCTGCGCTTATCTAGGCACGCGTCACCCGCCCTCGTCGCTCGTCGCGCCCAGCCTCGCGCTCGGCGACGGGGGACATCCGACAGGAAAGACGTCGACCATGGAACAGCGCAAGCTCGGTCCCGAACTCGCCGTGTCCGCCCTCGGGCTCGGCTGCATGGGCATGTCCGAATTCTACGGGGAAGGCGACGAGGCAGAGTCGGTCGCGGTGATCCACCGCGCCCTCGATCTCGGCGTCACCTTCCTCGACACCGCCGACATGTACGGCGTCGGCCGCAACGAGGAGCTGGTCGGGCGCGCCGTCGCCGATCGGCGCGACAAGGTCGTCCTCGCCACCAAGTTCGGCAACGTGCGCGGCCCGAACGGCGAGCGCCTCGGCATCTCCGGCAAGCCGGACTATGTTCGCTCGGCCTGCGAGGCCAGCCTGAGGCGCCTCGGCGTCGAGACGATTGACCTCTACTACCAGCACCGCGTCGATCCGACCGTGCCCATCGAGGACACGGTCGGCGCGATGGCCGAACTCGTGCGCGAGGGCAAGGTCCGCTTTCTCGGCCTGTCCGAGGCCGCGCCCGCCACCATCCGCCGCGCCCATGCCGTCCATCCCATCTCCGCACTGCAGACGGAATACTCGCTCTGGAGCCGCGAGCCGGAAGCCGAGATCCTGCCCACGCTGCGGGAGCTGAACATCGGCTTCGTGCCCTACTCGCCGCTCGGCCGCGGCTTCCTGACCGGCCGCTTCAAGTCGGAGAACGATCTGGCCGAAGACGACTTCCGCCGTTCCTCTCCGCGCTTCTCCGGCGAGAACTTCGCCAAGAACCGGGACCTCGTCGCCGTCGTCGAGGCGATCGCGAGCGCGCACGGCGCCAGGCCCGGCCAGGTGGCGCTCGCCTGGGTTCTGGCGCAGGGCCGGGACATCGTCCCGATCCCAGGCACCAAGCGCCTCAAATACTTGGAGGAGAACGCCGCCGCGATCGAGTTGACGCTCTCGCCCGCCGACCTCGACAGGCTCGATGCCGCCTTCCGCCCCGACGCCGTCCATGGCACCCGCTACGCGGAAGCGGGCATGAAGACGCTCAACCTCTGAACGTTCAGGCGGCGGCGGGGCCGTGCGATGGTTCCCGCCGCGACCGTCTGCAGGAGAGCGCCATGCTGAGCGAAGCCGGGCTCGACGCCCGCATCCAGGCGATGGCCGACGCGCATCACGGCCCCGGCACCATGATCGAGGTTCATTGCAAGCGCGACGAGGACCATTTCGGCGATCCCATCGTCTGGGTGCGCTTCGTGGCGAAGGAAGACGCGATGCCGTTTCCTCGCCGCCACCGAGGCCGACCGGCGCGCTTTCGTCGCCTTCGTCCTGTTTCGCGCGCGTTGAGCGCCGTTCACCGCCGCAGCACGAACACGGCCTGGGCGCCGAAGAGGTTCCAGAAGCCCCAGGGCAGGCGCATGCCGACGCGCTGGCCGGCGGCATCGAGCGCCACCGCCTGCTCCACCGTCGCCCCGATCTCGTCCACGAGGGCGACGAAGTCGCGGATGGTGCAGAAATGGATGTTGGGCGTGTCGTACCAGGAGTAGCTCAGGCTCTTCGTCACCGGCATGCGCCCGTGCATCAGGAGATAGGCGCGCACGGACCAGTGGCCGAAATTCGGGAAGGACACCACCGCTCGCCGGCCGATCCGCAGGAGCTCCGACAGAACGAGCTTCGGGTTCTCCGTCGCCTGGATAGTCTGCGACAGGATCGCGTAGTCGAAGGCGCCGTCGGGATAGTAGACGAGGTCGCGGTCTGCATCGCCCTGGATCACTGAGAGCCCGCGCGCCACGCATTCGTTGACGCCGCCCTGGCTGATCTCGACGCCGCGCCCGTCGATGCCCTTGCGGGCCTGGAGCAGCGACAGGAGCGCCCCGTCGCCGCAGCCGATGTCGAGGACGCGCGTCTTCGGCTCGACGAGGTCGGCGATGATCTGGAGGTCGACGCGGGCGCTCGCAGGCTCGGCGACGATCTCGGAGGTGGGAACCGGCGCGTTCACGGCTGGAGCCCCCGCGCCCGCGCCGCCGAGGACAGGAAGCCGTCGACGGCGGCGTAGAAGTGCGGCTCGTCGAGGAGAAAGGCGTCGTGGCCGCGATCCGTCTCGATCTCCACGAAAGACACGCTCGCCGCGGCCGCGTTCAGCGCATGCACCACGGCGCGGTTCTCCTCGGTCGGGAACAGCCAGTCGGAGGTGAAGGACACGAGGCAGAAGCGCGTCGAGGTGCCCCGGAAGGCCTCGGCGAGGCTGCCGCCGTAGTCCGCCGCGATGTCGAAATAGTCCATCGCCCGGGTCATGTAGAGGTAGGAATTGGCGTCGAAGCGGTCGACGAAGGTCGTGCCCTGGTAGCGCAGGTAGCTCTCGATCTGGAAGTCGGCGTCGAAGCCGAAGCCGAGCTTGTCGCGGTCCTGGAGCGTGCGGCCGAACTTGCGCGTGAGCGCGGCCTCCGACAGGTAGGTGACATGCGCCGCCATGCGCGCCACCGCCAGCCCCTTGGCCGGCCGCTTGCCGAGCGCCAGGTAGCGCCCGCCCGCCCAGTCCGGGTCGGCCATCACGGCCTGACGCCCGACCTCGTGGAAGGCGATGTTCTGCGAGGAATGCCGCGCGCCCGTTGCGATGGGGAGCGCGGCGAAGACGCGGGCCGGATAGCTCACCGCCCATTGCAGCACCTGCATGCCGCCCATCGAGCCGCCGACGACGGCGAACAGCGTGTCGATGCCGAGCCGGTCGACCAGCATCGCCTGCGCCCGCACCATGTCGCGGATCGTGATGACGGGCAGCGTCACGCCGTATGGCTCGCCGGTGCGCGGGTCGACCGAGGCCGGGCCGGTCGTACCCATGCAGCCGCCGACGACGTTGGAGCAGATGACGAAGAAGCGGTTCGTGTCGATCGGCAGGCCCGGCCCGATCAGGCTCGACCACCAGCCCGGCTTGCCCGTCACCGGCGAGGGCGAGGCCGCGAAGTGGTCGCCGGTCAGCGCGTGGCAGACGAGGACGGCGTTTGATTTCTCGGCGTTCAGCGTGCCGTAGGTGTTGTAGGCGATGCGCAGCGGCGAAAGGTCGTAGCCCGCGTCGAGCCGGAGCGGCTCGTCGGGACCGAACTCGGCGATCTGGTCGGGCGCGCCCTCGGCGTTGATCGCGCGCCGCGCGGGGTTCATCGTCATGGCGGGAAGAACTCGGGAAACTCTCTGGCCGCAAGCGCCGGCCTCGTCGGGCTCGTGTGTATGCTTCCTGGCATGGGAGGGCAACACGGCAGGGCGAGGCGAGGCTGGACGAGGCGAGGCTTGGCAGCCGCCCCGGCCCGAGGCTAAACCATCCGCGTCCGGGAACGAGGCGAGCGGGAGCGCGGGGGGAGACATGGCGGAGAAGGGAACGGCCGATCCGGCCAAGCTCGCCGAACTGCGCGCCAAGATCGACGCCATCGACGAAAGCGTCCACCGCCTCCTGATGCAGCGCGCGACCGTGATCGACGAGCTGATCGAGGCCAAGGGCACGGCCGCCTCCGGCGCCGCCTTCCGCCCGGGGCGCGAGGCCGACATGATGCGCCGCCTCGCCGCGCGCCACGGCGGCCACCTGCCGCTGACGGCCGTCGAGCACCTGTGGCGCGAGATCATCTCGACCTTCACCGCCCTCCAGGCGCCGTTCGAGGTCGTGGCGTCCACGGGCCCCGATCCCGTCGCGGCGGTCGAGGCGGCGCGCTTCACCTGCGGCTTCTCCGTTCCCCTGCACCTGCGTGCGAACGCGTTCGAGGTGATCGAGGCGCTGACAGGGCGCACCGACCGGCTCGGCCTCGTGCTTCTCGGCGAGGCCGACGAGCCCTGGTGGGAGCGACTCGGCGAGGTGCAGGTCGTTGCGCGCCTGCCGTTTTTCGAGAGCCGGGGGCGCGAGGCCGGGGTGCCCGCCCTCGTTCTCAGCCCGCCCCTAGCCGACCCCGTGCCCTTCGAGATCGAATGCTTCGCGGCGCCGGCCGGCCGCGTTCCCGAGGGCGCCGACGTGATCGCGAGAAGCGCGGGCGGCTCGGTTCTCGTCGCCGCGCCGGCAGGGCGCCTGGCTGCGGCCGACCTCGACATCCGCGCCGTCGGGGGCTATGCGGCACCTCTGCGCCTGACCGCCTGAAACGCCGGACGAAGCCGGACGGGCGGGTCCCGGCGCCGTTTCGCGTCGAAGGATCCGCGTCCCATGTCGAGCCCTGCTCCCCGGCCCGTCCCCCGCAAGGGCGTCCTCGCCATCGAAGCCTACGTTCCCGGCAAGTCCGCGGCGCCGGCCGGGGTCAAGCTGCACAAGCTGTCCTCGAACGAGACTTCGCTCGGCCCCTCCCCGGCCGTCGCGGCGGCGGTGGCCGAGGCCGTGCGGCACCTGGAGCTTTATCCCGACGGGCAGGCGAGCGCACTCAAGGCCGCGATCTCCGAGCGCTACGGCCTCTCGCCGCGCAACATCATCTGCGGCAACGGGTCGGACGAGCTCCTGACGCTCCTCGCCTCGACCTATCTCGAGCCGGGCACCGAGGGGATCCACACCGCGCACGGCTTCCTCCTGCACAGGACGGCGATCCTCGCGGCGGGCGCCGAAGCCGTCGAGGCGCCGGAAGCGGACGCGACCGTCGACGTCGACGCGATCCTGTCGCGCGTCACCGACCGGACGCGCCTCGTCTTCATCGCCAATCCCGGCAACCCGACCGGCACCTACATCCCCTTCTCGGAGGTCAGGCGCCTGCACGAGGGCCTGCCGCGCCACGTCCTCCTGGTCCTCGATGCGGCCTATGCCGAATACGTGCGCAAGAACGACTACGAGGCGGGGATCGAGCTCGTCGCGACCAGCCCGAACGTCGTGATGACGCGCACCTTCTCGAAGATCCACGGCCTCGCGGCCCTGCGCGTCGGCTGGATGTACGCGCCCGAAGCCGTCGCCGATGCCGTCGAGCGCATCCGCGGGCCGTTCAACCTCAACGCCGTCGGCATCGCCGCCGCCGCCGCGGCCCTGCGCGACGGCGCGCATGTCGAGCGCACCGTCGAGCACAATCGGCTGTGGCTCGACCGGTTGACGGCGGAGTTCGAGGCGCTGGGCCTGCGGATCACGCCGAGCGTCACCAACTTCCTCCTGATCCACTTCCCGGGCACCGAAGGGCGCACGGCGGCGGCGGCCGACGCGTTCCTGACGAGCCGCGGCTTCATCCTGCGCAACGTGAAGGGCTACGGCTTCCCCAACGCCCTTCGCATGACGATCGGCTCGGAAGAGGCCAATCTCGGCGTGGTCGCCGCGCTCGCCGAATTCATGGGCAAACGCTCGTGAGCGACGGCTTCATGTTCGAGCGCCTGGCGCTGGTCGGTATCGGCCTCATCGGCTCGTCGATCGCCCTCAACGCCAAGGCCCACAAGCTCGCGCGCCACGTCGCGATCACCACGCGGCGGCAGTCGACGCTCGACCGCGCGGCCGAGCTGGGGCTCGGCGACAGCTACCACATGGAGGCGGCGGACGCGGTGCGCGGCGCCGACCTCGTGATCCTCTGCGTGCCCGTCGGCTCCTCGGGCGCCGTCACCGCCGAGTTCGCGGACGCTCTTTCGCCGGGCGCCATCGTGTCCGACGTCGGCTCGGTGAAGGGCTCGGTGATCGCGCAGATGCGCCCGCACCTGCCGCCGGGCGTCCACTTCGTGCCGGCGCACCCGCTGGCCGGCACCGAGCATTCCGGCCCCGATGCCGGCTTCGAGGCGCTGTTCCGCAACCGCTGGTGCATCCTCACCCCCGTCGAGCCGATCGACGAGGCGGCGGTCGCCAAGCTGCGCGCCTTCTGGGAGGCCTGCGGCTCCAACGTTGAGGTGATGACGCCCGAGCACCACGACCTCGTGCTCGCGATCGTCTCCCACGTTCCCCACCTCATCGCCTACAACATCGTCGGCACCGCCGCGGACCTCGAAACGGTCACGCAGTCGGAAGTCGTGAAATTCTCGGCCTCGGGCTTCCGCGACTTCACCCGCATCGCGGCCTCCGACCCGACCATGTGGCGCGACGTCTTCCTCCACAACCGCGAGGCCGTGCTCGAAATGCTCGGCCGCTTCTCCGAGGACCTCGCCTCCCTCCAGCGCGCCATTCGCTGGGGCGACGGCGAAGCGCTCTTCGACCTCTTCACACGCACGAGAGCCATCCGCCGCGGCGTCATCGAGGCCGGCCAGGACACGGCCAAGCCCGATTTCGGCCGCGGCACCGGCGATCCGGCTCCCGGCGCCGGCTAGGCCGTGGTCCGATGAGCCGGCGGGCGGGCGCTTCATGGTGAACGGTGGAGAGAAGCGCGGGGGCGAGACGCCCCATCCGGCGGCCCCGACGGCCGGAGCGCCGCCCGGCCGCCCCGGCGCCGTGTCCTTCGACTGGCGCAGCGCCCTTCTCGCGATGCCGGCGATCGCGCTGCTTCTGGGCGGCGGGCTTCTCGGCTCGGACATCCTGTCCGCCTCGATCCTGGCCGGCTCGGCCTTCTCGGTCGGCTTCACCGCGTCGCGCGAGGTGGCCGGCCGCCGCTGGGCGATGCCGGTGCTCACCACCCTCGCCATGACCCTCGCGGCCTTCGTCGGCACGCTGGCGGGACGCCAGCCGATCCCCGAATTGGCGCTCGTCAGCCTGGCCGGCGGCGCAACGGGCGCGTTGGCGACGCGCAACGCGACCTATTGGTGGATCGGCCTGCAGGCGACGATCGCCTTCGTGGTCGCCGCCCAATTCGCGGGGGATTCGGCGGCGGCCCTGCACCGGGCGGTGCTGGTGGCGGCTGGCGGCGCGGTTCAGGGCGCGCTGATGCTGGCGGCGATGCGCGTCTTCGGGGCGCCCGCGCTCGTGGCGCCGGCACCCGCGACGCCTGCTTCGTGGCGGGACACAGGGCTCCACGGCCTGCGCGCGGCGGTGTGCGTCGGCTGCGCCCTGGCGGCGGCGCACGCCCTCGGGCTGTCGCACGCCTATTGGGCGCCCACGACCGCGCTGATCGTCCTGAAGCCGGGCCTGCGCGATACGGGCTGGCGCGGCCTGGAGCGCCTCGCCGGCACGACGGCCGGTCTCGTCCTCGCCACGGGCTTCGCCCTGATGTTCGCCGGCCAGCCCTGGCTCCTCGCGGCCATCGTCGTTCTCGCCGCCGGAGCGGCCTTCGGGCTGCAGCGGGCGCGCTACGCCGTGCTCACCAGCGCGATCACCGTCACCGCCCTCTTTCTGACCGTTCTCGCCGGCGCGCCGGTGCTCAGCGCCGACGTCGACCGGCTGGCGGCGACGCTTCTCGGCGGGGCCGTGGCGCTCCTCGGCGCCGGCCTCGCCCCGCGTCGCCTGCCCTGGCGCCGCTCGGCCGAAGATCGGGCCTGAGGCTCTATTCCAGCGGCGGAATGCGCCCGAGCGGCACGACGCCGAGCGTCGCGGCCCCGTCCTTGACCGTCAGCGGAAGCACCGAGCGGCCGTTCTCGCGCACTCCGAAGAAGCCGACGGCCGATGCCGTCTGGTTGGCGATGGGCGCGAAGTCGGGAACGATGGCCGCGATGATGTCGGCGACCTGCTGCGGCTCGGCGATGGCGAGCCGGAACTCGCCCGACAGGAGCCCATCCGCCGAAACGCGCCAGGGCCCGGACAGTTCGAGCCCCGCCATCCCTGCGTCGACCCGCGCCGAGCGCAGGACGCCCTCGCGCCCGCCCAGCACCTCGCGCGCCGTGCCGCGCGGCAGGCCGCTCGCGAGCCAGCCTTCCGCACCCGTCACCGACAGGTCGAAGCTCGCTTCCATCGCCGGCAGGCTCGCCAGCGCCGGCAGTACGAAGCGAAGGCCGCGGTCGGTGCCGGCGAAATCGAGATTGCCCTCGGACCCGCGAAGGTGCAGCTCGAAGCGGTCGGCGACAGCAACCGGCAACCGGTCGCCCGCCGGCTGGGCGAGCGCCACGTCCGGGGCGCGGACCGACAGCGAGCCGCGCTGCAGGCCGCCGAAGCCGAAGCGCAGGCTGGCCTGGGCGAGCTCCCAGCGCAGGTCCAAAGGCGGCAGGTCGCGGGTGTCGAGGAAGAGCGGCCCGTCCAGTTCGGCGACGATGCGGCCGGGATCGTAGATCTGCGCGGCCGTGCGCAGCGCTCCGCCGGTCGCCCGCAGCTCCGCGCCCGGTGCGTCGACGCCGACCGCCGAGCAGGACAGCCCGATCCGGAAGGGATAGCCGAAGGTCTCGCGGCCGGCGCAGTCGATCGTGGCGCCGTCGGCCGCAGCCGCCGCGATCGCCTCGCCCGTGCGCCGGTCGATCTCGCGCGCGGCGTAGAACCACGCGCCCGTCAGGAGAGCCGCCAGAACGACGGCCACGAGGCCGACGACGAGGACGGCGCGCCGCGCACCGCTGTTCCCCTTGCTTGACGCCGTCATCAAACGGTCCTTTCTGCACGGTCGCGCTCGCCGGACGCCGCTCGACCCTCGGTCGAAGCGGCACCCGGTCCGGTGTCCCGCGCCGGCTTGCAACGCGATGCGGCGCGGATCAAGGGCAAAAGCGGCGAAGCGCGCGAGGATCCGCGCGGAAAACGGGGGCAAGGGGTGACGGCTGACGATCTCTGGGTGTTCGGCTACGGCTCGCTGATCTGGCGTCCGGGCTTCGACTTCTGCGAATCGGTAAAGGGACGCCTGTCGGGCTTCCACCGCGCGCTCTGCGTGCGCTCCTTCGTGCATCGCGGCACGCCGGAACGGCCGGGCCTCGTCTTCGGGCTGGACCGGGGCGGCGCCTGCGTCGGCATGGCCTTCCGCGTCGAGGCGCGGCATCGCGAGCCGGTGCTGGCCTATCTGCGCGAGCGCGAGCTGCCGACAAACGTCTACAAGGAGCGCGTCCTGTCGGTTCTTCTGACCGACGGCCGGCGCGTCCACGCCGTCGCCTTCGTGGTCGACCGCGGCCACGCGCAATATGCCGGAAAGCTCGCGGCCGACGAGGCGGCGACCGTCGTCGCGCGCTCGCACGGGCGCTCGGGCGCGAACGTCGAATACGTCGTGTCGGTGCATGCCGAGCTGAAGGCGATGGGACTGGCGGACCGCTGGCTGGACGACGTCGTATCGCGCCTGCCGCACGTGCCCGGCGCGGGGGCGGCTAGTCCCCCGCCGCCTGCCTGACGCGCAGCTTCGCGCGCACCGCCTCGTTCATCGGCAGGTCCGGCCGCTCGTCATAGGCGCGGCGCAGGAGGCCGACGCAATGAACCTCGATGGTGCGGCGCAGCCGGTCGAGAAAGGCGGCGCGGTCGAGCCCGGGCGGGATCGGCTCCAGCACCTCGGCCCGCACTACGCCCGGCTGGCGCAGATAGGTGCCGGACGGCCAGTACAGCCCCGCATTCACCGCGACGGGCACGGCCGGCACGCCGAGCGCCTCGTAGAGACGGAAGACGCCCGGCCGATAGTCCGCCTCGGCACCCGGACGGGTGCGGGTGCCTTCGGGAAAGATCACGATCTGGCGTCCGTCCGCGATCGCGCGATGCGCCCCCTCCAGCATCGAGGCGATGGCGCCGCCGCGCTTCTTCCGGTCGACCGGGATCATCCGCATGCGCCGCGCGAACCAGCCGAAGATCGGAACGCGCATCAGCTCCTTCTTGAGGATGAAGGTCGGCCGGTCGACCACGGGCAGGAGCGCCAGAACGTCCCAGAAGGACTGATGCTTGGCCGCGATGATCGCGGGGCCGTGCGGGATGCGCTCGGCGCCGGCGACGTGCGTGCGAGCGCCCACCACCACCTGCAGGAGCCAGAGCGAGGAGCGCGCCCAGTTCTTGACGATGCGCCAGGCGAAGGCTTCCGACACGACAAAGAAGACCGGGCTCCAGAACAGGAGCTGGGCGAAGAGGTTCGCGTAGAAGAGGGTGTTGAAGGCGACCGAGCGCAGCTTCGTTCCGATCAACCGCTTCGTGCCCCTGCCCCCGTTTCCGGGCGCCTGCTTACCCCGATGGGGCCCCGCTTGGAAAGTCCGAGATCGACGCCGGCTTCAGGGCGCGAGCTGCGCGACGGAGACCGCCCGGGCGGGATCGGGCACGATGCCCGTTGCCGAGCGCAGGCGCGCGAGCACGAGCTTGGCATACTCGGTAACGAGGACGCGAAGGCCGGTGCCGCTCGGCCCCTCGCGATCGCTCCAGAGATCCGGGCGCGTCACGGCGAAGGGCGTCAGGCTGCGCACCGTGCCGAGGCGCTCGAATTCCCAGAGCGAGCGCGGCATGTGGTAGTCGCTGGTGACGAGGATCAGCTCGTCGAAGCCGCGCGAGGCCGCCCAGCGCGCCGCCATCTCGGCGTTGCCGATCGTGTTTAGCGCGGCATAGTCGACGTCGACGCAGCAGTCGAACCATTCGCGCGGCGTGCGCGTGAGGTGGGCCAGCGTATCGACGCTGGTGCCTGGATTGACGCCCGAGATCAGGAGGCGGTCGGCCAGACCCTGCTTCAGAAGGTCGAAGGCGGCGTCGAGCCGCAGCGCACCCCCCGTCAGAACCACGATGCCGTCGGCGCGAGACACGGCCGGCGGCGAGGGCTGCGCGAAATGCGCGACCTCCTCGGCGAAGCGCAGGAAGCCGCCGAACAGGAAGCCCGCGCCGAGCATGGCGAGCACCGCGACCACGAGAACGACGCGGCGGCCGGCTGCGAGAAGCCACCCGGCCCAAGCGGCCTCGCGGGTCCCGGATGCGGGTCGGCGCGTCGCGCCCGCCGGCGGAGCCTCGTGCCACCCATCCATGTGAAGCGTTCTAGCCATTCCTCGGTATTAAAGATCGCTGTTGGTGAATCATTCCTCAACGCAGGTGGAGAAAGTCGTTCAGCTCTCCACCGGCGAGATCATGTCGATCGCGGCGAGCTGGCGCACGACGGTCATCCGCGAGGTCAACGCGGTCAGCGCGCCGACGGTTGCCACGAGCGCGACGATCGCCGCGTAGCCCGACCAGCCGATGGCGAAGGAGCCGAACAGCGCGCGGATCTGGTCGGCCTCCGGCGTCGCCTCGTTGGCGCGCGTCCAGGTGCCGACGACGGCGAAGACGACGAGCGCCGCCGCGCCCCCGGACAGGGCGCCCACGAGGCCGAGCTTCAGGAAGTGGCGCTGGAACTGCGCGGCGATGAAGCCGGCCTGCGCGCCGACGAAGTGCAGCACCTCGATGATCTGACGGTTGCCCGACATGGCGCCGCGCGTGGCGAAGACGACGGTGAGCACGGTCGCCGCGAGAACGAGGCCGAGAATGGCGAGGCCCGCCAGCACCACTGCCTGTGCCATTGCGACCAGCCGGTCGACGAAGGCGCGGTGGTCGTCGAGCCGCGCCTGCGGCACCTCGGCCTGGAGGCGCGTGCGCAGCGCCGCGAAGTCGGGCGGTGCGCCCTCGTCGATGGACACGATCACGAGCCGCGGCACGGGCAGCTCGTCGAGGTCGAGCCCTTCGCCGAGCCAGGGCTCCAGGAGCCGCCCCGTCGCCGCGTCGTCCATCACGCTGGCGCCGGTGACGCCGGGCTGCGCCAGGATGGCGGCGCGGGCGCGCGCCAGCGTCGCGGCCATGTCGAGCCCGTCGGCCGGCATGATCTGGATGGTGATCTCACGGGCGATCTGGCTCTGCCAGGAGGAGGCCGCGTCCGACACGAGCATGACGCCGCCGAGCGTCAGGCTGGCGAGAAAGGTCATGATCGCGATCACCGTCACCAGCGCCTGCCCGGCGACGTTGGCGGGGGGCACGATCGGCGTCGGGCGCTCGCCGCGCCGGCCGATCCACTTCTCCAGCCGGTCGCGCAGGCTCCGCCCGGCGCTGGGGGACATCTCGCTCATGGCCATCAGTCATACACCGCGAGGCGGCCGTCGGAGAGCACCATCCGTCGCGCCTCCACCTGCTCCATCAGGCCGAGATCGTGGGTGGCGATCACGACCGCGGTGCCCGAGCGGTTCAGTTCCATAAAGAGGCGCAGGAGCCGGCGGGCGAGCGGCGGGTCGACGTTGCCGGTCGGCTCGTCGGCGAGAAGGACGTCCGGACGGTCGATCAGGGCGCGGGCGATCGCCGCGCGCTGCTTCTCGCCGCCCGAGAGAACGACGGGATAGGCATGCAAGCGCTCGCCCAGGCCCACCCATTGGATGAGGTCGACGACGTCCTGGCGGTAGCTGTCCTCCGAGCGCCCGCGAACCCTGAGCGGCAGCGCGACGTTCTCGTAGGTCGTCATGTGGTCGAGCAGGCGGAAGTCCTGGAACACGACGCCGATGCGCCGACGGATCGATGGAAGGTCGGCGCGGCTCAGCGTCGCCACGTCGCGCCCCAGCACGGTGATGAGGCCGCGCGTCGGCTTCAGCGCCAGGAACAGCATGCGCAGGAGGCTGGACTTGCCGGCGCCCGACGGGCCGGTCAGGAACTGGAACGACTTCTTCTGGATCTCGAAGGAGAGGTCCCGCAGGACCTCCGGGCCCATGTCGTAGCGCAGGCCGACATTCTCGAAGCGGATCACCCGACCTCCATCCAAGCCTTTGATCAGGCGCATGCCGCGCCGCGCGCCAGCCTCGTGCCAGTCCCGGCGGGCATGGGATCGGCGCGGCGCCGTCCCGGCCTCCTGTCACGCCCGACTGTGGTGATTTGAGGCCGGGCGCGCCGCGGATCCGAACCTCGGGCCCCGGCTCAAGGATCCGTTAACCCTGCTTTCTTAAAAGTGTCTGAAGAGCGCGGATGCGGTTCGCCCCGACGACGCACCCCTGCCGACGCGGACGGAGGTTTTCCATGCGCCACGCCGATCAATCCGACACCGCCGAAGCCGCCCGCCCAGCCTTCGGCCGCCGCGGCCGGCGCGCCCCCGCGCCCCTCGTGATCGACGGCGAGGCGGTTCTCGTGTCGCGCCGCCCGGCTCCAGAGCGTCCCGCCGCCGACCGGGCGCTGCCCGAGGCCGGCGAAGCCGCCGCCCGCGCCCCACACCCCCAGCCCCGCCGCCCGCGCGAGGAGCCGCGTGACCTGATCTTCTCCGGCCTCGCGAGGGCCGCATCCGCGCCGATCCGCCCGGCGCGGCGCCTCGGCGCCCTGCCGCTGGCGGGCGGCGCTGCGGCAGGCCTCGTCGCCATGGCCGCCGTCGCATTCGCCGCCATGCCGTCGGGTCCCGCGATCCACGCGGCCGACCTGTCGCGCGGCGGCGTCACGGTCAGCGAGGTCGTCGCCCGCGTCGGGGCGCGCAACGAAGGCGAGGTCCTGTCCGTTGAAGGGGTCGTCCGCAACGCAGGAAAGTTCCCCGCCGCCGTGCCTCCGCTGAAGCTGTCCTTGTCGGCCGCCGACGGCGTCGTGCGCGCCAAGCCCGTCGTGCCGCTCGCCCGGCCGCTCGGCCCCGGCGAAGTGCTGCGCTTTCAGACCATGGTCGCGGTCCCGAAAGGCGCCGTTGCCGGCGGCACGCTCGACCTCGGCTTCTGGGAGCCGGTCTCGTGATCGAGGTTCGCGGCCGGCGCATCGAAACCCTGTTCGACGCGGATCGCATCCGGACCGAGGTCGGGCGGGTGGCCGGCGAGATCGCGGCACGCGAGCACCGCGACCTCCTCGTCATCTCCGTCCTCAAGGGATCCTTCGTCTTCGCCGCGGACCTCATCCGGGCGCTGCACGAGGCGGGCCTCGCCCCGGAAGTCGAGTTCATCTCCTTGTCGAGCTACGGCGGCGGCACCGAAGGCGGCACCGTCCGCGTCATCCGCGACATCGAGAGCGAGGTCGCGGGCCGCTCGGTGCTCCTCGTCGACGACATTCTCGAATCCGGCCGGACCCTCGCCTTCGCCCGAGACCTCATGCTGTCGCGCGGGGCGCATTCGGTCGAGATCGCCGTGCTCCTCGACAAGCTGCACAAGCGCAAGGCCGCGGTGGAAGCGGACTATGTCGGCTTCGTCTGTCCCGACCATTTCGTGGTGGGCTACGGGATGGACGTCGGTCACGCCTTTCGCGAACTGCCTTTTGTCGGTAGGGTGGTGGACGTACCCTAAAAATTAACTATGTGGCTGCGGTTGCATTCAGCTTCGGGCAAGTGTTCTCTGCCATTGATATAGGGATTATCCCGTAGGCTCCCGTGCGTTTCGGGTAGAGGCAGAGCATGGCACGAATCCTTGTGGCGGAAGACGATTCCGGCGTGCGCATCCTGGTGTCGCGCGCGCTCGCTCTCGAAGGCCACGACGTCACCACCGCCGAGGACGGGGCGGACGCGCTCGACCGCCTGATCGAGACGAACGGCGCCTTCGACCTCGTGCTGTCCGACATCCGCATGCCGGCCATGACGGGCATCGAGCTCGCCCACGAGATCGCGGCGTCCTGGCCGGACCTGCCCGTGCTCCTGATGACCGGCTATGCCGAGCAGAAGGAAGCGGCGGAAACCTTGACGGCGATCATCCGCGGCGTCGTCGAAAAGCCCTTCACCCTCGCCACGATCCGCGCCCGCGTGTCCGACGTCATCAATGCCGGCTTCGACGACGGCTCCGACGAACCGGAACTCCTGCGCCGCTACGCCTGACGGGGCGCACCGCCACCACCTCACATACGATGCGAGCCGGCCGGCGACACCGCCCGCCGGCTTATTCGCGCGCCCTCTCGACCTCGATCGTCGCGCGACCTGCAGGAATATTCCGCCCTTCCTTCGCCTGCCGCCGGCAGACGGGGGAAGCGCCGATCGAGCAAGGGCCCGCCGATCCGCCGCTCACGGCGTTTGAAGCAGCCGCTCCAGATACTGCCGCTCCAGCTCCGGCGAGAGCGAGTTGCCGAGCCGCTTGCGGATCTCGTCGAGGATACGGCGGGCGCGCTGGGTGTCGATCTCGTCGGGCACGCCGACGTCCTGGCCGAAGTCCGGGCCCTGCGTCTGGCGCTCGCGGCCGAGCGGGTCGCGGCCGGACTGCTGCTGCTGGCCGTTGAGCCCCTGGCCCATCTGTCCTTGCCTGGGCTGGCCCTGCTGTCCCGGCTGACCCGGTTGTTGGCCCTGCATGGCCTGCTGCATCTGCTGCATGGCCTCCTGCGCGCCGCGCCGCAATGCTTCGAGCGCGCGTCCCTGCTCGCCGACGGCCTCGCCGTCGCGGCCCTTGCCGAGCGCCCCTTCGGCCTCGCCCATGGCTTCGCCGGCCTCGCCGAAGCCTTCGGGCGACTGCATGCCCATGCCTTCCAACGCTTCCTGCATGGCCTGCAGCTCCTCCTGGAGCTTGCCCTGCTCGCCCTGGAGGCGCTTCAGCGCCTGCTCCAGCTCCTCGGCGGTCATCGGGCGCTGGCCCTGCCCGTCCTGTTGACCGGCCTGGGGCTCGCCGTTCTCACCTTGCTCGCCCGGCGAGTTCTGCTGGCCGGCCTGCGGCTCGCCCTGCTGGCCCTGCTGGTTCTGCTGGCCGGGGTTCTGCTGGTCCTGCTGCATGCGCTGGCGGCCGAGGTCGAAGGTCTGGTCCATCAGCCGCTGCTGCTGGCGCAGGATCTCGCCCATCTTGTCCAGCTGCTGCTGCATGGCGCTCTGCTCGCCGCCCTGCTGGTTCTGGCCGGGACGCATGGCCTGCATGTTGTCCATCATCTGCTGCAGCTCGGACAGGAGCTGGCGCGCGGCGTCCTTGGAGCCGGACTTCGCCAGGTCTTCGATCCGGTCCATCATCCGCTCGAGGTCCTGCGGGCGAACCTCCTGCATGTCCCCGGCCTGCATCTCGTCGCGGTTCATCGGCGGCTGGTTGCGCATGGCCTCGGCCATGGCCTGCATGTATTCCTGCATGGCCTCGCGCAGCTCCGCCATCAGGCGGTCGATCTCCTCGTCGGAGGCGTTGTTCTCCAGCGCCTCGGCGAGGTTTTCCTGCGCGTCGCGCAGCCGCTGCTCGGCGAGCGACAGGTCGCCGTCCTCGATGCCGAGCGCGATCTGCCACAGGAAGTCGACGGCCGAGACCAGCGCTTCGTCGTTCGCGGCGCTCGCGATGCGCGTGCGCGCCGCCTTCAGCGCCAGGAAGTCGGCCGGGCGGCGGATGAACTCCTCGCCGCGCAGCGTCACGGCGTCGAGCATGTCGACGACGCGCGGCGCGGCGTTGGCGTCGAGCGCCAGGATGCGGCGCTGCTCGATCACGGCGCGCGCCAGCGGGTCGGTGAAGCGGCGCTGCGGCAGGACGATCTCGCGCGGGGGCGAGCGCCCCTCCTGCCCCGCATCGTCGACGGCGAGCAGCGTCAGCGCGACCTTGGCGCCGGCATAGGGGCTCTTCGTCACGTCCGCGGAGGTGCGTCCTTCGGCGGTCCCTTTCGTGCGACGGGGCAGCGCCAGCTTGATCTCGGGGGGCGGCAGCAGCGGCCTTGCGCCGGGCGCCGTGTCCTCAAGGACCCTCATCTCCACTCCGCCGCGACCGACGCCGTAGTCGTCCGTGACGCGATAGGTGAGCTGCAGCGCGCCGTTGCGCGCCTCGGAGGGCGGGTCCTTGAAGTCGATCGCGGGATCGACGTCCGGCAAGACGTCGAAGCGCCACTCGCCGAGGGCGCGAAAGGTCGTGGCGAGGCGCACGGTGCCGCTCGCCTTCAGCGGCAGCTCGTAGTCGCGCGAGGCGGACTCGGGCCGCGGCTCGGCCGATGTCTCCGGCGTCGCCTCGGGCGATCCCGCAGCCTGCTCGCCCGTCGCCTCCGCAGCGGGATCGACCGGCTGCACGGCGATCGGCGGCGTGCCGTCGGCGGGGGTGAAGGTCAGGGTCGCACCCGACCCGTCCGAGATGCGCACGGACAGGATGCTGCCCTCGGGCGCCGCGATCGGCCGGGCCGGATCGGTCGTCGCGGGCGCGCCGGCCGGCGCGGCGTCGGCCGTCCGCGATACGGGCGCGCCCGGCTGTGCGCCGCCCGTGAGGAAGAGCGGCGGGCGTCCGGTATAGCCGGGCGGCGTCACCCAGGCGTCGACGCGCGCGCCGGCGATCAGCGGCGCGTCGGCGGACACGAAGGCGTCCGCCACCCGCCCGCCCTTCGAGCCGAAGGAGAAGGCGAAGGCGGTGACGAGGAGCATGGCGAGAACCGCGCGCAGCGCCAGCGGATCGAGCCGCTCGGTGCGTGTTTCCGGCGCTCCGCCGGTGAGGTTGGCGAGCTTTTCGGCCATGCGCCGCTGGTGCTCGCGCCAGAGCGCCGCGCCGAAGGCGTCGCCGCCCGCCATCCGGTCGGTCTGGGTGCGCAGCGGCTGGTGTGCGAGCCGGCTCGCCGCCTCGATGCGCGCGTCGACTTCGCTCCGCCGCGGCCAGCGGTAACCGCCGCGCGCGCGCCACGCGACGACGAGCGCGAGGATCGCCAGGAGACCGACCACGACGGAGCGGCCGACGAAAGGCAGAGCGGCGAAGAGGCCGAACCAGGCGAGCGTCAGGAAGAGCGCCGCGACGCAGCCGAGGCCGAACAGCAGCGGCCAGAGGCGCTCCAGGACGAGCGCCGCTCGAGCCCGCGCGCGAATCCAGCCCAGATCCGACCCCGATGTGCCGCCGCGTTCTGCCGCCCGATCCTCAGCCGCCATGCCGTCGCTTCCGTTCGTGCCGCATCAGAAGCGGAACACTAACAGTTTTTGGGGCGAAGGCGAGGCGATGCCGGAGGTGTGATGGAGAGGCGGAGCAGGGCTAAGTCGTTGGATGCTCGGTCGTTTAGCGAATCGACGCATCGTGCGACCCGGCCCCTGCAACGCCACTCGACACGGACCCGCCGAAGGTCCACCGGTTGAGGCCACACCCCGCTCCATGCGCCCCGACCCTCCGCCTCGCCATCCCGACCGCGCGCCGAAAGCCGTTGCAGACCGCCGGCTGCGACCGGGGCAGCCCGGAAGCGGCCGGTTTCCGCAACGGGTTCTGCCGTCACAAGCAACGAGGCATGGATCCCGGCTCGAGGCCGGGACTGCGAAGCGCAGACGGGGATGAACCAGCCGGAACGACCGCGATCCGAAGCCGTCCGAACCGCCACGCCACGTCACGTCACCCCAGCCAACCCGGCAGGCGGTCGAGGGCGATGATGGCGTCCGCGTCGAGGCGGGGGCGGACCACGGCGTAGACGTCGTCCTTCACCATCACCTCGGGGATCAGCGCCCGGGTGTTGTAGGTGCCGGCCTGCACGGCGCCGTAGGCGCCGGCGGTCGAGACGTAGACGAGGTCGCCGGCCTTCACCTTCGGAAGGCGCCGGTCCTTGGCGAGGAAGTCGCCGCTCTCGCAGACCGGGCCGACGACGTCGGCGATCACGGTCGCGCCGTCCGGCGCCGGCTCGGCGACGGGGGCGATGTCGTGCCAGGCCTCGTAGAGCGTCGGGCGCACGAGGTCGTTCATCGCGGCGTCGACGATCACGAAGGT
This sequence comes from Aurantimonadaceae bacterium, assembly GCA_947474855.1. GTDB lineage: Bacteria > Pseudomonadota > Alphaproteobacteria > Rhizobiales > Rhizobiaceae > Antarcticirhabdus. The sequence continues at coordinate 3,794 of CANJKV010000055.1, read as the reverse complement.
CTTGTCGGCCGCTTCCTTCACGTAGAGGACGGTGGCGACGAGGATGCCGGCATTGGCCGAGATCAGCCGGCCCGGCTCGAAGATCACCTTGGCGTCGAGGCCCTCGACGCGCCGGCGCACGATCTCGGCATAGGCCGCCGGCAGCGGCGGCGCGGCCTCGGCCGACTTGTAGGGCACGCCGAGGCCGCCGCCGAGATCGACGTGGTGGATCGAATGGCCCTCGCCGCGAAGGGTCCGCACCAGTCCGGCCAGCCGGTCGAAGGCGAGGTCGAAGGGCTCGAGGTCGGTGATCTGCGAACCGATATGCATGTCGATGCCGGCGACGGCGATGCCGGGCATGGAGCGCGCCCGGTCGTAGATCGACACGGCTTCGGCATAGGCGATGCCGAACTTGTCGGACTTCTTGCCGGTCGAGATCTTGGCGTGGGTGCGCGCGTCGACGTCCGGGTTGATGCGGAAGGACACCGGCGCGGTGCGGCCCATGGCGGACGCGCGGGCCGACAGGAGGTCGAGCTCGGGCACCGACTCGACGTTGAAGCAGAGGATGCCGGCTTCGAGCCCCGCATCCATCTCGGCGGCCGTCTTGCCGACGCCGGAGAACATGATCTTCTCCGCCGGAATGCCGGCCGCCAGGGCGCGCTTCAGCTCGCCGCCCGAGACGACGTCGGCGCCTGCGCCGAGCCGCGCCAGCGTCGCCAGAACCGCCTGGTTCGAATTCGCCTTCATGGCGTAGCAGACCAGCGCGTCGAGCCCTTCGAAGGCCTCGGCGAAGACGCGGTAGTGCCGCGTCAGCGTCGCGGTGGAGTAGAGATAGAAGGGCGTGCCCACGGCCTCGGCGATCGCCGAAACGGCCACGTCCTCGGCGAAAAGCGCGCCGTCGCGATACTCGAAGTGGTTCATCGGTCTCGGGGGCGCGCCGGGTGGCGGCTAGTTGAGGAGCGGGTCGAGGATGAAGGCGCGGCGCTGGCCGGAGGCGTTGCGCGAGATTTCTGCGGGCGCGATGATCTCGCCGAGGTCGCCGCCGCCGTCGGCGGACTGGATGCGCGAGGAATCGGCGAAGACCGATTCCTCGTTGCGCGCGCCGGGCTGGACGGAGGCACTCGCACCGGAGGCCGCGACCGCGTTGGCGGGCAGCGTCGGCTGCGGGCTCGCGACGCGCGGGGTCTGTCCGCTGACGGGCGCGACGGGGTCGTTCTTCACGCCGCAGCCGGACAGGAGCATGACGGCACTCAGCGCCGAACCGAGAAAAAGAGCGCCGGGCGCCCGCCGATCACGCATCGATCCACCTTCAACTGGCTGCGACTCGCTGGACAGTTCGAGCCCGCCCGATTCCGTCATATCGCGTCGCCGCGCGGAAATCACCCCGCGGCAGACCGCTGCGCGATGCGCTCGCGCCACAGCCGGATCTGTTCGCGCACGTTGTCCGGCGCCGTGCCGCCGTAGCTCGTGCGGCTGGCGACGGAGGCGTCGACCGAGAGGACGGCATAGACGCCGTCCGTGATCGCCGGGTTGATCGCCTGGAGGTCGGCGAGCGGCAGCGCTTCGAGCGCGACGCCCCTGTCCTCCGCAAGCTTCACCGCCCGCCCCGTCACGTGATGCGCCTCGCGGAAGGGCAGGCCCGCTTCCCGCACCAGCCAGTCCGCGAGGTCCGTGGCGGTGGAGTAGCCGTGGCCGGCGGCGCGGCGCATGGCGGCTTCGTTCACCGTCAGGTCCTTGACCATGCCGGTGGAGGCGCGGATGGCGAGGAGCAGCGAGTCGATCGCGTCGAAGACCTGCGCCTTGTCCTCCTGCATGTCCTTGGAATAGGTCAGCGGCAGGCCCTTCATCACCGTCAGGAGCGAGATCAGCGCGCCGTTGATGCGGCCGGGCTTGGCGCGCACCAGCTCGGCGGCGTCCGGGTTGCGCTTCTGCGGCATGATCGAGGAGCCCGTCGAGAAGGCGTCCGACAGGCGGATGAAGCCGAACTGCGGCGTCGACCAGATCACCAGCTCCTCGGCGAGGCGCGACAAGTGCGTCGCGCAGATCGCCGCGAGAGACAGGAACTCCAGCGCGAAGTCGCGGTCGGCGACGGCGTCGAGCGAGTTGCGCGTCGGCGTGGCGAAGCCGAGCGCCTTGGCGGTTGCGTGCCGGTCGATCGGGAAGCCCGTGCCGGCGAGCGCGGCCGAGCCGAGCGGCGACTCGTCCATGCGCGCGATGGCGTCGAGGCAGCGCGAGCGGTCGCGCGCGGCCATCTCGACATAGGCCAGGCAGTGATGGCCGAAGGTCACGGGCTGGGCGACCTGGAGGTGGGTGAAGCCCGGCATCACGGTCGCCGCGTGCTCCTCGGCGCGATCGAGCAGCGCGGCGGTGAAGGCGTCGAGCGCCTCGACCACGGCGAAGCAGGCGGCCTTGACGTGCAGGCGGAAGTCGACCGCCACCTGGTCGTTGCGCGAGCGGGCGGTGTGGAGGCGCCCCGCCGCCGGGCCGATCAGCTCGGCGAGACGCGCCTCGACGTTCATGTGGATATCTTCGAGGCTTGTCGAGAAGTTGAACGTTCCCGCCTCGATCTCGCCCCGGATCGTCTCCAACCCGGCCTTGATCTCGGCCGCATCCTCGGCCGATATGACGCCGCGGTCCGCCAGCATGGCGGAATGGGCGATCGAGCCGGCGATGTCTTCGGCATAAAGGCGGCGGTCGACGTCGATGGACGCGTTGATCGCTTCCATGATCGCGTCGGGGCGCGCGGCGAAGCGGCCGCCCCACATCTCGTTGCTCGTGGTCTTTTTCATCGAGGACATCGGATTGGAACGTGAGGACATGACCGGCACGAACGAGAACCGGCCGCGGAACCGGCGCTCGCTGGGGGCGATCGCCGGGCTGGCGCTGCTGGCCGGCGTGGCGGTCGGCGCCGGGGCTCTATACGTCGGCGCGGTCCCCGCTGGCAATGAAGCAACCGGCGCCTGCCCGCTGGACGAGACCGCCCGCGCCGCGATCGACGCGGCGGCCCGCGGCGAGGTCGCCGCCATGCAGGTGACGGACACGCCCTTTTCCGTCGCCGGCCTCGCCTTCGAGGACGGCGAGGGAAAGCCGACGACGCTGGAGGCCTTCGAGGGCCGGACGCTTCTCGTCAACCTCTGGGCCACCTGGTGCCTGCCCTGCCGCGAGGAGATGCCGGCGCTCGACGCGCTTGAGGCGGCGAAGGGCGGGCCCGACTTCGCGGTGCTGCCGATCAACATCGACATGGGCGAGGAGTCCGTCCCCCGCGCCTTCTACGCCGACGAGAAGCTGACCGCCCTGCCCTTCCTTCGCGACGAGACCATGGGCGTCTTCAACGACCTCAAGCGCACCGGCGTCGCCTTCGGCCTGCCCGTCACCCTCCTCGTCGACGAGAGGGGCTGCGTGCGCGCCTCCATGAACGGCCCCGCCAACTGGGCGAGCCCGGACGCCGCGGCGCTGATCGACGCGGCGAAGGGTGCGGGGCGGACGGGGGCGTAGACCAAAGCCGCTCCAATCGCCTTATACCGGCCCGCCTATGAATTGACCCTTCGGGCCAGTTCATGCGGTGCCGGAAGAACGCTCAGGCGCCGCGCGGGCTACCGCCGCGCGGACAATACCAAGAAGGGTCATTTCAAAGGCGCGGCGGTATTGGACAGAAACTTTTCCTCGCCGGCTGAGCGTACCTGATTCTCCCGCTTCCAGACGAAGCGGAGAGGGGCATGGAGGAATTCAAGAAGCGGAGGAGACAACAGTCACCCCGGTCGATGTCGGGGCGGACCTCTCGAACGTCGTTCGTCTGGGCACGGCTCGTCGCCGAG
>CANJKV010000054.1 GCA_947474855.1 Aurantimonadaceae bacterium | reverse complement strand
TTCATGATGCGGGTGTAGATGTTGCCGAACTGCTGGAGCCCGAAGAGCGAGGCGGCGTGGTCGACGTCGTCGAACACGAAGGACGTCGTCTGGTAGATCGGCGTCGCCCGCGCGCCGGTCGCCGGGTCCGGCTGCGCACCGGCGTGGATCGCCAGGGTTTCGAAACGGGGGTTGCTCATCGGTCGACTCCTCCGGAATTGCCGCGGGAGGTTTGCATCCCTGGGCGCGGGAAAAAAGGCATGGGCCGGTCGAAAAGCGCCTCGCCGGCGGAAAATCCCGTTCGCGGATGCCGCCGGCGGGCCGGCTGCGCAACGATCGTCCGCCCCGTGCATTGGCCGCAGAGTTCGACGAACAGCAGGGATCAGTTTGAACATGCCCGACAATCAGGGACGCGTGCGCTACGCCGTGGTGGGCGGCGGCTGGATCAGCCAGGGCGCCTTCATGCCGGGCGTCGGCCAGACGGAGAATTCGGTGATGACGGCGCTCGTCACGGGCGATCCGGTCAAGGCCGACGGGCTGGCGAAGAAGTACGGCCTGACGAGCTACCGCTACGAGGAATTCGAAACGCTCCTCGCATCCGGCACGATCGATGCGGTCTACATCGCGACGCCGAACTTTCGTCATCGCGAGTTCGCCGAGCCGGCCCTCAGGGCCGGCATCCACGTCCTCCTGGAAAAGCCGATGGAGTGCTCGGTCGCCGAAGCCCAGGCGATCGAAGAGGCCGCGAAGGCTTCCGGCGCAAAGCTGATGATCGCCTACCGCCTGCACTGCGAGCCGGGCACGCTCGCCCTCCTCCAGGCGATCCGCGACGGCGCGGTCGGAAAGCCGCTTTTCTTCTCCTCCGACTTTTCCCAGAACGTGAAGGGCTCGAACCACCGCGCCAAGAGCGGCTACTGGGGCGGACCGGTGCCCGACATGGGCACCTACCCGATCAATGCCGCCCGCAACCTCTTCGGCGCCGAGCCGGTGAGCGTGCGCGCCGTCGGCACGAAGGGCGGCCGCGACCTCGGCTTCGACGACACGGTGGCCGTCACGCTTGAGTTTCCGGGCGAGCGGCTCGCGACCTTCACCGTCAGCTATTCCGGCGCCGACGTCGACGAATTCCGCGTGATCGGGTCAGAGGGCATGGTGCGCTGCTCGCCCGCCTTCGGCTTCGGCGAGGGCACGGCCATAACCTACACCCTCACCGACAAGGACGGGAACGAGAGCGAGCACGAGGCGGCCGTCGTCGACCAGTTCGCCGGCGAGACCGCCTATTTCTCCGAGTGCATCCTCAACGATCGCGAGCCCGAGCCGAACGGCGAGGAAGGCACCCTCGACGTCGTGATCCTTGAGGCGGTCGAGCGCGCGCTGGAGAGCGGCGACACGCAGAAGCTCGAGCCGCGCGAGCGCCGGCGCCGACCGGAAGCGGACCAGAAGCGCGAGTTCCCGCTGGCGAAGGTTCCGGACTTCGTGAACACGGACGTACCGATGGGGTGAGCGAAAGCGGTACGTCTGCGGGCGGAACCGATCCATGGCGCTCCCGCGACCTCGAGCCTCGCTGCGTTCGAAATCGGCAGCGAGGCTGGATCGGCTGCCTCCGCAGAGCCGCCGTCACCCCCGGCGCGGGTTCAGCCCCAGGCTCTGGAAGCCGGCGCGCATCAACGGCTTCTTCGAGGAGAGCACGCGCGAGTTGACGCCGTTCCAGCCGATCTCGCCGGATAGGCGGGCATATTCGATCTTGGGACAGCGATCCATGACGACGGTCAGGCCCGCTTCCTCTGCGCGCCGCGCCGCTTCGTCGTGGCGAACGGTCAGCTGCATCCAGATCACCTTCGGCTTCGGGTCGAGCGAGAGCGCTTCGTCCACGATGCCGGGCACGGCGTCGGAAGCACGGAATATGTCGACCATGTCGATCGGCTCGGGGATCGCCGCGAGGGTCGGATAGCAAGTGCGCCCGAGGATCTCCTGGCCGGCAAGGCCAGGATTGACGGGGAAGACCGCGTAGCCCTTAGCGATCAGGTATTTCAGCACGAAGAAGCTCGGCCGCACCTCCTTGGCGCTCGCGCCGACGAGCGCGACCGTGCGCGTCTCGTCGAGGATGCGGCGGATGTCCGTGTCGGCGTAGGACAGGCGTTCGACGCTCATTCGTGCGTCCATTCCGGCTTGCGCTTGCCGAGGAACGCGCCGATGCCCTCTTCCGCGTCGCGCGCGAGCATGTTCTCGACCATGACGGAAGCCGCGTAGTCGTAGGCGTCGGCGAGCCCCATCTCCGCCTGGCGGTAGAAGGCCTCCTTGCCGGTCTTCACCGTCGCGGCCGACTTCGAGGCGATGGTGCGCACGTATTTACCGACCACGGTGCCGAGATATTCCGGGGGCACCACGCGGTTGACGAGGCCGAAGTCGCGCGCGGTGCGCGCGTCGATCGTCTCGCCGGTCAGGAGCATCTCCATCGCGTGCTTGTTCGACAGATTGCGTGAAAGCGCGACCATGGGCGTCGAGCAGAACAGGCCGATGTTGACGCCGGGCGTGCAGAAGGCCGCCTCTTCCGACGCGATGGCGAGGTCGCAGCTGGCGACCAACTGGCACCCCGCGGCGGTGGCGAGCCCGGCGACCTCGGCGATCACCGGCCTGGGATGGCGCACGATCGCCTGCATCAGCTCGGCACAGCGCCGCATGGTGGTCTCGAAGAAGGCGCGGCCGCGATCGGGATCGCCGCGGTGCGCGGTGATCTCCTTGAGATCATGGCCGGCCGAGAAGAGCTTGCCAGAGGCCGCGATCACGACGACGCGGCAGTCGCTGTCCGCTGCCGCTTCGGCGAGCGCCGCCATCAGCGCGTCCATCATGGCGACGGAGAGCGCATTGGCAGGCGGGCGCGACAGGACGATGCGGTGGGCGTGCTCGCCGCGTTGGACGGCGATCGGGTGGGTGCCGGCCTGCGGCAGTTCCAGGATGTCGGCCATGCTCGTTCCTCCTACGCCGGCGCCTCGGCTTTCGGTGTACCGCCGGGCTCCGCCTCGTGCTAGCCGGATATATGTCGGGACGAGGCCGGGAGGTGCCAACGGATGCAGCCGGTGATGGACGTCGCGTCGCTGGAGAGCTTCCTCGCCAGCGACTTTCCGCAGGTGAACGAAGGCGGCAAGGCCTTCCACGTGGTGGCCGTCGCACCAGGTTCGGCGACGATGCGGCTCGACGCGGCCGAGCGGCACCTGCGGCCGGGCGGTACCGTGTCGGGCCCGACGCTCTTCGCCCTCGCCGACGTCGCCGCCTATGTCGCGATCCTCGCCCATATCGGCCCCGTCGCGCTCGCCGTCACGACGAACCTCTCGATCAACTTCCTGAGGAAGCCCCTGCCCGGCCCGCTTTTCGCGCGGGCTCGCATCCTGAAGCTCGGCGCGCGGCTCGCCGTGACGGAGATCTCCATCAGCAGCGGCGCGGAGGACGACCTCCTCGCGCACGCGACGGCGACTTATTCGATCCCGCCGCGGCCGCGGTAACAGGATACCGCAAGATGGTATTTTGATACCACAACGCTTCAAAGCCCTGCGATACGGGCCTTTGAGGAAAGCCATGGCTCGCACTTCGTGTTGACACGGCGAGTCTCGGCCGCTACAGCACCGCCATCGAACGGCGGCGCGATGCCGCTCTTTGTTGCGCGACGATGGCCCCGGCCGCCGATCCGCGCCGGACATCAAACGCACCGGACCAGTTCATGAAGACCTTCTCGCAGAAGAACGAGACGGTGGAGAAGAAGTGGGTCGTCATCGACGCCGAGGGTCTCGTCGTCGGTCGCCTCGCCTCCATCGTTGCGCTTCGCCTTCGCGGCAAGCACAAGCCCACCTTCACGCCCCACATCGACGACGGCGATAACATCATCATCGTCAACGCCGACAAGGTCGTGTTCACGGGCAAGAAGTACCAGGACAAGACCTACTACTGGCACACCGGCTATGCCGGCGGCATCAAGGAGCGCAAGGCGCGCGAGATCCTGGAAGGCCGCTTCCCGGAGCGCGTCGTCGAGAAGGCCGTCGAGCGCATGCTGCCCCGCGGCCCCCTCGGCCGCCAGCAGCTCAAGAACCTGCGCGTCTATGCCGGCGCCGAGCATCCGCACACGGCTCAGAACCCCGAGACGCTCGACGTGCGCTCGATGAATTCCAAGAATGCGAGGGCCGCCTGATGTCCCAGCTCTCTTCGCTGCAGTCCGCCCTGACCTCGGCCGGCGCCGCGCCGGAGTCCGCTGCTCCGGTCCACGTCCAGAAGCTCGCCCAGTGCGGCCGCGCCTACGCGACCGGGCGCCGCAAGGACGCGGTCGCCCGCGTCTGGGTGAAGCCGGGCACCGGCAAGATCACCGTCAACGACAAGGACTTCTCCGCGTATTTCGCGCGGCCGGTTCTTCAGATGGTGCTCCAGCAGCCGATCGTCGCCGCCGACCGTAACGGCCAGTTCGACATCATCGCCACCGTCGTCGGCGGCGGCCTGTCGGGCCAGGCGGGCGCCGTGCGCCACGGCATCAGCCGCGCCCTCACCTATTACGAGCCGGGCCTGCGCGCCGTCCTCAAGAAGGGCGGCTTCCTGACCCGCGACTCGCGTACCGTCGAGCGCAAGAAGTACGGCAAGGCCAAGGCTCGCCGCTCCTTCCAGTTCTCGAAGCGCTGATCCGGGCCGGCGGCCCATACCGGGTCGCCGCCGCTTCGCGAAACATACAAGGGCCGTGCGGGCATCCCCCGCGCGGCCTTTTTCGCATCTTGGAACAACATCGAACTGTCATGCAGCGGCGCTAGCTGAGGAGCGGCGGCGCACCAGCGAGAGGATGGACAGGCCATGGCCGAGAGCGGCATCGACCACGCCTTCACCGCGACGGGAACCATCGGCGCCGCCGGCGATCCGACCTATGCGGGCGCACTCTCCTTCATGCGGCGGCGCTTCACCAAGGACGTGGCCGGCACCGACGCCACCGTCTGGGGCGTGCCCTTCGATTCGGCCGTATCGAACCGTTCGGGCGCGCGCTTCGGGCCGCAGGCGATCCGGCGGGCCTCGGCGATCTTCGACAACGATCCGCAATATCCCTTCCACACCGACCTCTTCGAGGCCTTTTCCGCCGTCGACTACGGCGACTGCCGGCTCGACTATCGCCTGCCGGAAGCGGCCCACGAGACGATCCGCGCCGAGGCAGAGGCGCTCCTCGGGAAGACAGGCTTCCTGCTCACGCTCGGCGGCGATCATTCGATCGCCTTCCCGCTCCTCCAGGCGCACCACGCCCGCCACGGTCGCATGAGCCTCGTCCAGTTCGACGCGCACCAGGACACCTGGCCGGTGGCGCATGGGGCCGACGGCTCGGCACGCGTCGATCACGGCTCCTTCACCAAGGCGGCGGTCGAGGCCGGGCTGATCGATCCCGCGACCTCGATCCAGGTCGGAATCCGCACGCACGCACCGGAGGATTGCGGCATCGCCATCCTCCACGGCTACGAGGTGGAGGAGATGAGCGCCGTCGACGTCGCCAAGCGCATCTACGAGCGCACGCATGGCACCAACGTGTACCTCTCCTTCGACATCGACTGCCTCGACCCAGCCTTTGCGCCCGGCACGGGAACGCCGGTCGCGGGCGGGCCGTCGAGCGCCAAGATGCTCGCCGTCCTTCGCCACCTGAAGAACGCCGAGATCGTCGGCGCCGACGTGGTCGAGGTCGCGCCGGCCTACGACCATGCCGACGTGACGGCCATCGCCGCGTCGAGCGTCGCCATGTACGTTCTCGGGATCCTTTCCGAGAAGAAGAGCCGCCGCGTCGCCGGCTGAGCCCCGCCCGACCCTCTTCACGAAAGCCCAAGGCCTATGACACCCAAGATCTTCATCGACGGCGAGCACGGCACGACCGGCCTCCAGATCCGCAACCGGCTGGCGGGGAGAGGCGACATCGAGGTCATCTCGATCCCGACCGAGCGGCGCAAGGAGCGGGAGGCGCGGCAGGAATATCTGCAAGCCGCCGACGTCGCGATCCTCTGCCTCCCTGACGACGCGGCCAAGGAAAGCGTCCAGCTCATCGGCGATGCCGGCACTCGCGTCATCGACGCCTCGACCGCGCACCGCACGGCCGAGGGTTGGACCTACGGCTTCCCGGAGATCGACGCCGCGCAGTTCGCGGCGGTGTCGAGCGCGCAGTTCGTCGCCAATCCAGGCTGCTGGCCGCAGGGCCCGATCGCGCTCCTGCGCCCGCTGATTCGCGCCGGCCTTCTGCCAGCCGACTACCCCGTCACCTTCAACGGCATTTCCGGCTATTCCGGCGGCGGGCGGCAGATGATCGAGGAGTACGAGGCGAAGGGCGACGAGGCCCCGGAATTCCTCCCCTATGCGCTCGGCCTCAAGCACAAGCACATCCCGGAGCTGAAGACCTATGCGGGCCTTTCCCGCGACCCGCTGATGCAGCCGGCCGTCGGCAATTTCGCGCAGGGCATGGTGACGGTGGTGCCGCTCCAGCTCGGCACGCTGGCCCGCGTGCCGAAGGGCGCGGAGCTGCACGCGGCGATCGCCGACCATTTCGCCGGCCTGCCCGGCGGCGTCGTGACGGTCGCGCCCTTCGAGGCGACCGACCGCGTGGCATCGCTCGATCCGGAGAGCCACCGCGACACGGACGGCATGACGCTGCACGTCTTCACCAACGACGACCGGGCGCAGGCCCTTCTCGTCGCGGTCTACGACAATCTGGGCAAGGGCGCGTCGGGCGCGGCCGTGCAGAACCTCGACCTGATGATCGGGGCGGAGCGCCGCTGAAGACGGCGCTTCCGAGGGCTCAGCCGAGAATGGAAGCGGGCGTGCGCCCGCTTTCGGAATACTCGCCCTTCATCGAACGGGCGTGGGCGACGGCATAGATCAGGACCACGACCGCGCCCGCTTGGTGGGCGATGCCCCAGCCGATCGGCACGACGAGCAGGAGCGTCGTGATGCCGATGGCGGCCTGGACGAGAACGAGGCCGACAAGGATCGCCGAGCGCCGCGCATGGCTCGTCTCGGGCGCCTGGACGTAGGCGGCGATGCAGTGGATGACGGTCGCGGCGAGCAGGAGATAGGCCCCGAGGCGGTGCAGGAACTGCGCCGTCATGTAGTTCTCGAACGGATTCACCCACCAGGGCTGCATGGACCACAGCCCGTTCGGCACGAGCTGTCCCTCCATCAGCGGCCAGGTGTTGTAGATGAGGCCGGCGTTCAGCCCGGCGACGATGCCGCCGAGATAGATCTGCAGGAAGCACAGGGCGACGAGAACGAGCGAGGCCGCGATCGAGCCTCGCGAGGGCGGCGCTTCCAGCGGCTGCGGGGTCAGCCCGCGCGCCACCCAGACGATCGAGGCCAGGATCAGGCAGGCGACGGTGAGATGGACCGCGAGACGGTACTGGCTGACGTCGGTGCGCTCGACGAGGCCGCTCGCCACCATCCACCAGCCGATACCGCCTTGGAAGGCTCCGAGCGCGAGGATGCCGAGGAGCCGCGGCTTCAGGAAGGACTCGAGCCGACCCGTCAGCCAGAAGAAGGCGAGCGGCAGCGCGAAGGCGACGCCGACCGCGCGGGCGAGGAAGCGATGCGCCCATTCCCACCAGAAGATGGTCTGGAACTCCGACAGGCTCATCCCGCGATTGATCTGCTGATATTGCGGGATCTGGCGGTAGAGATCGAACTCCTCCTGCCATTCCGCGTGAGACAGCGGCGGAATGATGCCGTGGATCGGCTTCCACTCGGTGATCGACAGGCCGGACTCGGTAAGGCGCGTCGCGCCGCCGACGACCACCAGGGCGACCACCATCAACGCGACGAACCAGAGCCAGAGGCGGACGGCGAAGCGATTGATCTCGCGCTGGCTCGCCCGGCGCGGGGCGACATCGGCTGAATAATACATGATGCTCATCGACGGCCTTCTCCAGACCGGTTCCTAGAACCCGAATTCGGCATGTCGATCAAGGACCGTGGTGCCGCAGGCGCGGCATGGCGTCCGCGCGTCTGGCGCCCCGGTCCGGCAATCGCCATAAGACAGGGCGACGATTCTCGAGACAAGGAGGGCGAGCTTCATGCCGACGCGCCTCAAGAAGCTGATCGGGACGGTGATCCTGATCGTCCTGGTGCTGTTCTACGCCTTGGTGGCGATGGCCGTGGCCACCGCGACCCTCGGGGACGCGAGCGGCTGGGTCCACCTCCTTTACTTCCTCGTCACCGGCCTCCTCTGGGTGGTGCCGGCGATGTTCCTCATCAAGTGGATGGAGTCCCCGAGCCGCGCCGAAGCCGAAGCGCGCGCCCGGGCCGAGCGCCAGCGCCGGGTCTGATCAGGCCTGGACCGGAGGAGGATCGAGCCAGAGGACGATCGCGTCGCCGGATCCCGCATCCGCCAAGCGGTCGGTCAGGTCGGCGACGAGCAGGCTGTCGTCGAGCCGGGCCGCGACGATCAGGGCGGCGTCGTCGTGCATCAGCGTGCCGAGGATGCGGGGGCCCGGCTCGTCGAGATGAAGCACGACGCAGCCGTACGACGCCTCCAGCGCCTGCATCAGCGTGACGAGTTTCGGAGGCGCGGCCTGCAACAGGCGAACGTCGAAGCTCTCGCCCGCGGATACGAAATGGGCGGAGCTCGCCGTATCCGAATGGATGAGGTCGGCGATCTCGCACCGGCCGTCCACGTAGTCGGTCAGGCCCGGCGAGGGATGCGGGCGCCCCATCAGCGTCGCGGCCCCGGCGTCTTCGGTGAGATCGACCAGAACGGCCGATCCGTCGCGCTCGGCGAGATGCCGAACAAGCGCGACCGCCGCTTCCGCGCCGTCCTCGGGGCTGGTGCCGAAGACGAGGAGCCGCGTCATCCGGCTCGCGACGACCGCTTCGGCCAACTCCTCGACGCGCGGAGAAGCGGACGAGGCCGCACCGGTCGAGGCCGGGGACGCGACCTCGGCCTCCTCGGTCGGCACGTCCTCGGTCGCGATCGGGTCGGAAGGCGCGGACGCGTCGTCCCAGAGCTTCGGGTCTGCGCGCCGTCGCCGGAACAGGAAGGGCAAGAGGCCACCGAAGAAACCCGCCAGCCCGAAGCCCGCGGTCGAGATCAGGATCGGACGCTCTTCAGGGCCCTCGGGACGAGCGGCCTCCGTGAACATCAGGCGCGGCCTGTCTTCGGCAACCGGCGCCTCGGGCTGAACGACTCGCGGCGGAGCGACGGACACCGAAGCGGCTCGGCTGGCCTCCCAGCGCCCGAGCGCGTCGTCGAGCGCGGAGCGAGCTTCTCCGACGGCTGTCTCGATCGCGGCCCGACGCTCGGCCTGGGGATCGGGCACGGGAGCGGGCGCGCTCGCGGCAGAAAGGCTCGAAGCCTCGCGGCGCTCGCGCGCGTCCAGTTCGGCGAGTGCCCGGCGCCCGCGCGACAGTTCGACCGAGACGGTACGCTCGGCCCGGTCGAGCGCCGCGCCCAGCGCGGCTTGCGCTTCGGCTGCGTCCTCTCGCCCTCGCCTGAGCCGCGGATGGTTGTCGCCGTAGGTTTCGGCCAGCACATCGGCCTCGGCTCGCAGCGCGTTTCGCCGGGACAAGGCGGCGCGCAGATCCGTGGGTAGAGCGCCGGGGTCTACGGGGCGCCTGCCGCGGGCCCGGGCGATGGCCGCTTGTTGCGCTTCCAGCGCGCCGAGAGCTCGGCGAGCCTGGGCGCGGGCGATGCGCGTCGCGTTCAGCCGTTCGGCAGCTTCGGGCGAGGCGCGCGGTGCTTGGGCTGCGGCGGCAGTCGGAGGGGCTCCGAAGGCCGCGAGATCGGCTTCGGCCTTGGCGAGATCGGCGCGGCGGGCCAGCACCTCGGCTTCGAGAGCGTCGCGCTCGGGTTCGACGGGCTCGGGCGCCGGCGCCGGAATGGACTGGGTGGAGGCCGGCTCGATCCGGGCGACGAAGCTCGCGGCGACCGCGTTCGCGACGGCTTCCGCGACCGCCGGGTCGCGGTGACGGAAGGACACCGCGACGACCGGCGCGCCCGCCTCCGCCTCCAGGCTCAGGCCGCGGGCCAGCTGTTCGACGTCGGTCGAGCGACCCGCCTTGTCTTCCCCCGCGAGAACCGTCGAGACCCGGGGCGGCAGGGACGCCGCCGCGGCGGCGAGCGACTCGCCCGTTCCGAGTTGGGAGAGGACAGATTCGATGTTGGCTGCGTTCTCGGCGGCGGGCGGCACGACGACGAAGCTCGTGGCGCGGTAGGTCGGGACGACGTAGCGTGCCCAGCCGTAGCCGGTGCCGGCGAAGATCGCCGTCGAAGCCAGGAGCAATGCCCAACGCGCGGCACGGCCGCGCGCCGGCCGGCGCGGGCTCCGAGCCCTTCCGGGTCGCCCCTTTGCAACCATTGATCGTTCGTCTCCTCGCCCTCTCCGCGGCGCAGCGTATCGGCACGCACGCCGAGACGCCCTTCCCGCCCGCAAAAGGTGGCGGGAGGACGGCGATCGGGCAAGCGAAAGCCGCGGCAGAGCACCTTTAACCCTAGGTTAACCCTAATTGAATACAGACGGGTGATAAACACATCGAAGGACGGAACCCATGCGGATCGTCGCGGCCTTCGCGATCTTCTCGATGCTGGCCGGCTGTTCCAGCTACAAGCCGGTCGGCCCCGTGTTCAACGAGGCCCTGAACGCGCCCTACCGGCTCGATTCGGGAGACCGCGTCCGCATCACCGTCTTCGAGCAGGAAAGCCTGACGAACAGCTACGCCGTCGACAAGGCGGGCTACGTGTCGGTTCCCCTCATCGGCTCGGTCCCGGCCCGCGGCCGCACCACCAAGCAACTGGAGTCCGATATCGCGCAGCGGCTTCGCGACGGCTTCCTGCGCGATCCCGACGTCGCCGCCGAAGTCGACACATATCGGCCCTTCTTCATCATGGGCGAGGTCAACACCGGGGGCCAGTACACCTACGTCCCCGGCATGACCGCGCAGAACGCGGTCGCCATCGCCGGCGGCTACAGCCCGCGGGCCGAGCAGGAAAGCGTCGACATCACCCGGCGCGTCGGTGGCCGGGTTCTCACGGGCCGGGTGCTCGCTTCGGACCCGATCCTGCCGGGGGACACGATCTACGTTCGGGAAAGCTTCTTTTAAGCCTGTTTCCGATCGTTAGCGCCCCAATGAGGCTTTCCTAACGCTGCCATCGTAATCCACGCCGAGGGACCTGTCCCGGCGAAGACATCGAGCCGTCGCCGACCGTGCAGGCACCTTGCCAGCAGGACGACGAGCGAGAAGCCATGCGAAAGCCGTCATCGGATCAGGATCTGCCCACCAACCTCGTCGCGGCTTTTCCGGCGGCGGGCGTCAAGGACGGCGCATCCTCGGCCACGCCGGGCGCCTTGAACGAATTGGCCGCGGTCGCGGCGCGGCAGTTCCAGACGAGCTTCCTGACCGCTCGCCTCCTCGGCGGCATCTGGCGCGGGGGCGAGTTCGCGATCCTGGTGACCATCGGTCTCGGCCTCTATGCCGGGATCGTCGGGATGCACTACAGTCTCGCCCTGCACTACGGTCTGCTGACGCTTCTCGGCGCGAGTGCTCTGGTGCTGATCCTCGGCTTTCTCGACGGCTACCAGGTCGCGATGCTGCGCTCGACCGGGCGTCAGCTGATCCGGCTCGCGGCCGCCTGGGGCGGGGTGCTAGCCCTCATGACGCTCTGCATCTTCTTCCTGAAGCAGCAGGACACCTTCTCGCGCATCTGGCTCGCCTCCTGGTTCGTGTCCGGCTTCGTCGCCCTCGCGGCCGCCCGCATCGTTCTCGCCTTCCGCATCCGCCGCTGGGCGCGAAACGGCGTCATGGAGCGCCGCGCCGTGATCGTCGGCGGGGGCACGAATGCCGAAACGCTGATCCGGTCGCTCGAATCGCAGCCTGAGAGCGACATCCGGATCTGCGGCATCTTCGACGACCGCAACGACCGTCGCTCGCCGCCGATCGTCGCCGGCTATCCCAAGCTCGGCACGATCAAGGAACTCGTCGAGTTCGCGCGGGTCGCCAAGATCGACATGCTGATCGTCACCCTGCCCTTGTCGGCCGAGCGGCGGCTCCTCGAGCTCCTGAAGGACCTTTGGGTCCTGCCGCTCGACATCCGCCTGTCGGCACATTCGTCGCATATGCGGTTCCGCCCGCGCTCCTACTCCTTTATCGGCTCGGTGCCCTTCCTCGACGTCCTGGACAAGCCGCTGGCGGACTGGGACTGGGTGGCCAAGCGGGTGCTCGACATGACGATCGCGTCGCTGGCGCTCGTTATCCTGTCGCCGCTGATGCTGGCGACCGCCCTGGCCGTGAAGCTGGACAGCCCCGGGCCAGTCTTCTTCCGGCAGAAGCGCCACGGCTTCAACAACCAGATCATCGACGTCTTCAAGTTCCGCTCGCTGCATCACGCGATGTCGGACCCGCTGGCGCGCTCGATCGTCACGAAGGGCGATCGCCGCGTCACGCGCGTCGGCCGCTTCATCCGCAAGACCTCGATCGACGAACTTCCGCAGCTGTTCAACGTTCTGCGCGGCGAGCTGTCTCTGGTCGGTCCCCGCCCCCACGCCGTCCACGCCATGTCGAGCGGCAACGAGGCCTTCGTCGAGATCGTCGAAGGCTATTTCGGCCGGCACAAGGTCAAGCCCGGCATCACGGGCTACGCGCAGATCAAGGGCTGGCGGGGCGAGATCGACGAGCCGGCGAAGCTCAAGCAGCGCTTCGACCACGATCTCTTCTATATCGAGAACTGGTCGATTCTCTTCGACCTTTATATCCTCGCCATGACCCCGATCAGCCTCCTGCGCTCGCAGAACGCCTATTGATCAGGTGACGGCACGTCGCGCCTGGAAGCGCTCGGCCTCGTAGGCGCGGCTTTCCAGGACGTCGCGCAGCACCTCCACGGCGTCGGCGACGTCGACGAAGCGCGTGTAGAGCGGGGTGAAGCCGAAGCGCAGGATGTCGGGCGCCCGGAAGTCGCCGACGACGCTGCGCTCGATCAGCGCCTGCATGACGGCATAGGCCGCCTCGTGCGCGAAGGAAACCTGACTGCCGCGGCGACAGGCCTCGCGCGGCGAGGCGAGCGTCAGGCCGAGGCCGGAGCAACGCGCCTCGACGCCCACGATGAAGGCCTCGCACAGCGCGACCGACTTCTCCCGCAGGTGCGCCATCTCGACGTCGTCCCAGACGTCAAGGGCCGCATCCAGCGCGCTCATGCCGATCACCGACGGCGTGCCGGTGAGGAAGCGCCGCACGCCCTCTGCCGGCGCGTAGCCGACGTTGAATCGGAAGGGCGCGGCGTGGCCGAACCAGCCGGACAGAGGCTGAGCGGCGCGCGCCCAGTGGCGCGGCGAGACGTACAGGAAAGCCGGGGCGCCGGGGCCGCCGTTGAGATACTTGTAGCCGCAGCCGACGGCGAAGTCGGCCCGGGCGCCCGCGAGGTCGACCGGCACCGCACCGGCGGAATGGGCGAGATCCCAGACCGTCAGGATGCCGCGCTCATGAGCCGCCTTGGTCAACGCGACCATGTCGTGCATCAGGCCGGTGCGATAGTTGACGTGGGTGAGCATGAGGACGGCGACGTCCTCGTGCAGCATCGCCTCGATGCGACCGGGATTTTCGGCGAGGCGCAGCTCGTGCCCCTGCCCGGCAAGCGCCGCCAGGCCCTCCACCATGTAGAGATCCGTCGGGAAGTTCGACGCCTCCGAGACGACGCCGCGGCGTCCGGGAGCGAGCGCGAGGGCCGCGGCGAGGACCTTGAAGAGGTTCACCGAGGTGGAGTCCGTCGCGACGAGCGCCCCCTCCTCCGCGCCGACGAGCCGACCGATCCTGGCGCCCACGCGGGCCGGCAGGTCCACCCAGCCGGCCTCGTTCCAGGATCCGATGAGGCCCCGGCCCCATTCCTGCGATACGACGGCGGCTACGCGGTCTTTCGCCGCACGCGGCAGAGCGCCGAGGGAATTGCCGTCGAGATAGACCACGCCGTCCGGCAGTTCGAAGCGCTCGCGAAGGTGCCGCAGCGGATCGGCCGCGTCGCGCGCCAGGGCCTCGTCACGGCTGCGCGAGCGGGGTTCCAGGTGATCCATCGGCATTCCTCGTGCTCCTCGGTCGTCGTTCAAGCCTGCGAGCGGCACTAGCAGGGCGGACGCCCCGCTTCCACATGCGCGAAGAATGAACAGGTGATGAATTGTTCGGCGCTCGCGCTGTCGAAGGTCAAGCCTCGCGCTAGGTTCAGGAGTGCCGGCGACCCCGGCGCTTCTCGGCGCCTCGTCGGCATTCGCCACGTCCGGCGAACACTCCACGCCAGCGAAAGCAGAACCAGATGACTGATACGCCGCAGCCCTTCAATCGTGCCGAGCGCGTGTTCGGTACCCCGATCGAGCGGGCCGAGAAGGGGTCTGCCATGTCGATGATCCGCGCCGAGGTCGAGGCGCGGAACGCCAAGTCCGAGCGCCTGCGCGCGATGCGCATGGCGCAGGAGGCCGCCCAGCCGGCCGCCCTGCCCCGCAAGGCGTCGCGGTCCAAGGCCGCCGAGCCCCGCATCGCCGCCGAATAGGTCGGCGCCGATCGCCGAAGGCCGACGCTCCGGACGGGTGCGTCGGCCTCGTCATATCAGGACCTTTCCGCCGCGAGCCAGTCGGCCGCGATTGACAGGTCGGCCTGCGAGAGGCCGTGTCCGACCGGCAGCCGCTCGTGCGTGACGCGGGCGCCGCATTCTCCTCCGGCACGATCGGATCGAGCATGCCGGACAGGATCAGGACGGGCAGGCCGGCCAGCGCCGCCTCGGGTGGCGCCTGCAACGGCACCATGGCCCGGATCAGCACCGCGCCGGCGAGAACCGTCGGACGCAGCATCAGCATCGCCGCGGCGATGTTGGCGCCGTTGGAAAAGCCGAGCGCGATCGGACTCGCCAGCCCGTAGGCGGTTTTCGCGTTTTCCACGAAGTCGGCGAGCTGGTGGGCCCGCGCGATCACGTCCGCCTCGTCGAAGACCCCTTCCGCGAACCGGCGGAAGAAGCGCGGCATGCCGTTTTCGAGAACCGGGCCGCGCGGCGACAGGAGCGCCGAGCCCGGCGACACGCGCGCCCCGAGCGGCAGGAGATCGCCCTCGTCGCCGCCGGTTCCGTGGAGGAGCAGGATCGGCGGTCGGGCCGCCGATCCTGGTTCGAAGCGGTGGACGAGCGAGAGCCCGTCCCCGGCGCCGGTCGCCGCGCTCACGCGACCGCCGGCGAAGCGGTGCCCGCCTCGGGATCGAGGCTCGGGAGCCGGGCCTCGATCGCCGCGCGCCGCCCTTCAAGGAAGGACGGCAGCTTCAGCGTGGCGCCGAGGGCGTCGCTCGGCTCGTCCACGGCGAAGCCCGGCTCGTCCGTGGCGATCTCGAACAGAACGCCGCCGGGCTCGCGGAAGTAGACGGACCGGAAGTAGTTCCGGTCGCGCTGCTCCGTCGCCTGCAGCCCGTGGTCGGCGGCGAGCTTCGCCACCATGGCCTCCTGCTCGGCGTCGTCGGCCGCGCGGAAGGCGATGTGGTGGACGGTGCCGGCTCCGGGCCGGCCGCGCAGGAAGTCGCCGACCGCGCGGATGTCGATCGCCGTGCCGAGCCCGCCGCCCGCGACGCCGTAGCGCGTCGTCGTGCCCTCTGTCTCGAGCTTCGCCATGCCGAAGACGTCGGTGAGGACGTCCGCCGTCGCCGCGCCGTCCTTCAGGAGAAGGCTCGCGGAGTGGATGCCGCGAATGGCGTGGTCTGCGTCGACCTCTGCGCTCGTCCAGACTGCGTCGCTGCCGACATGGTCCTTAGCGGCGACGAGCGCGAGGCGCATGCCGTCAGGGTCGCGGAAGGGCAGCACCGTTTCGCCGAAGCGGCGAACGATGGAGTCCTGCTGGACGCCGGCGGTGAGAAGGCGGTGCGACCAGAAGCCGAGCGCCTGCTCCGGCACGGCGAGCACCGTTTCCTGGAGCTCGCCGATGCCCAAGCGCCCGGGCGCGGCATGGGCATAGGGAAAGAAGGTCAGGATCGTTCCCGGGCGGCCTGCCGCGTCACCGTAGTAGAGGTGGTGCGTGGTCGGATCGTCGAAATTGACCGTCGTCTTCACGCGGCGGAGGCCGAGGATGCGGGTGTAGAAATCGTCCGTCCGCTGGCCCGGACCGGAGATCGCCGTGATGTGGTGGATGCCGTTCGTTCGCATGGGATCCTCCATGAGCTTCGTCGAGGCAGAAGGTAGGCGAGCGGCTTCGATCCCGAAAGGTGAACAGTCGCTCGAAGCAGTGAACAGTCCGGCGACCGTTTCGCTCAGAGCACGACGCGGGCGTGTCGCTCGGCTGCCTGCCGCACGGCATCGAGGACGCGGACGGTCTGGGAGGCGGAAGCGGCGGTGACCGGCGGATCGCCGCCGTCGCGGATCGCCCGAACGATCCCCTCGTAGAATGCCGTCCAACGGCCGGTTTCGGACGGGATCTCCTCGCGCGCGCCCTCGCCGCTCACGAGGATGCCTCGGTTCTCGGCGGTCTCCTCGCCGAAGCCGGGCTCGGTCGGACGACCGCCGGTGCGCAGGGTCGCCTCCTGCGTATCGAGGCCCCGCTTCAGGAAGGAGCCTGCCGTTCCGTCGATCCGGTAGCGCCAACCGCCGTCCGCGACGAGGGAGGCGGCGCCGAGCGAAAGGCGCAGCGGCCCCTTTCCCGCCCGGATCTCGAAGCCGTCGTCGACCACTCCGCCCTCGCGCTGGACGAAGACGTCCGCTTCCACCCAGTCGGGCATGCCGAAGAGCTGGATCGCCTGATCGGCGAGGTGTGGCCCGAGATCGTAGAGGAGCCCCGCCCCCGGCAGCGCCTCCTCGCGCCAGCGCTGCTGGACGCTCGGCCGGAAGCGGTCCCAGCGGGCGGCATAGTTGAAGACGCGGCCAAGACGGTTCTCGTCGAGGAGGCGGCGGATGGTCAGGAAGTCCGCGTCCCAGCGGCGATTGTGGTAGACAGACAGGGCGAGGCCGCGCGCTTCGGCGAGGTTCGTCAGCTCGGCCGCCTCGTCGTGCGTCAGCACGAAGGGCTTGTCGACGACGACGTGGCGTCCGGCCTGTAGGGCGCGGCGGGCCTGCTCGAAATGCAGGTGATTGGGCGTCGCGAGCACGACGAGGTCGATGCCGGGCAGCGCCAGCGCATCCTCCAGGGAGGCGCAGACCCGCGCTTCCGGCCGCTCGGCGCGGATCTCGTCGGCGCGCGAGGACACGACGGCTGCGATTTCGATGCCCGCCGCTTCCATCACGGGTGCGTGCAGGAGGCGTCCGGCGAGGCCGTATCCGACGAGGGCGGCGGTGATGGGCATGGGGCGGTCTCCAGAAGCGTCGGATTATTGAAGCGCAGGTCTCGTCATGACCCGACACGTCCGGAACGGCAACGAAGAAGGGGCGCTTCCCCTCGCCCGCTGGCGGGAGAGGGGGTCGGCCGCGAAGCGGCTAAGCAAGGCACGTCGAGGTGCGCCGCAGTCTTCAGGACCCCCTCCTCCGCCTGCCGGCACCTTCTCCCGCCAGCGGGAGAAGGGAGAAGCGTCGGCGCCGGCTCTTCGCCCGTCAATGGAAGTCGCGCGACTTCGGGATGATGCGCTGGTTGCGGGGGTGGTTGGTGCCGCGGGGGACCTGGGGGCGCAGGACCTCGTCGGCGCGGGTGAGCTGGAAGTTGGGGCGGTCCTCCTCGGACAGGTGGGCGAGGTCGGGGGTGCGGTCGATCAGGCGGGCGGCCACGACGTGGACGACGCCTTCCGCGCTGCGCTGGACGCGGCCACGCACCTCGATGAAGCGCGAGCCGATGACCTCGCGGCGGAACTGCGAGAAGAGCGTCGACCAGATGACGATGTTGGCGATGCCGGTCTCGTCCTCGATCGTCATGAAGACGACCTTGCCGTTGCCCGGCCGCTGGCGAACGAGAACGACGCCGGCGAGGCGCACGAAGGCGCCGCCGCGCCGGCTGGTCGCGGCCTGGCAGGACATCACGCCTTCGCGGATCAGCCGCTCGCGCAGGAAGGCGAGCGGATGGCCCTTCAAGGACAGGCGCGTCACCTTGTAGTCGGTGACGACGTGCTCGGCGGGGTTCAGGGCGGGAAGCACCGTGTCCGGCTCGGCGCCGAGCTCGGGCGCGCGGGCCGCGGCGAAGAGCGGCAGCTCCTCGGCCGAGACGAGCCGGCGCACCTGCCAGAGCGCCTCGCGCCGATCGAGCCCCATGGAGCGGAAAGCGTCGGCGTCGGCGAGCTTCTCCATGGCCTGGCGCGGCAGGCCGGCGCGGCGCATCAGGTCCTCGACGCTGGGATGGGCGCCGTTCTTGGCGGCAAGGATCCGCCTCGCCCAGTCCTCGCGGAAGCCGTCGATCAAACGGAAGCCGAGGCGGAGCGCGAGGGACGTGTCCTCCTCCTCCTCCAGGGTGCAGTCCCACTCGCTGGCGCCGACGTCGATCGGCTTCACCAGGACGCCGTGCTCGCGCAGGTCGCGCACGAGCTGGGCGGGCGCGTAGAAGCCCATGGGCTGCGAGTTGAGGAGCGCGCAGGTGAACGCCGCGGGATGGTGGCACTTGATCCAGGCCGAGACGCAGACGAGGTGGGCGAAGCTCGCGGCGTGGCTTTCCGGGAAGCCGTAGGTGCCGAAGCCCTTGATCTGGTCGAAGCAGCGCTGGGCGAACTCCCGATCGTAGCCGCGCGCCACCATGCGCTCCACCATCTTCTCTTCGAAACTGCCGATGATGCCGAGGTGGCGGAAGGTCGCCATGGCCCGGCGCAACCCGTTGGCCTCGACGTCCGAGAACTTCGCCGCGACCATGGCGAGCTGCATGGCCTGCTCCTGGAAGAGCGGCACGCCGAGGGTCCGGCCGAGAACGTTGCGCAGCTCGTCCGGCGGCCCGTGCTCGGGCGCCGGCGCTGGATAGACGGCGTCCTCCACGCCGTCGCGGCGGCGAAGATAGGGATGCACCATGTCGCCCTGGATCGGACCGGGGCGCACGATCGCGACCTGGATGACGATGTCGTAGAAGCGGCGGGGCTTCATGCGCGGCAGCATGTTGATCTGCGCCCGGCTCTCCACCTGGAAGAGGCCGATGGAGTCGCCCCGGCAGAGCATGTCGTAGACGTCCTCGTCGTTCCGCGGGACGGTGTCGAGCGACAAGGGGCCGGCGAGGCCGTGGCCGGTATCGCGCTCGTGCCGGCGCAGGAGTTCGAAGCCCTTGCGGATCGCGGTCAGCATGCCGAGGGCGAGAATGTCGACCTTCAGGAGCCGCAGCTCATCGATGTCGTCCTTGTTCCATTCGATGAAGGTGCGGTCCTCCATGGCGGCATGGGCGATCGGCACGACCTCGTCCAGCCGGTCGTTGGTGAGGACGAAGCCGCCGACATGCTGCGAGAGGTGGCGGGGAAAGCCGAGGAGCTGGCGCGACAGGTCGACGGCGCGTGCGATGATCGGGTCGGCCGGGTCGAAGCCGGCCTGGAGGATGCGCTCGTCCGGCAGGCCGCTTTCCCAGCTGCCCCAGACGGTCGCGGCGAGCCGGGCGGTGACGTCCTCCGTCAGGCCGAGCGCCTTGCCGACGTCGCGCACCGCGCTCTTCGGGCGATAGGTGATGACGGTCGCGGCGATGCCGGCGCGGTGGCGGCCGTAGCGCTCGTAGATGTGCTGGATCACCTCCTCGCGCCGCTCATGCTCGAAGTCGACGTCGATGTCCGGCGGCTCGCGCCGCTCTTCCGAGATGAAGCGGGCAAAGAGAAGGCTGATCTGCGCGGGATCGACGTTGGTGATGCCTAGCATGAAGCAGACGACGGAGTTCGCCGCCGAGCCGCGGCCCTGGCACAGAATGCCGCGCGACTCGGCGAAGCGGACGATGTCGTTGATGGTGAGGAAGTAGCGGGCGTAATCGAGCTTCTCGATGAGGCGCAGTTCGTCGGCGATGGTCTCCGCCACGTGGTCCGGCAGGCCGGCGGGATAGCGGGCGGCGATGCGGCCACGTACGAGGTCTTCGAGGTGGCCTTGCGGTGTCTTACCGGCGGGCACCGGCTCGTTCGGGTAGTTGTACTTCAGCTGTCCCAGCTCGAAGTCGACGCGGGCGAGGAGGTGCTGCGTCTCCTCCAGCGCTTGCGGTGCATCGCGGAAGAGTCGCGCCATTTCGGCCGCGGGCTTGAGGTGGCGCTCGGCATTCGCTTCCAGCCGGCGGCCGGCGGTCTCGACGGTCAGGCCGAGGCGCACGCAGGTGACGACGTCCTGAAGCGGGCGGCGGTCGGGGTGGTGGTAGAGGACGTCGTTGGTGGCGAGAAGCGGCACGCGGGCGCGCGCCGCGATCTCGGCAGAGTGGGCGAGCATGCGCCGGTCGCGGCCGCGATAGCGCATCGCGGCGCCCAGCCAGACGGCGCCGGGCGCGGCCTCGCGAAGGCGCGGCAGCAGGTCCGGCATGGCGCCGAGTTGCGCCTCGCCGGGCACGGCGACGAGGAGGAGATCGCCGGCGCGGGCGAGGAGATCATCGAGGCCGAGGCGGCAGTCGCCCTTCTCCGCCCGTAGGTTGCCGGCCGTCAGGATGCGGCAGAGGTCGCCCCAGCCTTTCCGGTCGACGGGATAAGCAATGATGTCCGGCGTGCCATCGGCGAAGACGAGGCGGGCGCCGCACACGTAGCGGAAGCGCTCCGCGGCGGCGCGGACCTCGGCCGGCTGAGTCTCGTCCTCGATCACGGTGCGCAGCGCCGAGCGGGCCCGAACCACGCCCGAGACCGTGTTGCGGTCGGCGAGGCCGAGGCCGGCATGTCCCAGCGCCAACGCCTGCAGGACGACCTCGCCCGGCTGCGAGGCGCCGCGCAGGAAGGAAAAGCTCGACGCCGCCGCCAGCTCGGCAAAGGCCGGCCCGCTCACGCGAAGAGGCCGTGCAGGAACCAGCGCGGCCCGGTCGTCTCGACGCCGTAGAGCCCGGCGCGGAACACCCAGAAGCGCCGCCCGTCCGTGTCCTCGACGCGGAAGTAGTCGCGCGTCGGAACGGCGCCGCCCTCGCCCCGCCACCACTCGGCCGAGATGCGCTCCGGGCCTTCGGCATGGGCGACCTCGTGGAGGACGCGCCGCCAGCGGAAACGCTTCGGGGCGCCGTCCGGCACCTCGGCAACGACGTCGAGCGGCTGGGGCGGATTGAAGAGGCGCAGAGGGCGCTCCGGCGGCTCGCCGCGCGGCTCGTAAGGAGCCGGGGCGAGAACCCAGGCGCCGGCATCGCCGACCTCCCCGATCTCGCGCAGGAGCGGCACCAGCCGCTCGGCCCGCTCGGGAATGTGCGTGTCGAGGGCGTCGAAGCGCACGGCCGCGTCCTCGCCGAAGCGCGCCCCGAGACGGTCGGCAAGGCCGGACACGGCCGACTCCTGCCGCCGTGCGCCGAAACTGTCCTGGCGGGCCGCCATCGGTTCGGCCAGGAGCACGGCGAGGCGGATCGCGTCGAAGCCGAAGCCGGGATCGAGCGGGTCGGCGGCCGAATCGATGCGGCGGAACAGGAGGCGCCCGAGCCCCTCCGGCTCGCGTAGCGGCGCGGCGGTGGCAACCGCAATGCGGCGCACCGCGCCGTCCGTGCGGAAGAAGCTCGCCTCGAAGCGCCGGCCGCCCTTGGCCTGCCGCTCCAGCCGGCGGCACACGTCCTGCGCCAGCCGCTTGAGCGCCGCGGCGCAGTCCTCGACCCGGCCGACCGGCTCGGCGAAGCGGCGCTCGGCGGCGAAGACCGGCACCGGGCGGCGCGGCACGATCGGGTTCTCCGCCCGGCCGAGCACCCGGTCGAGCCGGTCGATCAGCCCCTGGCCGAAGCGCGCGGCGAGGGGCGCGCGGGGGCGCTCGGCGACATCGCCGACGGTGCGAAGGCCGAGCCGCGCCAACGCCACGGTTTCCGCGTGATCCAGCCCGAGCGCCGCCGCCGGCAGCCGCCCGACGGCCGCCGGCTCGCCGCCGGGCGGCACGACCGCGCCGGGCAAGCCGCCGAAGCGGGCGAGCGCGCGGGCGGCATCCGGCGTGCCGGCCACCGCCGCGACGCAGGCGACGCCGGCTCGGGCGAGCCGCGCCTCCACGTCGCGTTTCATCGCCGCCTCGCCGCCGAAGAGGTGGACGACCCCGGCGATGTCGAGGATCAGCCCGTCCGCGCCGTCGAGGGCGACGAGCGGCGTATACCGGTCGCAGGCGTCGGCAAGGCGTGCCAGGAAGGCGGCATCCGCGGCCGGGTCGTGGTCGGCGACCGCCAGATGCGGCACGCGGGCGCGCGCGTCGGCGAGGCCGAGGCCCGGCAGGAGGCCGAGGCGCCGGGCCGCCGCGTCGCCCGCGACGAGCCGCATCGCGCCCTTGACGCGGGCCGCGACGACGAGCGGCCCATGCAGTTCAGCCGACGCGGCGCAGGGCGCGCCGGTCCGGCTCGGCGCCGAGCGCGCCAAGCGATCTGTGGGGAGAAACGGCAGCCATAGGCACAGGAATCGACGGGTCCCGGAAGGTTCGTGCGTCACGGCTCCACTCCACGCGCCATGTCTGCTGCGGCAGGCCAGCCCGATGCCGCAGGAGTTCGATCTCGAAGACGGGATGGCCGGGCGCGCCGGCCGCGAGCGGCGTCGAGGACCCGGCCCGAACGCGCCAGCGTGCATGCGCCGCGCTCGGCGCGCCCTCGGGCGCCCCGACGCGCAGGAGAAAGGCCGCCGCGCCCGAGCGCCGCGCCGCCACGGCCAGGCGGCGGGTGGCGTCGAGGTCGAGCGCGCGCGGGTTCCCCCAGATCTCGATCGCGACCGCGCCGATGCCGGGCGAGCGCAGCGCCTCCAGCCCCGCCTGAAGGCTGCCGAGTCCGTCCCGCGTGCGGGCGAGAAGCAGGGCGCCGGGATCGGCCCCCAGCGCCAGGAGCCCTGCCCCGTGCATCTCGCCGAACTCTGCGGCCGTCATCGACTGGCGCACGATCACGGCCTGCCGCGCCCCGGTTCCGCCCATGGCCCGCAGCATCAGCGCGACGGTGAAGCCGCCCGCGGCCGGGCCGTCGTTCTGCGAGGCGGCGCGGATCTCGTGAAGCGCGCCGACGGGCATCGGCCCGACCCGCGCGTCGACCGCGGCCATGCCGAAGCTGAAGCTTCCCTCGCCGACATGCGAGGACTCGGAACTCGAGCGCTCCCGCGCGTCGCGAAAGCCGTGCGCGTCGAGGCGCGGCCGCTGCGCTGCGGCAGGGCCCGCACCGCGGCCGGATTCGATCGCGGCAAGGCTTCGCCGCAGATCGGCAAGGACGTCACCCAAGACCGAATCTCCGTTCATGATATGTTCCAGAAGGACTCTCGCATGGCCGAGAGTCAACGGGCTTATATTCCTAATACAACCGAACTAGACGAAGGCTCGCGTCGATCCAGAGGAATTCGGTCTTATCCCCGCTGTTCACCGCTTCCCAGGAAATCCTCCGCCAGTTCGGTCCAGAAGGCGGCCCCGACGGGGAGGAGGTCGTCGTTGAAGTCGTAGGACGGATGGTGGAGGGGCCAGTCCTTTTCGCGCCGCCCGGCGGTGCCGAGGAAGAAGTAGCTGCCGGGGCGGGCCTTCAGCATGTAGGCGAAGTCCTCGCTGCCCATGGAGGGGCGCGCCATCTCCTCGACGTTCTCCGCCCCGGCGAAGCGCGTGGCGAGGCGGCGGAGGTAC
>CANJKV010000053.1 GCA_947474855.1 Aurantimonadaceae bacterium | reverse complement strand
GCGAGATCGCCAAGGATCCGCTCGATCGCGAATGCTGCGTGAGGATGAGCGGCGAGCAGGTTCCGGCGAACGTCGGCGAGCCCCTCGGCGTGAACGAGCGGCAGCACTTTGCCGAGGATGGAGTCGATGCCCCAGAGCTTCTTGTCCTCGCGGGAGAGCGTCGCGTGCGGCACGACAATGCGGCCCGACGAGTCCTGCCGAAGGTCGGGCTCCTCGAACGGCCGCGCCTCCTTGAGGTTCCGCTTGGCGACGGCCTCGGCGAAGCTGCTTCCCTCCTCGTATCCTTCCCGGTAGCCGAGCTCGCGGGCGCTCGTGTCCACACCCGCCCAAAGGGCCGCGGTGACCTCGATGCCGATTGCCTTCGGGTCTCCAGGCGATCCGACCGTCCCACTGCGACCCTCGCTCACCATTCCATGCGCGAGAGCCCCCCAGCCAACGGCGTAACCAACCATGGCTTCGGCGTCAGTGAGCGCCCGCGCAACGAGGCGACGATCCTCGTCGTCGAGCGTGCGCCCGAGGAAGGAATCGTGCAGCGCCACCATGACAACGACCTCGGCGGCGCAGCGGGCCGCGACCTCGAGCTGGGCGGGGCGGTACCCGGCGCATGCGAGGTGGAACAGCAGCGTCCACTTGAGGGGCTCGTCGGCCTCGCGGCCGAGCTCCGCGAGCGGCATGTCGATAAGGTGATCCTGGCGCAGTTCCATGGCGCCGACGATGCTGTCGACGAGCATGCGGGCGCGATCTTCCGCGAGGTTCTCGCGCGTTTGCCACAGGTGCCTCTCGATGCCAGCGCGCCCGCAGGAGGCCAGCTCGTGGATCAAATGACGTGCGCGAAGGCGTTCCCGCTCTTCCTTGCCGATTGCCCCCTCGGCATCGTCTTCGGCGCTCATGGGAAGTCATGCCCTTCATCGTGCCCGGTGGCTTGCCTGCGGTATCGTGGAATCCGGCGCTTGGGGCACCTGCAACGGTTCGAGCTGCAAGCTGCGGCGGGGCCAGCATCCGGTCCGGCGTCGGGATCGGGTCGGCTCGATGGTCTTCCCTCCGCCCGAGTTCAGTCGACCTCGCGGGCCAAACGGAAGACCCGTGTCCTGAACTCGTCCGCAAAGGCGTCGAGCCTGTCGCGGGTCGAGGCCATCTCGCTGACGGGATGCGGCGGGCTGCGCAGCGGCCCCATCTTCGAGGCGGATAGGGCGCACCAGGCGAGGGCCTGCCAAACGGCGTCGCTTCCGTCGCCCTCGCGGTGCCATTCCTGCATGTAGGCCATCAACGCGGCCTCCGCGGCCACTACGAGGGCGGCCTCCATGTCGCCGAGGAACGCCGCGTAGATTACGCACCGCAGGCGGATGCTCCCTTCCGGGTCGGACGTCTCGGTGAAGCGGCAGGCCCCGAGTGCGTCGAGGATGGCCGCGTCGGCCGAAAGGCCATCCAACCTCTCGCCCTGTGTGGCGGCTGTCAGCCTCCGCAAGGATTCGAACTCTTCCCGATCGAGCGCCTCGCTCGATGCCGCCGCGACAAAGGACCGGATGTCGAGCACCATGTCGCCGCCAAGGAAGGGATAGCCCCGGAGTAGCTGGTCGGTCGTCGGCAAGTGATCGCCCTCCGCCGCCCGACTCATCATCTCCGCTGCCTCCGCGCGACGCTGCCCTCGCATCCGTCGGGCATGACCCATTCCGAGGATCTCCTCGAGTTCCCTCGTGTCCGGCGGCATGGTGGCCTCGCATGGCTGGGTGATTGGGAAGTGGGACGTTCCAGGATCGCGCGGACGCCCGAATCATTCCCGCGTCCGACGATCGACAATCAACCACATCAACATATTTGGGGCAATAGTTGTCACTCCAGTGTACTCAGATGGCACTGCGGGACAAATTGTTGACAAGGCGGCGGGCTCGGTGATCCTGCCACCGATGCCTGCTGATCCGAACATCCTCAGGGCCGCGAGGGTCTTGCTCGGCCTCTCCCTCGAGGAGCTTGCCGAAGAGGCCAGGATCAGCAAGCGGAGCTTGGTGCGCCTGGAGGCGGGAGACATCGACCCCCTGCTTTCGACCATAGAGGCCGTGAAGCTCGCGCTCGAGAAACGCGGCGTCGTTTTCCTGGGGCCGACCGAGAGTTCAGGTCCGGGACTTCGGGTCCATGGCAGCGTGTCCTACAAATGGGAGGATGCGCGGGCGGAGGTGGCCAGGCGAAGGGAGAAGCGGAAGGGTTCCGCGAAGGCCGGTGATGGCACCGACGGGCCGCCCGAGAACGACGAAGCCGGATAGAGCCTGGATCGCGGTTCCGCAATGGACCTCGCTTCGCGCCTGGGGCATGGCAGTGAGGCCAGAGAACGGATCGCCGAGATGATCGAGCGGCCCGGTCCGTCACAGGCCGCCGCCGCAACCCGCGGCATGCCCCGCCGTCCGGAAGGCGCGCGCAACGCGGACGGACCTCGGGTGCTTCAGCCGCGCTTCCGCGGGAGGCGTCGTTTGGGGAGAGCCACTTCTGTCAACTATACTATGGGCTGGACGCCGAGGATGCGGCGCGCTGCCGCGAAGTGGCGCCAGGGCTGTCCCGTTCGGTCAATCGGGTGCCTGCGTCCCCGAGATGGTCATCCGTGCGAGGGTCGCCAGCGCCTCAATCCGCGAGTGGTCGATGACCTCCACGCCATGTCGATAGGCGGCCGACCGACCGGCCGCGTCAAGTGATCCGTTGGTGACAAGCAGAAGGGCGGGATCCTTGATCGGGTAACGCATCTTCGCACGCAGAACGTCGATGACCTCCCGCTCCGAGACGGTGCCCAGCTTGCCCGACGAGCGATGTTTGACCTGGACGATCGCGCCGCGCCGGGGATCTTCCCTCAAGCGGACGATTACGTCGGCTCCGAAGTCGCCCGTTGCCGGCGTCCGGTTCGCCACGAATCCCGCCTCTATCAGGCTGCTAAGCGTCCAATCCTCGAAGCTCTTCCAGTCCATGTTGGCCAGGTCAAGATGGATCGGAGCATCGCCGAAGACCGAAGTTTGGAAGCCTGCGAGCTCGGACGTGTCGAACTGCACGGGGACGATGACGTCGCGGCTCACCCTGCGCTTCTCGGCCAGCAGGCGGTCCAGCACGAGGTCGTAGGAGTTGTCCCCGTATGTTGGGTGCCTCGCCGTCGGCAGCCACACGGTGACGTCGCGCTCCTGCCCGATGCGGTGGGCGCGATCGGTGCACTGATCCTCGACGGCCGGGTTCCACCACCTGTTCAGGTGCACGACGTGGTTGGCGGAATGGAGCGTCAGCCCGAAGCCGGCCGCGCGGGGCGACAGCATCAGGAGCTCGAATCCCCGGCGCTTTTGGAAGCCCTTGCGGATGACGTCGCGTCGCTCGTTCGTGGTCTCCCCGTTTATTACGTGCGGCAGGTGCTCGAGGCGGTAGCGGTGCCGGGCGATTTCGCCGACCACGCGCTGGGCGCGGCGAAGGTCGACGAAGATGAGTGCCTTCTCGTCGCGCTCGCGGACGAGGTCGAGGATGCGGAACAGGATGCGCATCCTCGCCGACATGCCGATGAACTCGTCGACGGATCGTTCGTCGGTGAAGTCGATCCGCCTTTGCAGGTCAGGGTGGAGCGAGACGTTGCGGATGGCCTGGAGCGCCACGAGGGCGGACATTTCCCCGCGCGCCTGGGCCTCGATGGCCTTGGTATAGGCGGTCGCCTGCACCTCCGGCATCGGTTCTGTCTCGGTCTGGAAACTCTTCGGCGGCAGGCCGCCGACGGTATCCTTCAGCCGCCGGAGCATCAGGGGAGGGAGGATCGTCCCGTTATCGTTGGCGGGTTCGGTGAGGATGCGGCGCAGTTCCGCCGGGTCTCGCTCCTTGCCCTTCACGAAGTCGGAGCGGAACTGTCGCTCGCTGAACCCTAGGCGGCCCGGCCAGGCCACGTCCATCAGCGTCCAAAGGTCCATGAGCCCGTTTTCGACGGGCGTGCCCGTCATGATGATCCGGAGCCCGGCCACCTTCTGCGAGCGGGCGGCCTGCGTCACCATGGCCCCGCTTTCCTTAATCTTCTGCGCCTCGTCGAAGGCCACGACCTCGAAGTCCACCCGCGCGAGCGAGATCTGGTAGTCCCTCAGCGTCTCGTAGGTCGTGAGGATCCAGTCGGCGCCCTGGAGGCGCCCGACATCGAGCGTCTCGACCGCAAGCTCGATGTCGCGCCCCTTCATCAGGGAACGCAGCCTTAATTCCCGCAGGCCGGGGCCGAACAGCCTCACGGGGCTGCCAAGGCCGTCGGCACCGAGATGCAGCTCGACCTCGTCCAGCCAGTTGCCGAGCAGCGACTTGGGGGCGACGACGAGGATCGGCTTCCGCCCCGAGGCGGAGGCCGGCCGGAGGCGGAGCCATTTCAGGAAGGCCAGCACCTGGAACGTCTTCCCGAGGCCCATGTCGTCGGCCATGAGGATGCCCCGCATGCCCGTGACATAGGCCTGCTGCATCCAGGCGATGCCCTCCGATTGGTGCTGCTTGGGTTCGTTGAGGAGCCCGAGTACGGCGGCGATGTCCGCGCCCTTCGTCTCCCCCCGGGCCTCGACGTAAGCGAGTTCCTCGACGTTCTCGGTCGGCTTGACGAAGTGGTAGACCTTGGCCGCCTTCGGCTCGGGCCTCGGCATCTCCGCTTCGTCCCTTCGCGGCTCCTCGACGGTCGGTATGCGCGCGAGGTCGTCGAGCATGTCCGGATGGACGGGGTAGGTGACACCCTCCACCTCGACATCCGTCCGGCCCTCCGCGATCGCCTCCCGCATCGCCCGCGCGATCTCGCCGGCGGCATCGGCAGGAACGTGGATCTCGCCGCCCTTGCCGTCGCGGAGCACGTAGGTCGTCGCCTCCGCGTCGGGGAACCAAGCATTGTCCCCGCCGCCCCCGCCGAGGCTGGCCCCGCCCTCCCACTGCCTGATGCCGATCACGCGCTCGCCGAACTCGACCACGGAGCCGTCGGATCCGACCTCCTCCAGCGGGGCGAGCAGGAACGACATCCGGTCGGCCGCAAACGCCTCTCGGGTCGCGCGGTCGCTCCGGTTGACCTGCCGCACGACCCTCAGTGCCGCGCGCACGCCGGGATCAAGCACGGCATAGGTGTTCGAGCCGATCACATAGCTCGGGCGCGCCTCCTCGAGGCCGGCAGCGTGCGAGTGGTCGAGATCCTTCTGGAAGCGCGCCCGCTCGCTGCGGTTCAGGAGCGGCGCCCGGCGCGGCGCGGCGCCCTCCACCACGGACGGCACGTCGCCGAGGAGCTCCGGCGTGAACGTGAAGCCGTCCGGTCCCAGCTCCTTGCCGATGCCGAGGGCGGTCGCCTGGTAGACGATCATGCTCCTCATGCTCTCGGAGACGCTGACCTCCCGCCCGAGGTCGAGGAGGTGACGCCGCACCCGCGTGAAGCGGCGGATCCTCTCCTCCACCGTGGGAGCGGCGTTCGTGTCCTCGACGGCTTCGACGAGCGAGCGCAATGGGTCGCGCAGCAGGAACCTGCGGCTGGCGCTCGCGATGAGGGTCCCGTCCCGCCGCACGGCGGGCACGGGCTGGTACTCGGCGTCGAGCCAGCGGATATCGAGCTTGCCCGACGGGTCCGCCACCGGGCGCTCGGACGAGACGCTCAGGCGATAGGGGCACGGATCGGGCAGCCCGATCTCGGCGAGGTCGCGCGCGGACACCTCCCAGCGCGAGATGGCGTCGTCCGGCACCTCCAACGCGTCCCCGGCCACTTGGGCACCGGGAAGCTGCGTGAGGCCCCTGAGGAGCACGAGCGCCTGCTCGTCGCCGTTGCTGCCCTCCCACCCGTCGGCCGGCACGGGGCGCTCGCGCCCGAACAAGAGGAAGCCCGGCTTCGAGCAGGTGAACCGCCATCCCCCGGCGATGCGGTCCGCACGAACGATAGGTGCCCTAGCCATGTGTGCGTCTCCCCGGCCTGGCCCGCCTCACGCCCGTCTCCGCCTCGATGAAGTCGGATACCTTGGCCTGCCAGCCACCCTGATGGGTGGTGTTGCTGTCTCCCCTGCGGAGCATGTCGTCCCGATCGTAGGAGTGGGCGAAGTCATAGAATGACGGCGTCGCCTGCGATCCCTGCCGCCAG
Source organism: Aurantimonadaceae bacterium (assembly GCA_947474855.1). Lineage (GTDB taxonomy): Bacteria > Pseudomonadota > Alphaproteobacteria > Rhizobiales > Rhizobiaceae > Antarcticirhabdus. Next base: position 17,845 of record CANJKV010000053.1, on the reverse strand, counting down.
AAGATCACCCTGCCGTTCTTGTTGACCTCGAAGATCGTCAGGCGGTCGCCGGCAGGACCCGCCAGCTCGAGGAGGATGCCGCAATGGTCCTTCTGCTGGCTTTCGAGGCGACCGAAGGGTTCCTTCAGCCGCTCCGCGAACGGCTCGGCCCGCGGCGCGCACAGGAGGAACGCCCTGCGGATGAAGGGGAGGTAGCCCCTCCAGAACTCCGCGCGCTCCTGGGCCATGTCCTGCCGATCGGTCTTGAGCTGCTCGATGACGCGGAAGAGGTTCTCGAGGGTGCGGGCCGTCAGCCACCCCTCGACCTCGTGGCGCACCTCGTCGGGGATGCCCCGCCAGGCGGCGGGGGTGGCGCGCGGGTCGTCGAGCAGCGACAGGACGAGCTCGAGAGCGGGGTCGACGTTCCCGGCGCTCCTCCGGCCCCACATGACGAGGCCCGAGACGAGAGAGACGCGCGCCCTCGAGCGGAGCACCCCCGATCCGCGGCTCGCGTCGAGGCCGCGCTCGCCGACAAGGTCGAGGAGCCTGCGCAGCGTCCGGCCGACGTCCTTGGTGCTCGCGTTGCCGCAACGGCGCCCGTACTGCTCCGCCACGGCCACGGCGAACCCGGAGCCTCGCAGCACGGATCTCGACCTCACGTCGCCCTCGACCTCGTCGACGAAGGAGGCGTCGCCGGCAAGGAGCTCGCGCGCGACCTCGAGGGCGGCGTCCGGCGCGAACAGCCGGCGGCGGGCGAAGGCATGCCCGAACGGGCCGTACGAGATGCCCGCCCGCGGCGCGAGCCAGCGGCCGATTTCCCCGGTCGCCACATGGTCGGGATCGAAGTTCCTGAGGTAGCTCATCGCGACGCGGGTGACGCCGACGCGGCCGCCCCATCCGTCGTCGGCCCAGGCGAGCCAACGCCTCACGTCCCGTTCGCCGGCCCTCCACCCCTCCATCTCGTTCCAGAGCAGCTCGACGGCGGCCTTGCGCTCGCGCTGCGTCAGCCCTTCAAGGTCTCCCCCGGAGGCGGCGAGCTTCTTGGCGGCCTCCGCGAGGAGCGAGGCAGGGACCGCCTGCTTCGCCTCCGCCGCCCCGTAGCGGTCGGCCAGGTCCCGCGCGAGCCGCGCGAGGCGGGGGCGTGCGTTCACCTTCAGGAGGCTCCCGACCCTGATGGTCGGGAACGCCGCCCCGGCCGGGCTATCGGAGGTCGCCATCGATCGCGTCGAGCCGTTGGTTTATGTCGCGGATGGTGGTGCGCACCTCGTTCTCGTCGACGGACATGATCAGGCGGATCTCGATGCGGCGGTCCCGCTCCCTCACCGCGTCGTCGAGGCGCGCCTCGGGCAGCACGTCCCGCGCCGACGGCCGGGTGTCCGAGTAGCCGCTGACGCCGAGCAGCGCCTGCCCCTCGTCGTTGCGCATCCCCGCGATCCGCGCGTCCGATTCACGGATGATCCGGAACGCCTCGATCGCCCGCGCCGCCGACAGGTCCCAGTTGTTGCGGAAGCGGTCGATGGTGTTCCGGAACGCGGCCGCGTCGGTGTGGCCCTCCACGTAGACCGCGCTCAGGACCCCCACCCCTCCGTCGTCCGCCGGACAGGAGGAGGGGCGGTCCGAGTTCGCGAGATAGCAGGGCACGATGTCGGCCAGCGCCACGCCGAGCTCTCGGATGATGGCGGTTCCCTCCACCGTCGGGTCGGCCTTGGCGGACTCGAACAGGAGCGTGCTGGGCAGGCGCAGCGTTCCCTCAGCGGCGTCGATCTCGACGGTGATCTTGCTGCTCGCGAGGCGGTCCCGGACGCGTTCGAGGATGTCGGCACGGCGCGCGTCCGCCTCGGCGAGGCGCCCGAGCACGGGCATCACGCCGGAGTCCCGCACGTAGCGCACGAAGGCGGCGAGGCGCTCCCGCGACTCCTCCGAGCGGCGGGCGCGTTCCTCCGAGCGGACGGCGCGCTCCTGGGCGAGGCGCGCCTGCGTCTCCGCCGCGTCCCGCTGCCGTGCGGCCTCTGCTGCGGCGATCTCGGCCGCCGCCAGATCCACCTTGGCGGTCCGCAGATCGGACACGACCCGGTCGTAGTCGGCGCGCGGCACGACGTCGTCCACCATCACGAGCGACAGGGCCATGATCATGACGATGAAGATGAACACGACGCCGACCATGAGGTCGGCCACCGGCGCGAACACGTCCTTGCGGTCGTCGAGGTCCGTCGGCTTCCGCGCCGAGGCGAAGAGGGCCATCAGGCGCGCCCGCCCGCCACCGCCGCGGGCCGCCGATCGGACGCCATGTCGGTGAAGTCGAGAACGGCGGTCTCGAGGCTGCTGATGGAGTTCGCGATCTCCCGATCATACGCCTCGATGCAGCGGGAGATTTCCGACGCCAGTCCCGTGACGCCCTGCACGAGGTCGTGGATCGTACCCTTGACCCCCGCCTGGAGCTCGGCGAGGCGGTCCGCCTGCTCGCCGAAGGCGCGCTCCGCACCGTTCGCCGTCGCGGTGAGGGAGGCGGCGATCCGCTCGTTCGCGCTCGACGCCGCGTGCATTCGCTCGCTCGCGAGGGACACGAGCTGGATGGCCTCGTTCACGCCGCGCATGGCTCCCGGCAGCGGCGAGGCCGCCTCCTCGACCGCCCCGGCCGCGCGGACGAGCGAACCCGACGCCCCCGAGACGATTTCCCCGGCACGCGTGAGCTGCCCGTTCTGGGAGGCGATCGCCGAGGAGGACTCCTCGAGACGCGAGGACAGGCCGGCCACTGCGGCATTCAGCGTGGCAAGCGTGGCGTTCAGCTTCTCCGTGGCGGCCGCCGCCGTCTCGGCGACGGCGCGCACCCCGTCCGAAACCCCGGCGGCAAGTTCCTCGCGCGCCGCCCTCAGCCCTTGCGCGGAATCCGCCCCGGCCGAACGCAGGCTGTCCGCGGACGACGCGAGCGAGGCCACGACCGCGCCGATCTCCCGCGACAGGCGCTCGGAGCCGATGCGGCTCGCCTCGTTGGCCCCGGCCGTGGCCGCCTCGACCGCCGCCTTGAGGCCTTGGGCCGAGTCTGCGCCGGCCGAGCGAAGGACGTTGGCCGAATCGGCGAGCGAGGCGGCGATCGCGGAGATGTCCGCCGAGAGTCGCTCGGACCCGGCGCGGCTCGCCTCGGCCGCCCCGGCGCTTGCCGCGTCGATGGCCGTCCTCATGCCGTTCGCGGAGTCTGCGGCCGCGACGCGGAGCGTCTCGGCGGAGGTCGCGAGCGAGGCGGCGATGGCTCCCACCTCGGACGAGAGGCGCTCGGACCCGGCGCGGCTGGCCTCCGCCGCCGCCGCGCTCGCGGCCTCAATGGTCTGGCGCACCGTGCCGCCGATCGCGGCCATCGCGCCTTGGGAGGCGGCCTCCACCGTCTCGGGAATGGCGGAGAGGCGCTGGGTGAGGCCCTGCATGGCTTCGGACATGACCTGCTGCTGGCGGTCCATGGAGGCGTTCATCCGAAGCGCCGTCTCGGCGAGCTGCTCGGCGGCCCGGCCGATCTCGCCGCCGAGGCCGCTCTCCGTCTGCTTGACCTTGGCGGGCAAGCCCTCGAGCGCGCCGATGGTTCGGTCCATCATCTCGCCGAACTCAGTCATCCGCCCGCCGAAGCCTTCGGAGAAGACGCGGTTGAAGACGTCGCCCGCCCCGTGCGCCAGGTCGCCGCCCGTCTTTCCGATCTGAGCCGCGATTGCGGACATCTCCTCCTTGATGGGAGCCATCCCGTCCGAGACGGCCCGGCCGACCGAGCTTCCGACCTCTCCCGGCAACGACTCGAACTGCGCCTTCATGGCCACCTGGATCTGGTGGCCGATGGCGACGGCGAGGTCGTTGCCGAAGGTCTTGAACTGTTCGCGCTGCTCGACGCTCGCCCTCAACAGGTCGCCGAGCACGGCCTCGGGCGCGACGTAGGTGGAGAGATGGCGGACCTCGGAGACGAGCCTGTCCACGAGCTTGTCCTGAGCGGAGGCGGCTTGGCGGGCCGCGATGCTCCACTGGATGTAGGCGAGGATGCCCGCGAGCGAGGTGATGAACTTGACGGAGCTGACGGCGAGGATGCCCTCGACCGCGTGCCGGAGTTGGGTCGGGTCGAGGGATCCGCCCCCCTCGTCGCCCGCCACCTGGAGGAGGGCTGCCGAGAGGCCCACGAAGGTGAAGAACAGCCCGAGCGTGAGGAAGACGCCGCCGAGGGTGGAATACCACTTGACGTAGCCATGCCCGGGCATGCGTTCGGCGGTCAGGAAGGCTGCTGGGTCCGAGTACGCGAACACGTGCCCGTCGGAGAAGTGGACCGAGGCGCGATACTGCCGCCAAGCCGGAGCAAGGGGGCTTGCCCCGAAAACCTCGTCGGCGCGCGCGAGACGCTCCTCCTGGCTTCCTCCCTCGCTCCGGACCCGGGAGACCTCCCGCGCCAACCCGCCGAACGCCCGCTTGAACCTCCTCGCGCCGACCACCGACAGGAGCGCGTACAGAGCCACGGAGACGCCGAGCAGCCCGAGGGCGATCCCCACCGCAAGTGGCTTGCCGGAGAAGAGTCCGATGGGGGCGAGAACGAGGTTTACGATCGAGTCCATGAACTTCTTGCGTCAGGCGGGGTCGAGGCATCCGAGCGTTCCGCCCACGACGGCACGATGTCCCGTCGCAAGGACTCGTGGGCAAAGGATCGGTTGGCATCTTGGAGGGCGGCATGTCTGCCGGGTGGGAAGGTCCTGCACAATTAAGCACATGAGGGGATGTAACCGGAAGTCGCCTTACGCGACTTGAGGAAGTGGTTGCGGACAACGCCACGTAATGATTGCGGGACCGCGATCCAGGGCTCCCGGTGCCTGCGCCCCCGCTCTCAGGCGAATCAGCCGGGCGGGAAGACGATGCGGGCCTCGATGCCGATCTCCTGCAGAAGGAAGAGGAGGCCCCCGCCATCGATCAGCTCGATCGGCTTGTCCTTGGCGAAGGTGAAGGCGTCAGGACCGTATCCGCTCGTCGTGACCAGGATTCCCTTGTTCGCGCCCTCGTTCATCATCGTTCCGTAGAGATCGCGGACCGCGGACACGCCGACGGTGTGACGGTAGCGCTTGGCCTGGATCACCACCTTCCCGCCGAGTATCGGTCTCTGGTCGAAAGCGATGCAGTCGACGCCGCCGTCGCGGGAGGAGCGGGTCAGCTTCGTCTCCAGTCCCATCCGGCCGAACGCATTCGCCACGAGCGTCTCGAATGCCGACGGGGAGAGATCCATAAGGTTGGGTGCGCTGGAGACGGCGCCGAGCACGTCCGTCTGGTCGATGAACCGCGCGTCGGCCATGGAGAACTCGATGATGGGCCTGACGGGCTGCGCCTCCTCGGGGGAGCGCGAGACGCTCGCTCCCAGGTTCCTCAGGCAGGTCGGCTTGTCGACGCGGGCAAGATTGATCGCCTGGAATTGCTCCTTCGTGGCGCGGACCGAGACGAGATGGGGACGGACGTCGTTTCCCGTCGCCGGATCGACGTGATGGATGAAGCCGTTGAAGCAGCACGTCTCCACGTGCCCACCCTGATCCGCCTCGAAGACCTCGTGCAGCGTCCGGAGCGCGACGGCCGACACGACGTCGACGTAGTCGGCCTTGATCTCGGACGGCTTTCGGGCCTTCTCGACGATCTCGTCGCGTGCCTTCACGTAGCGATAGTCGAGAACTCTCGGGACGATGTCGATGGTAGGCAGCTCGTACTCGACGACCAACTGCCTGGATGCCGCCATGTAGGCGAGCGAGAAGTTCTGGGGAAACCCGGCCGGGTAGGCGGATCTCTCGAGAACCATCGAGTTGTAGGAGACGATCGAGTCGGGATCGCCCCTGAGGTAGTCGTCGCGGAAGGCATCCACCTCGCCGTCGCGCTCCTGCCTTTTCCGATCCAGGCCCTCGAGCGAGGCAGCGTGCCTAGTCCTGAGACTCTCGAGGTCGCGCGCGCGCGCCGCCTCCAGGAGGAGCCAAGCCTCGTGGGCGGCGGCGTGCTCGGCACGCGCGGCCTCGAGTGCACCGGCGTGGGCCCGCTTCGTCCAAGGCAGGATACGACCGAGGAGCCCGAGCCGCGGGACGCTCCCGACGAACTCGTCCATGTCGGGTTGCTTGTGCGCCTTCAGGAGGCGGGGCGGATAGTCGAGGACTGGATCCGGCTCATCGACGCGCAGGCTCTCGAATGACAGCCGGTCATCGACGTCGAGCGTGTCCAGAAGAATGCAGGCAAGACGCTCGAGCCGCTCCCGCGCGTCCTCGCAAGCCTGGTCGCAACGTTCCTTGCGGTCCTGCAGATAGGCGGCCGCCTCCCGCTTCCTGGCATCGCTCATGCGGGCGATCGCATCCCGTGCCGCCTGCCGCTCCCGCCGTTCGTCAGCCCGGTCGGCCCGAGCCTCCTCCCGCCTGACGTAGGCCAAGTGGCGCTGCTGTTCCCGCTCGACTTGCTTCCTCAGTCGATCCTGACGCGCCGCCTCCCGCGCGACCGCCTTGATGACCTGGCCTAGACCGCTTCCTCGTCCCACGCCCCGCTCCCGAGCATTCGTTCGCTTGAACGTGCCCTGGCGGCGAGGGATTCGTCCACCGCAATCGTCGGTTCTCCAGACGTGAATTGGATCGTTGCCTGCGTTCCGCGCATCCTGACGCATCGCAAGCAACGATGGCCCGTTGGCGTTCCGCAACCAAGCCTGCATCAACACGCTCAACAGGTTGACGCGCCGATCAGCGTTGAAGCTGGGCGCCGATCTACAGCGGGAGGGGCCGCCATGATCTTCAAGGGGCCGATCCCGACCTGAGCGCCGGCAGGAGAGTCGGGATGGCCCCATCAAAGGGCATCCAAGCCGCCATCGGGCGGTGGCTGGCATCGGATCGCGCCGACAAGCGCGAGCCGATGCGCGTGCCGCATCGGCTCGCAGCTTCAACGCCGATCGATGCGGGATCCTGTTGAGTACGCCGCTTTCGGCGACCGGATCGCGAACTCAGCGTCCCGCGACCCGCCGGTAGGTACCCCGCGCCCGGCCGGCGCCCTCCCGCACATCGCCCCTCGACCCCAGCCTCCGAAGCGCCTTGGCGACGTCCCATGCCAGCAGGTCCAGGGCGGTTCCGAGTTCTGCCGCCCCGGCATCGCGGTCGAACGGCACCGCCTCGAGGACGACAACCTCGATGCTCGCGTCGTACGGTGGCTCGACGTTTCCCTCCTCGAAGCGGTCGCACCACAGGATGGCGTCCCGCCAGAGGATGAAATGACTCCTGCATCCGCCGGCGAGCCAGACCGACGGATAGACCGTGGTCGAGTCCTGGCGGCGGTCCAGGCGCCAAGCCTTTCCCGAGCGTGGATCCAGGTTCACCACGAGTGTCTCGCCGCAACCGTCGGGACATTTCATGACGAGGGAGCGGGGGATCCCCCGCTCGACAAGCGCCGCGTCGCCCGTCCGGGCGAGCAGGGCCTCCGCGTCCTCTCGGTAGGCGACCGTTCCGACCAGCCGGAGCGATCTTGCGGGTCCGTTCATGTTTCCTGCCTTTTGCAAGCGTCTTCGATCAAGTCGGAGGCGACGCGGTACCCGTGGCCGCGCCTGAAACGGTTGGCGGGCGGACCGTCCGCCCACATGCATCGCCCCAGGAGCTGGACGGCCACCGCGGTCTGGTATTCCGTGGGACACGACTGTGCCGCGAGACCCATCGTGCGGATCTGCCTCACGACGCGCGCCATCCATCGCAGTCCGGATGCGGGATTGCACGGGCCGGGCGGATGACGGAACGCTGCGGGCGCGTAGAGCCGGTCGATCTCCTCCTGCCAGGGAGGATGCCGAACCGCGACTTGTCGGCCTCGGGAGGCAGCTCGAACGCCAGCCAGGTCTCCAGGGCCGCGCGGTCCGCGGATATTGGCCCCCGGACGACGTTGGCCATGTCGATCAGGATGGCCTGGCCGTTGCGGACCCGCACGTTCTCGCCGTGAAGGTCGCCGTGGATCGGGGCGTGCCTGTAGGTCTGTCTCAGGCCGAACAGCCTGTCGCGCAGGATGGAGGGATCGGGCGCCACGCCCGCCTCGGCTGCCCGCTCGGGATAGGAGGGCACGATCCGGTCCGCATCCCAAAGGTTCGCCGCCTTCATCGCGGAGGCGACGGAGCCCCTGGACGGATCGGCCGCATAGCCCTGGTCCCACCAACCGCGAAGGCTCTCGTCGGCGAGGGAGGTGATGGCCTGCGAGGCGACGCCGCGCCGCGCGAGGTCCCAAAGCGACTCCGAGTTGTCGACGAAGTCGCCGACCAGGAGACTCCGGAACGCTCCCGTGATCGTCGCCTGCACGTTGGGCCGCAGGCCGAACGGGACATACCGTTCGGCGAAATCGCGGTAGTTCCGATACTCGCGCTCGATCTTCTCGGTGGAGTCGAGCTTGACGAACGCCGGCTGCGGCCAAATTCCGGCGTAGGATCCCGTCACGACCATGTGGGCCGCGAACACGCGTGCCTCCGACCTGCCGCCCGAGAGCTCGATCAACGTGACCCGGCTGCAATGGGAGAACGCCCGCTGGAAGAGCGGCTCGTCGACCTTCCTCAACCGTTCTCGCCCGTCCGCGACCGCGATGTCGAGATTCAGCCTGGGCGTCCTGCCGGGATGGCGGCGCGCGATGCTCTCGGCTAGCATGGGATGCGAAGGGAGGGTGCGCACGCGGACGTTCGGAAGGCGGAACTCGTCGCGTGCCAGGGACTGGGCCAGGCCGAGCGTGGCGTCGTCCGGCGAGACGACCTCGAGGCGGATGCCGTAGTCCGCAAGGGTGCGGCCGTTCCTGCGGATCCACCCGCAGATCTCGGCCGGATCGCCCGCCGGCAGGTTCGCGACGACGGCCCTGAGGCGCTCGACCGGAACCGGTGCGGCTCCCGGGGGCGGCCCGGCGACGATGCACCCACGGGCCTCGATCTCCCGACGCAACGCCGCTCCCGGACCCCTGCCCAGGAACAGCACCTCCCGACGTTCAGCTTCCAACGGTGCCTCCCTGGACCCTCGTCGGCAACGGCCAGGCAGACCCCTGCGAGAGGGCTCCCTGCGCCGAGCACACGATGCAATCGGGATCGGCCCGCGCGACCGCGGGGCGGACGGTGCCCTTGATGCCGTCGTAGAGCTGGAAGCGTGCCTTGGATGGCACCGGCGTCACCGCCCCGAGGAACATCGTGACGGCGAGAGAGGCCATGGTCGAGTTCAACGAGACGACCGCCGGCTGCGGCTCGCGGACTCCCTGGACGTACGGGTCCGCCTCCCGCTGCTCGGGCGTCATCATCTCCTGCCTGATCCGCTCGCCGTCCAGGGCGCGCGTGCAGGTCAGGCACGTCATGCCGGGAGCCAGCATCTGGACCCGCCCGGTCACGTGCTCGACGCCGGACGGCCCGACGGTGATGCTCACGCCCATGTCGATGGTGGGAACGAGGTGCTGGTAGGCAGCCTGGTTGACGACGGCCCGGCTCGCATGGGAGTCGGTGCAGAGGAACGCGAATTCGAAGCGCGGCAGGAGGGAGGCCGTCGCATCGTCGACGATGTCGCCCATGATCGCCTCCAACGTCGCTTCGGGAGCGATTTCCGCCACCGCCCGGCGTGCCACCTCGACCTTCGGGAGGCCGACGTCTCCCGGCCGCGATCCGACAAGTCGGTTGAGGTTGGTCGTCTCCACGACGTCCGGGTCCACCACCGCGAGATGCCGGACGCCCAGGTGCGCGAGCTGCTGGAGAACGAGCGAGCCGGTGCCTCCGGCGCCGATCACGACGACCTTCAGGTGCGACAGGATGGCCTGTCCGGAAGCGCCGAAGGCCCGAACCTGGCGGTCGTGCTCGGCCGAGGGCAGGCAGTCGATGCCCGGGCCCGCATGCGCGACAAGGTTTTCGCCGACTTCCCAGACGGGCACTTCCTCCTCGCCTCCGAGGACTCGGCAGCAGCAACCCTGAGGCCCCACCACCAATGCGAGGGGGCCGCCGACGGGGGAACGCCTTTGCAGGAAGGCGGCGATCTCGCGCTCTCCCGCATCGTCCACGGCCGAGAAGCGCGGGGCACCGTCCGCATTGGGATGCGAGTGCGCCATGATCAGCGAGAGCCCCTTTGCCCGCGATCGGTTCACGACATCGACGAGGTACGAAGCGCCGAGCACGGCCGACACCCGGTCGCGCCTCTCGTAGGCGCCCTCGGGAGCCATCTCCCATCCCGTGGCCACCCAGGAGCGGCTTTCGGGATTCCAGCGCGCGAAGCCGACGGCGCAGCTCTCGACGTCGCTTCTCGCGAGGAGCCTCCCGCGCATGTCCGAAAACGTGGGGCAGGCAAGGCGCAGTCCGCTCATGTCGCCCTCCTCATGCGGTCTAGGATGGAGTTCATCCAGCTCGACAGGCTGTCCTGGTTGGGGTTCCAGGGATGGACCAGGTGCCACGAGAACCAGAGCACCGGCTCGAGCGGCGCGCCGGGGATCGGGCTTTGGCCCGTGTTCTGGGGGGCGGCGCCGCTCGCGAGGGTGAGGCCCGCATCCGCCCAGAAGCAGTCGAGGGCCGAGAAGGGATAGCTCGCCGGCACGACGAACCTGACGTCCGTCGTGCTGGCGGACCAGCCCGCCGGGAGAGGGACGTCGTGCACCTTGACGAGCACCGAGCCGTCGGCGAGGGGCGTCGCGTCGACCGTCGCGAAACGCGCCCTCAGGTGCGCCAACTGGCGTTCCGTGACCGGGTGCATCAGCCGAAGTTCGCCTTCGGGACCGGGGAGAGGCGGACCGGACCGTGGAGGGCATCGAGATCGACGTACTCGTCGTCCGCGATCACGCGGTCCGGATCGTCGCCGTGCCCCTCCAGCAGGAGGTCGTGCTCCGGGTTCCAGTTCTCGACCCGCGCCTTGATCTGGAGCCCCGTGAGGCGCGGCTCCGCGCTTTCGTACCGCTTGCCGTTCACGACGAAGAAGTAGGCACGGGGCCTGGGGGCGGTGATGAAGGCCTCGGTCCCGTTCGGGTCAAGGTCGCCGTGACCGCCCTCGGGAACCAGGCGATCGGTGCCGCCGCGGACCTCGAGGAAGACGGACTCGTCCGGGCCGATGCCCGCCAGGTGGCGGAGGGCGCTTTCCGGGATGGAAGCGACGCCCCAGGCGATGACGCGGCCGTTCAGCGTAGCGCGGAAGACCCGGTCGGTGGAGAAGGCGATGAGCCGCTCGATGCCGTCCTCGCGAAGGTCCAGCTCCTCGTCGGGGCGCACGTCCTCGAAGTCGCCGTTCGGGAGGATGTTGAACAGGCTGAAGGCCTCCGACGGCCGAAGGCCCCGCTTCTCCAGGACCTGGCGTCCGAGGATGATCGGGTCGTTCGTCTCCACGGTCTTGAAGTCCACCGAGTCGACGGCGAGGAGGTACCGGAGCTTGCCCTTCGGGGCGCCGCGGCTCCCGCTGCCGTCGCGCTCGGGGCGATCGATGTCGTCTTTCATGGTGTCCGCTCCTTCTCTGCGGCCTTCGGGAGGAGGTTCCGACCGCTTCTGAAGGATCAATCCCCGGGCCTAGGGACGCCCGGGAAGGTTCTCGCGAATTTTTTCGAGCCGCCCCGGCGGCAGCGGGCCGCAGACGAAGAAGGACGGGCACTTCGGACACTGAAAGACCGACGGGTCGGTCGGGAAGCGGCCGGCGAGGATGTCCGAAACCTTGGACTCGATCTCGAGCGCACGCTTGGCGAGGAGCGAACCTTTCGGCTGCAGGGGCTCGACGGCGCCATCCGACAGGAAGATGACCTCGACCCTGCTGCCCGGTGACACGCGGGAGACGGCGATCGGCAGCGCGTCGTGCGCCTTCTGCTTCGACGCAGCAGACGAGCGGTGCCCGGTACGGATCCGCCTGTACGACTTGCCACCGGCGCTGTCGACGGAGGTCTCCTCCACGTCGACGATGACGGTCGCGTTCCGCACCGTGAAGCTCACGCGTTCCGGGGGACCCATCGTCCGGCCGGCACGGCTTTGCAGGAAGAATTCCAGGAGTTCTTCGGCAGCCTTGCGGTATCCTGCCTCGATCGGGACGAGGGCCAATGGCGAGTCCGCCCAGTGGAAGTCGAGGAGCGCCGCGACTGCCTCGGTTGTCGACGGATGCGCCGGATCGGCGGAAAGCGCCGACGTCACCCTCCGGACCACCTCGTGCATGTCCATGAAGGCAGTCGACACGCGGCGACCGCCGGCACGCAGGACGTGGGCGTAGAAGTAGCGTCGCGGGCATCTCTCGTAGAGGGCGAGCTGTGCCTGCGTGATCGACAGCTCCGCCGGGAACACGACTTCGACCGGGGGCAGGGATTCGTCGATACCGAACGGGGGAGGTGAGACCGTCGTCCGGCTGAGCGCTGGGCTGAGCCTGTCGACGAACGGCGAGGCCGGCCGGTTCGCCCCGCCGACAGTCCGGTCCGGCGCGTAGAGGACCAAACGGTCCTCCGCGCGCGACAGCGCCACGTAGAAGAGGCATTCCTGCTCCTCCCGGTGCTCGCGGTCGGTCACGTCGCGGCCGCCGTGCGCGGCGCCCTCCACCATCCCCGCAGGCGGGGGGCACGTCGGTGTGCTCGGGCTGCGCGGCAGCGTGTTGCGGTTCATCCCCGGGATGTGGACGACCGGGAACTCGAGGCCCTTGCTGCCGTGCATCGTCATGAGCCGGACGGCGTCGATGCCGCTGGCCGAGGCCGGCAGGTTGCGCATCTCGCGCTCATCCGAAAGGATTGAGATCCGCCTGATCCTGTCGAGGAGGCCCTGCACGCGGGCGTTCCCGCCGGTCTGGGATCGCGCGAAGTTCATGAACTGCCAGACGGCGATGCACTTGGCGCGCCCGGCCACTCCCTCCGAGTTCGCCAACGTCGCCGCCAGCCGCGTGCGATCCAAGAGGAAGAGTGCCGCCGCTATCCAGGGATCGGACGCGGGCCCCAAGCCGTCGAAGATCCGCGCATGGGTCTCGACAGTCGTCCTTGCGTGATCGCTCAACCCCGCGGCTACGGCGTTCCTGCACCAGTCGAGCGGTGTTCCGTCCCGCTCGCGGGCGTGGTCGACGACCGTGGCCACGTCAGCGATGTCCATGACGAGTTCGGGAACGGGAGCGGCCCGAGCCAGCCCCATCGCGCGCGGGTCGCAGAGCAGCGAGAGCCAGGAAAGCAGGTCGCGCACCTCGGGCCGTTCGAAGATGTTGCCGAGGTAAAGGACGGGCACGCCGCGCGCCTCGAGCGCGAGCGCGATCCTGGACAGGCGGTCGTTGCCGCTGCAAAGGATCGCTTGGTCGCGATAGGACCGCTCCGGGGATCGGAACGCCTCGATGGAGGCGGCCAGTTCGTCCACCTCGGCAGTGCCGTCGCCCGCGACCGTCCTGAACTCGACGGCGGCTGCCGACGTCCCTCGCTTCGCGACAAGGGCATGTCCCTCCGAACCCTCGACCGGCATGGCGTCGGCGAACGTCGAATAGGCGTCGACGATCTCTTTGTAGGAGCGATAATTAACGTCCAGGCGGGAGCCGGTCGCGCCCGGGAAGTCGACGGTCCTGAAGTGCGCCATGTTGAAGGACGACGCTCCGCGGAAGCGGTAGATCGACTGCCGGACGTCGCCGACGCACCAGAGATTGCGACCGGCATCGGTGATGGCCCGGAGCAGGCGGACGCTCGCCCGGTTCACGTCCTGGTACTCGTCGACGAGAACGTGGCGGATCTCGGTGCGTAGGCGGCTCCGCACGTCGGCTCGGCCCTCGAGGAACGTGACGCAGCCCGCGACCAGGTCGCCGAAATCGACACGCCCGAGGGCGCGCTTGAGGTCGTCGTAGCACCGATAGACCCGGGCCACCTCGCGCGCGCGCTCGGCGGCATCGAGCGCAACCGCGTCGGTTCCGGCCTGCCGCCGCATGGATTCGGCCAGATGCTCGTATGCCGCCACGGACACGACCTCGTCCTGCGCGCGCGAGATCGCGCCGAGGATGTCGCGCAGCACCGCCGTGGGGTCGTAGAGGTTACGGTAATGCCTCAGATCCAGCGACGCGACCTGCTCGACCAGGTTTCCGATCGCGTCGGTTCGGTCGATCAGGCGTGGCTCGGTCGAGTAGCCCATCTGCGCATGAAACCGCCTCATTAGGTTGAGGCCATAGGCGTGGAACGTGCCGATCCAGATGGCGGCGGCGGCCTCGGCGTTGGCGGCGGCGAGGCGTTCCGAAAGTTCCGCAGCGGCGCGGTTGGAGTAGGTCAGGACGACGATGGACCGGGGATCCTCACCCTCGGCCACGAGGGCGGCGACCCGTGCTACGAGCGTCTTCGTCTTGCCGGTGCCGGGTCCGGCTTCGAGAAGATAGGCCCCGCCCCGGTGATCGGCCGCCGTCTGCTGTTTTCCGTTCAGCGGGGCCGCAGGCTTGGGCGGCGAAGGAGGAGCGGCGGCCGGGAGTAGCAGGGCGTCGAGGAGCTGCTGGGCGACGACGTCGAACGGCGCACCCAGCTTCCCGGCGATTCGGGTGGCGGTGAGCCCTTCGTCGAGATGCAGGCGGCGCGCTCTTTTCCGGGGCAGGAGCAGTTCGCGCGCGAAGAGGTCCATTTGGACCTCACGTCGGGTTCTGCGGCTGTAATCCGCGACCCGCTCCTCCCCGACGGGGGCGGTCTCGACCGGCCGTGCCATGTCGATCGTCGCCGCCTCATGCGGGATCCTGTCGTCGCCCAAGGTCACATGGCCGAGTTCATGCGCCACGAGGAACGCGTTCTCGAAACGGCTGTCGGTCCGCTCGTGCCGGATGCACCGCGTCGTTGGGTCGAAACTGGCACGGGCCCCGGCCAGCAACGGGCTTCCCGGCGCGATCGGGTTGATCTCGATCCCGCGGCGCCCTGCCTCCGCATTGACCAACGCCATGGGGTCGTCCGGATCGACCCCGTTGGCGACTAATTCATCATGCAGCCGGGTTGCAGTCTGCCTGCCTAGCTCGATGGCGTCCAAGTGTCAGTCGTCCTCGCTCAACAGGGCCTCCACCTTTTCGGGAGGAACACTCGCATCCGTGAGGAGGGTCGCGAAGGACGCCTTCTCCTTGGGTGCGGCAGGAGCACCGTCGGCCTTGTACGAGATGGCGTTGCCCAATCGGGGTGGTCCGCCGAGGAAAGCAGCTAGCTCCGCCAAGCCGACCCCGAGAAGGCCAGACAGCTTGTCGAGGAACGATAGTGGGACGCTCGCGGGTGCCACGACCCGGTCACGGAAGGCCGTCAGCACGGACGACGGGACGTCGAGTTCTCGTCGGGCAGACTGATAGTCGGAGGGACTCCACCGCGCGAAGGGGTCCGGCGTCTCCGTTCGCCTGATTGTGGCGATCTGCGCCGCGATCCAGGCTTCGTCGTCCTGAGCGATCGTCTGCTCGTCTCGGCAAGCCGCTTGCAGCGCGATCTCATGGGCGTAGGCCACGAATGCCCCGGCATGATCCGGATGGAGTGCCACGTAGCGCGACAGGGCGGTTGGGTCGGCGAGGTATGCGGAAACGAACGCTTCCAGCAGGCCTGACGGGATGGGGCGCGCGCTCATCCCAACTCTCCCGTGGCCAGCATGGCCTGGATCCGTACGATCGAACGCCGTCTTCGGTATCGGACAGTACTGGGGTCGCAGCCGAGAAGGCCACTGATGGAAGGGACTGTCGGATCCGACGACTCGGTTGGGATGTTGGCGAGTGACATCAGCATGACCTCCTTTTGTTCCGGTTTCAGGCGGTCAATCCCCCTCATCACGCGTTCCCGGTAACTCGGGTCCGACAAAATGTCTTCCTCGTCCTCTTGGTAGCTCCCGGCGGCTTGCTCGACATGCTCCGGAAGTTCGCCACTCCCGTCATCGGCCTCGAGGCTATCGGTCTTCGACGCCTTCTTGTTGAGCTTGTTCCAAGCCTTCATTCGCAAGCCGGCTATGGCCTCGTCGAAATGAACCTCGTAGAAGTCCATCCCGTCGCCGCCGGTCCGGTCCAGGGTGACGAGCCCGACGAAGCGGGTGCGAACCACGTCGATCAGATCGGCCGTGAAGGCATCGATCTCGGTCCGCTTCTCGGTGCGTCTCTCTCCCCGTGGCAGGGCGAGGAGCAGACGCCGCAAGACGAGGGGATAGAGGGCTTCGAAACGACGGTCGCTGTTGTCGCGCCGCGTAGCGCGGAGGAAGTGCATCAGGGTCTCGGGCCTGACGAAGTCCGGATTTCCCCGTGCCGTGATCACCCCCCGGCGCAAGACTTCCTCGAAGCCCTTCTCGGACAGGGCAGCGATCTCCTCCTCGACCACGTCCATCCTGTGGTACGGCCTGCCGTCCGGGTAAATCTTAGTCAGCGGCGGGATCGTGGATGCCATCGTTCTTCCTTCAGAGCGGCTGAGGGACCGGGTCGACACCTGAGGACGAGTCGACAGCCCCGCAATCGGGGGGCCTCAATCCTCAACCCATCGGCCTGTGCTGGGTAGGACTCAGTTCTTGCAGTTATGGGACGGCGCCTTCAACCGTCGCTCGCGGCACGGAGAAGTTTTCCACACGCGTCGCTTCTGTCCGACGTCCGGGTGTCGATTCCTCTTCAAATTCCGCAACGTCGTTCCCGTGCTTGCTATGGGTGCGCAGGCAGATGATTGCTCCCGTGCATCACGAACGGGGCGGGGAGCGAAACTGGGCGCTTGTCATCCAGGGGCGATGGTGTAGCCGCAATGCCGATTGGGATCTGGATGGCGACGGTGCGTTGAACCGCGGCTTCTCCAATCCGTAGCTGTCGATCAGATGCCCGCACAGGCGTCGCACCGCACTCGCCAGAGGCCGTCCTTGCGAAGGCGCCCGCCCAGGCCGCAGTGGTCGCATATCCGCTCTGACGCCGCCTCCGCCCAGTCGACGATCTCATCGATCCGGTCGCTTCCGTTGTGCGTCATCCTGAGCAGGCCCCACTTCTCCTTCACGTCGTTCCAGGCGAAGAACTGGCGCTCCTCTTCATCGAGCGCCGCATCCACGCGTTTGAAAACCTCGGCGAGGAGCTCGGACCAGCCGTTGCCGACAGCGAAGTGGAAGGCACCGTGCGGAAACTGATCCTTGAATTCTCGGTTCAGGCGCCTCCGCCAGCCTTTGCCGTTGTCCATGGTCCGCTCCTCAGTGATGGCGGCCTTCGAGCCTGCGGAGTTTGACGAGCTCCTCGACGTAGCGCCTCAGGTCGCGAAGGCTCCCCTCGGCTCCGAAGGCATTGATGAGCGCCCCCAACTCCTCTCCGTCGAACGGCGGTTCCATGCCTGGCTCAAGGTCGCGCTCGGCCAGGAGGTCGCGCCGGATGCGGTCGGCGAGAGCGGGCACGTGCACGGCCGACGGCAGGGGCACCTTGAGCACGCGCAGCCTGCTCCGGAGCGGGCCGGGGAGTTTCTGCGTCGTGTTGGCGGTGAAGAGCCAGTTGATGCGCGAGGCGTCGATCTCCGCGTCGAGGAACAGGTCGCGCCACTTTGTCGACGATAGCGGCTCGAGGAGAGAGAGGAGCGGGTCGTGGATCGAGCCCGCCGACGATCGGCCTGCCTTCTCCAACTCGTCGATCAGGATGCCGGGATTGGCTACTTTGTGCTGGGTGAACAGGCGGAGCGGCACCGAAGGATAGGCGCTCGACCAGCGCCTCGGCGATCCCGTCAGGCCATGGTCCGACGTCGTTCCCGCGTCGACCGCCGCGAACGGGATGCCGAGGGCGTCGAGAAGATCGCGGCACAGGCGGCTCTTGCCCGCTCCGGGCGGGCCGACGAGGAGCGTCGGCCGGATGGAAACGGGCCGATCGCCGGCGAGATCGCCAAGGATCCGCTCGATCGCGAATGCTGCGTGAGGATGAGCGGCGAGCAGGTTCCGGCGAACGTCGGCGAGCCCCTCGGCGTGAACGAGCGGCAGCACTTTGCCGAGGATGGAGTCGATGCCCCAGAGCTTCTTGTCCTC
>CANJKV010000052.1 GCA_947474855.1 Aurantimonadaceae bacterium | reverse complement strand
TCGAGATCACCGAAGGCGCGCTCCTGGAGGACACGTCCAACGTCCTGAAGACGCTGCACGCGCTGCGCGACCTCGGCATCCGCATCTCGATGGACGATTTCGGCACCGGCTACTCGTCGCTGAGCTACCTGCAGAAATTCCCCTTCAACAAGATCAAGATCGACCGCTCCTTCGTCCAGGGTGCCGACGAAGGAGGCGACAACGAAGCCATCCTCAAGGCCATCGCCGGCCTGGGCCTGAGCCTCGGCATGGCCATCACTGCCGAAGGCGTCGAAACGCCCGAGCAGCTCGCCCGCATCCGCGGCGAGCAGTGCACGCACGTGCAGGGCTACTTCACCGGCCGTCCCATGCCCGCGGACGGCATCGCGACCTTTCTTCAAGCATGAGAACCGAGATGCCCGCCCCTCTCTACCAGCTCGTCTACTACAGCCGGAACGCGGTCTCGCGCGACGGAGCAGGTTTCGAGGCCGAGGTCGCCTCGATCCTCGCCGCCAGCCGCCGCAACAACGAAGCGGCCGGCGTCACCGGCGCGCTCCTGTTCAACGCGGGCGTCTTCGCTCAGGTCCTGGAAGGCCCGCTCGACGCCGTCGAGGCGACCTTCGAGCGCATCCAGCAGGACGACCGGCACGGCGACGTGTCGCTCCTGGCGCTGGAGCCGATCGCGCAACGGTCGTTTTCCGGCTGGGCGATGGGGTTCGTCGGACGCTCGGCGGAGAATGCGGCGCGCTTCGCCGAGGTCGGCTTGTCGAGCGGCTTCGACCCCGCCGCGCTAGGCGGCCAGAAGGTCCACGCCATCCTGCGCGACCTGACCGTCGAAGAAGAGGCGGCGGCCGCCTGACGCCATCCCGGGAACCCGCGCGCCGGCCGGCGGCTTCACCCCACCTGCTCCCCGCGCGCCGGGCAAGCGCGCCGGTCTGGGTTCGAGGAGGATCGAGGATGGACATTTCCGACGACGAGCGCGAGTTCCTGCACGGGATGCGGGCGCTGGAGATCAACGAGGCCGGCGACGAGGTCTATGTCGGCCTCAGCCGGGCGGAAAGCGTCGAGTTCCTCGGCCTGATGCGCCAGTATGAGGCGGGCACCCTCCCCCCGGGCTCGACGGAGCGCTTCGAGGCGCTGCGCAAGCGGCACGAGGAAACGCGGCGGGCGATCGTCGCGGGCGAGGCGCCGATCAACCACTCCGCCCCCGACGGCAGCCGCTAGAGCATGTCCGGGCGAAGCGTGTCCGCTTCGCCGACGGATCCAGCGGCCAAACCGGAACGCCGGAGCCTCGTCCGCTCGGATGGCCGGCCCGCCGCCGAGGTTTCGGGCCGGCCGCGTCGACAGGTCAGGGTTTGGGATCGTAGCCGATCCCCGGTACCGGGGCCTGTGGGCCGGGCAGCGCCTTGTTGGCGTCGCCGCGCATGATCTCCGCGAAGACGTCGTCCGACGAGAAGCGGTTGCCGCCGATGCCGGCTTCCAGGAGCGCCTGATCGAGCGAGGAGCCGCTCTGCAGCGCCTGGAGTTCGGCGCCCGCTTCCAGGCGGCCCGCCATGGCCTCCTGCCGCTTCTTCACGCGCTCGAGCGACTCCATGGCGCTGCCGAGCCGCGAGTTGACGCCGGCATGGCTGGAGGCGATCGCGGACTGCGCCTGCAGCAGAGACTCGTTCGCCTTCACGCTCTCCACCTCGCGGCGCATGGTCTGGATGCGCGTCTCCGTATCCTGGACGGCGCGGAGCATCTGCGCCTGCGCGCCCTGGAGCCGCTGCAGCTCGCCCTCGTCGCGGGCCATGTCGGCGCGGTTGCGCGACATGCGGTCGGCGAGCTGGCGGGCGAGGTCCTCGCGGCCGGCCGTCATTGCGGCCCGCGCCGATTCCATGTCCTTCTGGTCCTTCGCCCGCCCTTCGTCGACCCGGCGGCCGAGCGACTTGGCGGAGGCCATGATCCCGGCGAGGTCCGAGCGCGCCTTGCGCAGCGCGGTCTCCGCGTCGCGGATCTCCTGGTCGAGGATGCGCAATGCCTGCGCGTCGACGGCGGTCTCGGCCGCCTCGTTGATGCCGCCGCGCACGGCGGAGAACAGCTTGCCCCAGACGCTCATGCCGCGATCTCCCCGTTGCGCCATTCCTGGATGAGGTTGGCGGCGTCCTCGGCATTGCTCGCCAGGACCGCGATCTCCTCCACCACGACCTCGGCCGACGAGCGGGCCGAGAGCGAGCCGAAGAGTTCGTACCATTCCTCGCCGTTGAGGATCGAGATGCCGAAGGTGGAGAGCGGCACGAGCTTGTGCGTCTTGAGGGCGAGGCGCTCGAAGGCGCTGCGCTCGGGCACGCTGTCGGCCGGGGCCAGCATGACGCTGGCGAGGATCTGGTCGCCGCCCGCGACGACGAAGACGTCGAGGTGCCCCTTCTCCTTCAGCGTGACGCGCAGGACGTCCCCCTCAATCGAGACGTCGACGTCGCCGAGGGCGGGTGGATCGGAGGCGAAGAGCTCCGTCAGGGATGCGAGGTTCCAGTTGGCCAAGTCTTCAAACTCCCGTCTCGAACCGTCCCCGCCCTTCCGTTGGGCGGCCGGCATGTAATAAGGGTTGCGGCGACGGGCACAAGGTGGATCGAGATGATCGGACGCATCTTCGGCTGGGGTTCGGGCGGCGGACAGGCAGCGCTTCCCGTCGAGCGCGGGCCGCTCGGCGTCGCCCTCGGCGGCGGGATCGAGATCGACACGCTGAGCCTCCAGGCCGGGATGGCCGGGGCGCAGCCCTCCATGCCGCTGCCGTCCGGCGGCATGATGATCGTCGCGGCCTATGGCGAGGCGCGGCTCGACGCGGCCACGGTCCTGTCGCGCTACTACGATGCCGACAATACGATCCTCCAGGTTCTCTCGGCCTCGGCGACGCCGGGCGAGGAACTCCTCGACGTCAGCATCTACCAGCCCTGGGACAGCGTCGTTCCGGCGGGCGCGGCGGACTGGGCGCGCTGGCGCGGGCCTTCCGGCCTCATCGGCCAACCGCGCTACGACGCGGACGGCATCGTCTTCGAGCGCTTCTGGGGCGACGGCCCCGGCCGGGCCGACCTCGTGGAGTTCGTCGAGACGGTCGAGGACGGGGAAAGCCGGCGCGAGATCCACCAGTCCTGCATGCTCTACGCCCGGCCTCTCGGCCAGGCGAGAGAGATGCTCCTGATCAACATCGAGCGCGACCTCGGCTACGGGGCGGCCTCGCAGGGCACCTCGATCGAGTTCATCCTCGGCTACGGGCTGATGGCGGCCGACGTGCGCCGCCTCTGACCGCCGAAGCATCGGCCGACCTTCCTTTCCCGTCCACTCGCGCAAAGGACTTCCAGCAGCATGTTCGGCTACGTCGCAGGCCTGCCGGCCTTTCTCGCCTACTTCGCAACCGGGCTCGGCTCGCTGGCCGCCTTCTCCGTCCTCTATTCCGCCCTCACCCCGCAGCACGAGCTCACGCTGATCCGCACCGGCAACGCGACCGCCGTCGTCGCCTTCCTCGGCGCGATCCTCGGCTTCTCGCTGCCCCTCGCCTCGGCCGCGGCAAACTCCGTCTCGCTCGTCGACTTCCTGATCTGGGCGATCGTCGGCGCGGTCTTCCAAGCCGTCGCCTTCGCCGTCGCCTGCCTGACCATGAAGGGCCTGCCGCAGCGGATCACGGCAGGCGAGATGGCAGGCGGCCTCTGGTCGGCCGGCATCTCGATCGCGGTCGGCATGCTCAACGCCGCCTGCATGACCTACTGAGCGGGGCGCGGCCATGACCAGACGCTTCATCAGCCGCAAGCCGCCGCTGCTTGCGCTCGGCACGATCGCCGCCGGCGGCCTCGCGCTTTCGGCCTGCGGGGACGAGCCGGCCGACGACACGCTGTTCACCTCGCCGGCCCAATGCATCGAGGCCGGAATCGAGACCGACATCTGCAACGCCGAATACCAGGCCGCGCTCAGCCAGCACCTGCGCGACGCGCCGAAGTTCGACGGGCAGGCCGCCTGCGAGGCCGAATACGGTGCCGGGCGCTGCATGGAGGTGCCGCGCGATCAGGCGGGAGGCTCGGGCGCCGGCAGCTTCTTCCTGCCCTTCATGACAGGCTACCTGATCTCTTCGGCCGTCCAGAGCCTGACGAACTACAATTCCTACGGCACCTATGTCGGCGGCGGCTCCTATCGCCGGCCGACGCCGATCTTCACGGGCCGCAACGGCACGACCTACCGGTCCGATCCCGCCATCGGCAACCGGGCCTCGACGCCGCGGCCGGCCAACGTCAACACCCGCACGGTGTCGCGCAGCGGCTTCGGCGGCCTGTCCTCCAGCCGGAGCGGCGGCGGCTTCTCCTTCGGCGGCTGACGGTGGAGCGCCTTGCGATCGAGCCCCGCGAGACTTGGCAGGCCAAGGCCGAGGCCGTCGGGTTCGGCTTCCACGAGATGTACGGCGAGCCCTACTGGCTCGACGACATGCACTACCGCTTCACGATGACGGAGATCGAGTCCGAGATCGAGGCGCCGACGCAGGACCTGCACGGGATCTGCCTCGACCTCGCGGCGGAGGTCGCCGAGTCCGACGCGCTGATGACGCGGCTCGCGATCCCGCCCGAGCAGTTCGGCACGGTGCGCGAGTCCTTCCGCTCCGGCCAGCGCTCGCTCTACGGCCGCTTCGACCTCGCCTATGACGGGCACGGGCCCGCCAAGCTCCTGGAATACAACGCCGACACGCCGACCGGCGTCTTCGAGGCGGCCTATTTCCAGTACAACTGGCTGACCGATCAGGTGGCCCTCGGCCGCCTGCCCGAGGACGCCGACCAGTTCAACCTCCTGCAGGAAAGTCTGATCGCGGCCTTCGCCGACTTTCCGGCCGACCGCATCTTCCACTTCGCGGCGGTGACCGCGAGCGACGAGGACCGGGGAACGGCCGCCTATCTCATGGACTGCGCCGTCCAGGCCGGGCACCGCACCGCGCTCATCGACATGGCAGCGATCGGCGTCGACGCCGCCGGGCGCTTCACCGATCCGCAGGACCGCGTCATCGACCGCTGCTTCAAGCTCTACCCGTGGGAGGACATGATGCGCGAGCCCTTCGCGCGCCATCTCCCGGGATCCGGAACGGAGTGGGTCGAGCCGGCCTGGAAGGCGATCCTGTCCAACAAGGGCATCCTGCCGCTCCTGTGGGAACGCCATCCCGGCCACCCCAATCTCCTGCCCGCCTTCTTCTCGGACGATCCTCGCGCAGCCTCGCTGGCGAACGGCGTGCGCAAGCCCTTCTTCTCCCGCGAGGGCGAGAACATCGCGATCGTCCAGGGCGGCCACGAGATCGAGGCGACGGGCGGCGACTACGGCGCCGGCCCGACGATCGTCCAGGCCCTGACGCCGCTCTTCGAGGCCGAAGGCCAATTCGCGGTTCTCGGCACCTGGGTCGTCGGAAACGCGGCGGTCGGCCTCGGCATGCGCGAGGACCGCTCGCGGATCACCCGCAACCTGTCGCGCTTCGTTCCGCACGCGATCGTCGGCTGAGAGCCGGCGGCTCAGCCGGCGACGAGGTTGAGGGTTCTGGGGGCCGGCGACAGGCGGACCTGCCGCCCCCAGTCGAAGGCGATGAAGTCCTGCTCGATGCCGTCGGCGAAGATGACGCCGCCCTCGTTCATGCGCGAGGTGACGAGGAGCGGGTCGCCCGACAGCTTGCCGGCGCGCATCCGCGTCGCGGTGGCGAGGCTCGCAAAGGGCTCGCGAACCCAGTAGCCGACCGCCCGCTCCTCCCGGCCGAGTTCGAGTTCCAGATGCGTCGCCTCGGCGATGGACCGGGCCCACCCGGTCGCTCCGGTGCCGGACGCGACGATGAGGCCGCTCGACGCCTGCTGCTCGGCCGCCCCGTCCGCCTCGATACGATAGCGGGCGGACTGGTGGCTGCGATGGCCGACGAAGATCTCGTTCAGCGCCAGAAGCGTTTCGCCGCCGTCCAGCACGGCCTGCACCATGGTCCGGCGCTCCAGCCGCGCCTCGCGCGCCGCGCTCGCCGTCAAGAGCGCCGCCAGCTCCGGGACGGCGAAGCGCACGAGGACGCCGTCGACGACGTCCGGCGCCGGGTTGACGCCGATCACGGGCTGGGCGTCGAGATATTTGGCGACGTTGGCGACGAGCCCGTCCTGGCCGAGCGCGACGACGACGTCCTCGGCGGCGAACAGGAAGCGGTCGAGATCCTCGCGCCGCACGCTCGCCTGGCGCCATGTCGCGGGAACTGCGGCGCGCGCCTCGGCCAGCGCCGCCTGAAAGCGGCGATGACGCTCCTCGACGTCCTCGATCCGCTGACCGCGGCTTTCGAGGAAGAAGCGCGCCTGGTCGCGCGTCGCGTGGGCCGCGACCAGGAGCTCGTAGTCCGTCGCGCGCGTGACGAAGACGGCGCGGGGGGCGATCGTGCTCATGCCGGCGCCCTCAGCGCGCCTCGATGCCCGCGACCGGCGCCTTGCCGAGGCCGCCGAGAAGGGTCGCGAGGAGGTCGGGCGTGACGTTCAGGTGTTCGATCGTGTCGAGCTTGCCGGCGAACTCGCGCGCGGCGAGCGCGAAGAGGATCGGGGGCGGCAGGTCGCGATAGACGGTAACGTGGTCGCGCTCGGCCGCGATCTTCGCGCCTTCCAGGGCGCGGATGCGGTTCGCCTCCGTCGCGGTTTCCACCTCGCGCGCTTCGGCGGCGCCCATCGCGCGGTTCCGGGCGTTCTCGGCTTCTTCCGCGATCAGGAGCTTTTCGCGCCGGGCGAGTTCGGTGCGCGTCGCCAACTCGTTCTCGGCGATCGCCCGCTCCTTCTCGACGGCGAGCGCCCGGCGCTCGAACACGGCCTCGTCAGCCTTCTGCTGCAGCGCTTCGAAGGTCGGCGTCTGCAGCGCGCGCTCCAGCTCGCTCGTCGGCGCCAGGCCCTTCAGCCGCACCGACACGACGGCGATGCCGATCTCGGCCAGCGCCGGGTCGGCGGCGAGCACCACCTCCAGGCGTCGGCGCATCGGCTCGGGTCCCGCGTCGAGAAGGACGCGCACCGGCTCGTTCGCCAGTTCCTGCAGCACCGCCTGGCTGGCGACTCCCGAGATGCGGGCCTCGATCCGCTCGATCGGCTCCTTCTGCGGCCTGCCGCCGACGAGCCCGATCGAGAAGTCGACGCGGCTCGCCAGGCGTTCGGGATCGACGACGTGCCAGCCGATCGTTCCCTGCACCGCGACGGTCTGGAAGTCCTTGCTGCGACCCTTGACGAAGAGCGTCATCTCGCGGTCGTCCATCGGCAGCTCGGCGATGCTGGCGGTTTCCGGCCGGAACCAGAAGACGAGGCCCCGGCCGCTGCGCTTCACGCGGCCGCGGCGATAGTGGATGACGTGGTGGCTGGCCTCGCTGCGGAGCTGGGCGAGAACGCCGAAATTGCGGATCGTGGCCATGGAAGGCCTCCTTTGCTCGTGGTCAGGTGTTCGGCTGGAAGCGGTAAAGCTCGGCGGGGCGGAACGATGCCCCCGCCTCGCGGGTGCCGGTCGGCGCGATCCAGCCCTTGTCGAGCATGCGGCGCCGGAAGGCGGGCTTGTTGAGCGGCGTGCCGAGGATCGCCTCGTGCACCTCCTGGAGCTGGCGGAGCGTGAAGCGCTCGGGCAGCAGCGAGAAGCCGACGTTCGACCAGTCGAGCTTGCCGCGCAGGCGCATCAGCGCGGTGCCGAGGATCTCGGCGTGGTCGAAGGCGAGCGGCAGCGCCTCGCCTTCCGGCGAGCGGGCCGCGAAGCCCTCCCCGCCCGGGTCGATCTCCAGAGCGGCGGGCAGGAGCTGCAGCGCGGCACCGAGCGCCGCTTCGAAGGCGCTCTCCGCCATCAAGCCGAGATAGGCGACGGTGACGATGCGCATGCGCGGATCGCGGTTCACGGCGCCGAAGGTATAGAGCTGCTCCAACTGCGCCCCCTCGATCCCGGCCTTGTCGCGCGCCACGCGGACCGCCGCCGCTTCGAGGTCCTCGTCGATTCCCACGAAGCCGCCGGGCAGCGCCCAGCGCTCCGCCTGCGGCGGCGCATCCCGGCGCAGCAGCAGCGCGGACGGGCGCCCGCCGCGGATCGCCAGGAGCACCAGATCCACCGTGATCGACGGCCGGTCGAAAGCCTGCGGATCGTAGTGCCGTAGGAACTCGTCGTCGCTCATCGGCGCCTCTTATAATCAATATGGATATATCTAGACAGAAAATATGGGGGCCGCAAGCGAAATCTGGCGTGCATCCTCACGGTACCGCCCGTTCGACTTCGGCTTGTGATCGTCCCTTCCATCATCGGCGCGGAGGCGGTGTGCGCCGAGGTCTGGAGCGGCGGTACAGGGGCTTTCCGTGCGCCTCGCCTGTCACATGTTCGACAAGCTGAAGATGCAGAACAGTCCGCGAACACGGCAAAAGGCGACCCGATGATCGGATCTAACCTGATGAAACTGTTCGGGATCGGCGCGACGCCGACCTCCGCTCCGCCGGCCGACGGCCTGACCGAGGCGGACCGGCGCGCGATCGCCGCCGACCTCCGGCCGCTCGACGAGGTCGAAACGGGTCTCGGCGAAGCGGTGACGCGGCACGTGCTCGACGGCGAAAAAGCAACCGCCTTCCTCCGAGTCGAGGCGCTTCTGCAGCCGGGCCAAAGCGGCTCGAACGCTTCCATCTCAGCCGCCCTTCAACCCTGGGGCGCCTACACGAAAAACGAGAAGGAAGCGGCGCGGCGCCGCGCCACCCGCGAACGCGTGATCATGAAGCTCGAAGGCTTCGATCCCGCCGTCATGCGGCGCTACGGCGAGCTCTTCGCCTTTCACTACGCAACGCAAGGCTATCGCTGGAATTTTCCCGGCTCCGACGCATCTCCGCTCTGGCTGCGCTCGCTCGTCGCGCTTGTCTGGAACCACCTCAACGGAACCGACACGCCGAAGGGCGCCGGCTTCCTGTCGGCGTCGCGGATCCTGGCCATGCTGGAAGGCGCGGGCATCGCGTCGCTGCGCCCGCTGGTCGACTGCGCCTTCAGCGACGGCGAGGAACGGCGCTACGGCGGCTCCGGCAGCGCCAACTTCCTGAGCATGCACGGCTTCGCCGAGGCGCTCGCCGCGCGACCGGACGAGGCGGTGAACGCGATCCGCAAACTTGCCGTCAGCGGCCGCAAGGTCATGATCGAGTTCCTGGCGCGAACGAAGCTGATCGACGCCGATGCGCGCTTCTTCGACTTCGTTTTCGGCTCGGCTGGCGAAGGTGCCCGCCCGGTGCGCGAAGCCGCGATCGCGGCGCTTTCGGGCGCGGACGAGGCGCGTCTCCGGGCAAAGGCCGAGGAGGCCCTCGCCTCCCGCCAATCGAGCGACCGCCTCGCAGGCGTTCGGGTGATGCTGGCTCGCCTCGGCGCCGAAGCGCTGCCGATCCTCGACGCGCACGAGGCCTCCGGCGAAAAGGCCAAGGCGGTGCTCCAGACCATCGCGACGGCTCGCGGGGCGGCGGCGCTCGCCGGCGAGAGCGCCGAGGGCGCGGCGGACGGAGCGGAGGGCTTCGTCGCCTTCGACGGCACCTTCGTACCCGCCCCGCCGCCGCCCGAACCCGAGCAGCCGCTGCCGGCCGACCTCGAATCCGCCCTGCGCGACGTCTTCGAGGCGGTCAACGCGGCCGCGCGCGCCGACTACGACCGCACGCCGGCCGGCAGGAAATGGAACGAGCGCCCGGCAAAGCCGTTCGTTCCGCCGATCGATCCCGGTTTCGCGCGGCTGGTCGTCGCGGCCATGCGCGGCGAGAGCCTGAGCCAGTCAGATCGGGCCCGTGTGCTGCAGTCGGTTTCGGGCAGCCTCGACCACTGGATGGTCACGGCAAGGCGGGCGCATTGGAGCGGACTTGCGGCGGTGCTGGGGCGAAGCGACGTCGGGCCCGTCGCGCTGGCCCGCCTGCATTTCCTCGGCGACGGCCGCAACCCGGCTTGGACCCGCGTCGTGCAGGACGTGCTCGGGCTTTATTCCTATACCTCCGACGCTGCCGAGAAGGAACTGAAGCGCCGGCTGGAAGCGGACGCCGACTTCCGAGCCGTGGCCGAGGCGGCGGAGCAGGCGGACCGCTGGTTTCACGAGGAATTCGCGGCCTGCGGCTCGAGCTACGTCAACTTTCCCGCCCATCCCAAACCGCCGCGCAGCGGCACCGTCTGGCCCGTCTTGTCGGCGAACATGAAGGCGATCGATTCCGCCTTCGGCAGCGCCTCGGGCCGCGCGCGCGGCAACGCTGCCGACGTCGCGCTGTATTGCCTGCGCTTCTTTCCGCGCCTGCCGAGCCGCTTCTTCCCGGCCGTGGTCGACCGGGCCTCGCAGGGCACGGTGCGCCAGCGCAACTTCGCGCGCTGGCTGCTGCGCGACGTCGCCGATCTGACGCCGGTGATCGCGCCCATGCTGGAAGCCGGGCCGGAGGCGACGCGGATCGCCGGGGCGCGCTGGCTCGGCGAGCGGCGCGACCCCGCCGCCATCGCCCCCTTGCGCGCGGCCTTGCCCAAGGAAAAGTCGGTCGCCGCGAGCGCCGCCATCCTCGCCGCGCTCGCGGCCTGCGGCGACGACGTGTCCGACCAGTTCTCGGAGGAGAAGCTCCTCGCCGACGCGGATACGGGCCTTGCCAAGACCAAGGCCGATTTCTCCGCCCTGTTCGACGCGGACAATCTTCCCGCTCTGCGCTGGGCCGACGGTCGCCCCGTGCCGGAGAAGCTCGTGCGCTGGTGGTTCGTGCGGGCGCACAAGCTGAAGAATCCCGGCGGCGACCCGCTTCTCCACATGGCGCTGGAGCGGCTCGACCGGGGCGACGCCGAGCGGCTCGGCCGCGAGGTGCTCGCGGCCTTCATCGCCTACGACACCCGCCGCCCCTCCAGCGAGGAGGCGAACGCCTATGCCGGGCAATATGCCAAGAGCCGCGCCGACAGCTACAAGCGATGGCGGCCGGACTATACGGAGGAGCTCGCCTTCGCCGAGCTGCGCCGCGACAAGCTGGCGGAATATCTCGGCAGCGCGCTCGACCATCGCGGCCTTCTCGCGCTTGCCCGCTTCGCGCCCCCGGCGGAATCGACCGCGCTGGTGAAGCGCTTCCTGCGCGACCACGGCAAGCGTCCGAACCAGTGCCGCGCGCTCGTGGACGCGCTGATGGCCAACCCCGTGCCGAGCGTTCTCCAACTGGTGCTGGCCGCCTCGCAGCGCCACAAGCAGCCGGGCCTGCGAAAATATGCGGGCGAAGTGGCGGCGCGCTATGCCGAGGATCGCGGCTGGACGCCGGCCGAACTCGCCGACCGCACCATCCCGACCGCCGGGCTCGACGAGACCGGCATCCTGGAGCTGCCGATCGGCGAGCGGACCTTCCGCGCCCGCCTGGAAACGGCCAAGAACAAGAAGGGCGGGCAGGAACTGCGCCTGGTCCTGGAGAATCCGGACGGCAAGCCGGTCGCGTCTTTGCCGTCGCCGAGCGGTCCCGACGAGGCGGCCGAGGCCAAGGACGCCAAGTCAGCCTTGTCGGCCGCCAAGAAGGAGCTGAAGCAGACCGCCGAGCTGCAGACCAAGCGGCTCTACGAGGCCATGTGCTCCGGCCGGATCTGGCCGCGCGAGGACTTCGAGGGCTTCATCCTCGGCCATCCCGTCATGGGCCGCCTCGTGCGCCGGTTGGTCTTGAGCGGCCACGACGCCCAAGGGGCGCCGGTCGCGAGCTTCCGCGCCCTCGATGACGGCTCTTTCACCGACGCCGAGGACGGACGCATCGAGATCGCCGACTTCGCAGGCATCGCCATCGCGCACCGCGCCACTCTCGGCGAGGCGGCGAGCGAGGCTTGGCGCACCCACCTCACGGATTACGAGGTGGCGCCGCTCTTCGAGCAGTTCGAGCGCCCGACGCTGGAAGGCGCCAAGCCCGAGGCGACCCGCATCGAGGATCGGCGCGGCTGGATGATCGACAACCTCGCCCTTCGCAGCGCCGCCGAAGCGCTCGGCTACGGCCGCGGCTCGGTCGAGGACGGCGCGGGCTTCTACACCTACGAGAAGACCTTTCCCGACAGCGGGCTCGTGGCGGTGATCGAGTTCAGCGGCAGCTACATCGGAGAAACCGAGCGGGTGGCGAAATTCCTGACGACCCTGACCTTCGAGCCGGCAGGCGGCGAGCGCGCCGGGCGCTGGTTCGGCAGCGACAACGGCGTGAAGCTCGCCGATGTGCCGCCCGTTCTCCTGTCGGAAGCCTGGAACGACTACCGCCAGATCGCCGCCAAGGGCACGGGCTTCGATCCCGAGCACGAGCGGAAGGGCGGCTGGTGAGCGCCGTGTCGGACGCCCGCGCGCTCCGCCCCGCCGCCGAAACGCTCCATGCCGGCGAACTGGAGCGGCTCCTCGAAGCCGACCGCGCGCCGCGCCCGCCCGGCTGGCGGCTGTCGGCCCGGGCGGTACGCGCCTTCGTTCTCGGCGACGAGGCGCTGGGCGTTTCGCGCAAGTTCTACGGCGACGACGCTCTCGTCGAGCGGGCGATCGTCAGCCTCATGGGCGAGCAGGGGCTGATGCTGGTCGGCGAGCCGGGCACGGCGAAGTCGATGCTGTCCGAACTCCTCGCCGCCGCCGTGTCGGGCACGACGCGCCTCGTCGTCCAGGGTTCGGCCGGCACGACCGAGGACCACCTGCGCTACGGCTGGAACTACGCGCTGCTCATCGCCGAGGGGCCGAGCGAGCGAGCGCTCGTGCCCTCGCCCGTGCTCCAGGCGATGCGCTCGGGCTCGATCGTGCGCGTCGAGGAGCTGACGCGCTGCCCGCCGGAGATTCAGGATGGGATGATCTCCATCCTGTCGGAAAAGATGATCGCCATCCCCGAGCTCGGCGAGGACGCCGTGGTGCGCGCCGCGCCCGGCTTCAACGTCATCGGCACGGCGAACCTGCGCGACCGCGGCGTCAACGAGATGTCGAGCGCGCTCAAGCGGCGCTTCAACTTCGAGACCGTCCACCCGATCGGGGATCCGGCCTACGAGCGCGAGCTGATCGCCCGCCGCCTCGCCGACCGGATGGGCCCGACCGGCGTCGAGCCGCGCCTGCCGGCGGCGACGCTCGAGATCCTTGTCGCCTGCTTCCAGGAGCTGCGCGAGGGCAGGACGCGCGAGGGAGTCGCGCTCCAGAAGCCGGCCGCCGTGATGTCGACGGCCGAGGCGGTCAACGTCGCGCACGCCGCTGCGCTGGAGGCCGCCTATTTCGACGGCGGCGAGGTCACCGGTGCGCATCTCGCCCGCCAGATCGGCGGGGTCGTCCTCAAGGACGACCCCGAGGACGGGCGCAAGTTCAAGTCCTATGTCGACCACGTCGTGAAGGACCGGGCGCGCGGCGGCGGCGCATGGCGGACCTTCTACGAGGCCGCGCGGACGCTGAGGCTCGGCTGAATGGCGGCGAGGGCGGACGGATTGTCGGCCGGGCGCGACGACCTCGCCGCGTGGGGCCTGCGGCTCGCCGCCGGCGAGAACGGCACCGTCTTCTTCCCCATCCGCCACCACAGCCCGGCCTGCGCGCTGCACCTCGCCCGCGCGCTGGCCGAGATCCGCCCCCGCGCGCTCGTTCTGGAGATGCCGGCCGACTTCGCGCCGCTGCTGCCGCTTCTCGCCGATCCGGCCATCCGCACGCCGGTCTCGATCGTCTCGATCGCGGCGGGCAAAGGGAACGAGCGCGTGCCGATCGGCCATTGGCCGCTCTCGGCGACGGCGCCGGAATGGACGGCCCTGCGCTTCGTCCAGGCGAACGAGGTTCCGGTGTTTCTCGCCGACCTGCCGAGTGGAACGCGCCTCGCGGACGAAGCCGCAACCGACGAGGAGGCTGAGCCGGCCGCGCCGGAGAAGCCGGCGGACGCGCCCGCCCCCATGCTTCTCACCGACGAGGCGGCGCTCGCCTACGGCCGCTACGCCGACAACATCGTGCGCGCGCTCGGCGCCCGCGACTTCAACGAGGCGTGGGACCGCCTCTTCGAATCGCGTCTCGCCGAGACGGATTGGCGCGACTTCTTCCGCGACGTCGGCGTCCACTGTTTCCTTACGCGAGCCGCGACGCCGGAGGCGGCCATCGCCGCCGACGACACGCTGGCGCGCGAGGCCGCGATGCGCGCGGCGATCGCCGAGGCGCGGACCCTGCCGGGCGGCGGGCCGGTCGCGGTGGTCACCGGCGGCTTCCACACGCCCGCGCTTCTCGACCCGCCCGACGGCCCCGTCACCAGGCGCCGGGCCAGCAAGGCGGGCGCGGCGACGCCTTATCTCGTGCGCTACACCCACCAGGCGCTCGACCGCATCAACGGCTACGGCGCCGGCATGCCCGCCCCCGCCTGGTACGAGCGGCTGCAGGTCGCGGCGCAGACCGGCGCGGCCGATCCCTTCGCGCTCGCGGCGGACGACCTCGTCCTCCATCTCGCCGGCCGGCTGCGCCGCGAGCGGCCGGGCTTCGCACCGCCCGTTCCGGCCGTCGTCGAGACCCTCGCCCATGCGCGGCGGCTGGCGGATCTTCGCGGACTGCCCGGACCCGGCCGCTGCGAGGTGCTGGACGCGGCGCGCTCCTGCCTCGTCAAGGACGAGGAGCCGCGCCTCGGCTCGCCTCTGATCGAGATGCTGGTGGAGGAGCTGACCGGCGCCATGATCGGCGAGGTGCCGCGCGCTGCTGGCAGCCCGCCGCTCGTCGAGGCCGTGCGCGCCCGCGCCCGGGCGCTCGGCTTCCGCATCGAGGACGGCACCGAGAAGGCCCGGAGCCTCGACCTGCACCGCCGTGCCCGTCATCTCGCCGCAAGCCGCTTCCTCCACGCCATGACGCTGCTCGGCACCGGCTTCGGCCAATGCTGGCAGGGGCCGGACTGGACCGGCGGCGTGTCCACCAACATCCTCACCGAGCAGTGGACCTATCGTTGGTCGCCGGCCGTCGAGACGCGCCTCGTCGCGCTCTCCGCCGACGGCGACACGGTCGAGCGGGCGGCGGGCGGGGTGCTGGCGCGGCAGGTCGCGGCGCTGGGCGAAGCCGGCCGCGATCGGAACGCGGCCGCCGCCGTGCGCCTTCTGATCGGCGCCGCGCAGGCCGGGCTCGCCGGCGCCTGCGGCCCGCTGGTGCGGGCGATCGGCGAGGCGGTGGCGGCCGATCCCGATTTCGGCCGCGTGGTTTCGGCGCTCGCCGCGCTCGACAACCTGTATCGCGGGCGCCACGTCCTCGGCCTTGCCGACACGCCCGATCCCGAGCAGCTGCGCGCCGGCGCCTTCCGACGCGCCATCGACCTCCTGCCGAGCCTGCGCGACGCGCGCGAGGACGACGTGCCCCGCCTCGTGGAAGCGCTCGCCGCCCTCAACGGGATCGCCGAGACCGATGCCGGTACGCCGGATGCGGGCGAGCGGCCAAGTCTCGACCTCGACCTCCTGGACGATGGCGTCCGGGACCTCCTCGACGCCGAACTCGCGCCGCGTGTCGCCGGGGCCGTCGCGGGCCTGGCCTTTCTCGCCGGCCGGCTCGACGCGGGCCGGCTCGCGGCGATCGTCGGCGGCCCGCTCGACCACGGCGGCGACGTCAGGGCTCGTGTCGAGCCGCTGGCCGGCCTACTCGCCGTCCAGCCCGCGGTCCTGAAGCGCGTGCCGGCGCTGCTGGCGCGGGTGGATGCCGGTCTGTCGCGACTGTCCGAAACGGAGTTCCTGGCGCTGCTGCCGCCGCTCCGCCTCGCCTTCGCGGCGCTCGCGCCGGCTGAGACCGACGGCCTCGCCGCCGCCATTGCCGCCGGCCGGAACAGCGACATGGATCTCTCCGCCCCGCTTCCGAGCGGCCTCGCCGAGGCCGACCTCCTCGCCAATGCCCGGCTCGACGCGGCGCTCGCCGCGCGGCTGAGGGACGACGGCCTCGGTGCATGGCTGGAGGCGGCATCGTGAGCGAGAACGGCTCCGACGAGGTCCTGCGCCGCTGGCGCCTCGTTCTCGGCCGCTTCGCCGAGCGCTCGCTCGCAGGCTGCTGCGGCGGCGATGACCTCCGGCGCGACAGGGCGCTCGAGCGAATCTACGGCGAGTCCCATCGCCGGCGCGGACTGCGCCTCGGCGTCGGCCCCAAGACTTCGCGCGGCGGCTCTGAGCCGACGCGAATGACGATGCCCGAGTGGTTCGGCGAGATGCGCGAGCTGTTTCCTCGCTCGACCCTGGAGATCGTCAAGGCCGACGCGCTGTCGCGCTTCGGCATGACGGAGATCCTCGACGATCCGAAGGCACTGGCCGAGTTGGAGCCCGATCCCGCGATCCTGTCGGCCCTCCTTGCCCATCGCGGCCGCTCCGACCCGGCCGTGGAGGCGAAGATCCGGCAGGTCGCCAAGCGCGTGGTGGAGGAGCTGACGAAGCGCCTGCGCGTCCAGACGAGCCGCGCTCTGTCCGGCGCGCGGCGGCGCGGCGCGACCACCGGCCTGCGGGGCGCGGCGCGCGACATCGCCTGGGACGAGACGATTCGGCGCAACCTGAGCAACTGGGATCCCGAGCGGAAGGTGCTCGTCGCCGACCGTCTGCGCTTCCACGCCGCGACGCGCCGGCACCTGCCCTGGCGCATCGTCCTGTGCATCGACCAGTCCGGCTCGATGACGACCTCGCTGATCTACAGCGCGGTCATGGCGTCGATCCTGTCGACGCTGCCGGCGGTCGACGTGAAGCTCGTGCTCTTGGACACGGCGATCGTCGACGTCAGCGATCAGGTCGGCGATCCCGTCGACGTCCTGATGTCCGTGCAGCTCGGAGGCGGCACAGACATCGGCCGGGCCCTCGCCTATTGCGAGCAGAAACACGTCGCGACGCCCGAGCGCACCGTGCTCGTGCTCGTCTCCGACTTCTGCGAGGGCGCGCCGATGGGTCCCATGCTCTCCACGGTCAAGCGGCTCGCCGGCGCGCGGGTGAAGCTGCTCGGCCTTGCCGCGCTCGACGAGGCAGCCCGCCCCTCCTACGACCACGCCACCGCCCAACGGCTCGCGGAAGCGGGCATGGCCATCGCCGCGCTGACGCCCGAGCATTTCGCCGACTGGGTCGCGGGGCACCTGCGATGAGCGGGGCGGCGCGTTTCGAGCCGGCGGGCTTCGGCGACGACGTCCTGGAGGCGGCGGCGTCGAAGGGCCTCGTCCGGCGCGCACGGCGCGACGTGGAGGCCGGTCTCGTCGCCGCCCCGGCCTGGGAGGACGGAACCGCCGTTCTATCCAGCGACGGCGAGACCGTCCGCCTGCCGCCGGGCCCGCTGTCGGGGGCGCGCTGCACGTGCCCGGCGGGCGGTGCCTGCCGCCACATCCTCGCCGCCGTTATGGCTCTGCGCGAAACCCCGGTTGCGGCGGATGCGCCCGAGGCGGCGGACGCCGACGCCGAGGCCCCGCCGCCCCAACCCGCGCCGCCCTCGGATCCGCTCACCGAAATCCGCGCCGTCACCCCAGCCGCGCTCGCTAAGGCATTCGGCCGCGCGGCGGTCGTGCGCGCTGAGGGAATTCTCGCAAACCTCGCGCCCGACGAGGTGCGGATCGAGGCCGAGCCGGGCTTCGCCCGCATCCGGCTCGGCGAGCATCCGGAGGTGCTGGTACCGACGGGTGCCGGCCCGGCAGGGCTCGTGTCCAAGGCGGACCACCGCGAGCGAGCCGCGCTCCATGCCGCGGCTCTCCTCGCGGTGCTGCACCCGGAGGCCGTCGGCGCGAAAGGCGAGGACGCGGCGCCCAAGGCGGGCAGCCCGTCGATCGCCGCCTCGAACGGCCTTGCCGAGGCGGTGTCCGCCCTCCTGCGCGACGCGGCGCGGCAGGCCCTGTCGAGCGCTCCCGCAGCGCTGGAGGAGCGGATCGGCGACCTCGTCCTTTCCTCGCGCGTCGAGGCCACGCCGCGCCTCGCGGCGGAGCTTCGCGCGCTCGGCGCCTCGCTGCGGCGTCGGCGCGAGCGCAGCGAGGACGAGGAGCCCCGCATGCTTCTCGCCCGCATCGCCCACGCCTACGCGCTCGCCGAGGCGCTGCGCCTCTCCCCGAACGACGCGGCGCTCTCGGGGACTAGCCGAGACACGCCGGAGCCGCTGCCCGACGGCCGATTCGTCGGCTGCGGCCTGGAACTCTGGCGCACCGGCAGCGGCGCGCGCGGTGCCACCGCGCATGTTCTGCGCGCCGAGGACGGGCGCCCCTTCACGCTGACGCTCGCCCGCGCCGCCGGGACCGATCCGGGTTTCACCCGGAACCGCGCGGCCACCGAGGAAGCGGTTCTCGGGCAAACGCTCGCCCGGCTCGCCGCCGCCGATCTCACGCTGGCGGGCACGGCCGCCGACGGCCGCGGGCGCTTGTCCGTGCGCCTGGGCATCGCGACCCGTCGGCCGGGCTCCTGGCGCGCCGCGATCGAGGCGGTACCGGGCTCCGTCTTCGACGATTGGGACGCGCTGTCCGCGCGGCTCGGCGAAGCGCTGCGCCCGGCGCTGGCGGGTACCGTCGAGCGCGGCCTCCCCATCGTGCTGCGTCCCGCCGCGCTCGGCCCCTTGAGCTTCGACGGCGTCGCGCAGGTCGGCCGCCTGCCCGTCGCCGACGCCGAGGGTGCCTTCGTCGAGCTGGAGATCCCCGGCGACGAGCGGCTGGAAGAGCGCGTCGAGGCGCTGGAGCGGGCGCGCGGCGCACGCACGCCGCCGCTCCTCTGCGTGATGGCGCGGCTGCGCGGCGCCGGGATCGTGCTCGTTCCGACCGCGATCGGCGGCGATGCGCTGCAGCTTCTCGAGCTTGGCGCCGATCCCCATCGCCGACGGCCGGCGACGAGCTTCTTCGCCGACTGGGCGCGTCGCCTCGACGCGCTCGCCGGGCGCCGCATGTCGGCCGAGCCGCGCTTCGAACCGGTACCCCGGCCCGAGGGGCCGCGGATCCGGCTCGTGCAAACCGCCGGCGATGAGGTCCTCGCGCTCGCCGAGCTCGGCGGCCGGATGGAGGACCCGGAACGGCTCGCGCGCATCGAGCACGCCGCGAACGGTCTGCGCAGGATAGGGCTCGACACGCCTGCGCGCGTCCTTCAGCGCCTCGCGGCGGCCCCGCGCCACGAGCGCGCCCACCATCTCCTCGTCGCGGCCTACGCGCTGGACACGCTTTCCCGCCTGGAGCCGCGCCTGCCTCTCGTGCGGCGTGTTTGACGAAAAGCAACGCCTCGCTTTCGCCGCTCCGGGCATCGAGCGTGGGGCGCAAACGGAGGATCGCCCGCATGTCTCGACCTCGCTCGAACGCCCTGCGCGCGGTGCGCGCGCCCGGCCGGCTCCGGCTCGCGATATGCGCCGCGCTTCTGGGCGCTAGCCCGGCCCTCGCCGCCCTGCCGCACGGCGTGCAACGCGCCAAGGAGATCGTCGCGGTGGTTGAGGCCGCAGCAGCGCGGCTCGATCGGCCGATCGAGTCCGTCCGGATGGTCGAGCCGTTTCGCTACGACGTCCAGGCCGGCCCCTGCCGGCTGGACGTACGCATCGTCGCGCTGCCGCCGAAGGTCGAAGACGGCCCCGCCCCGCCCGGCCCAACGCCCTTTCGGGCGGTCGCGGGCGAGCCCGACTGCGGACCTTGACGCTCCGCCGGACCGGCGCCGCGCGGTGCGCCCATCGCGCCATCGCCGGTTCCGACCCTATATCCTTCCCGTGGCGCGCTGCGCTGGACGTGGAATGCGGGAAGGAGAGGCCGATGAGCGTGGCCTTCGTCAAGGAGCCGAACGAGGATCAGGTGGAGGCGCTGCCCGAGCGCGACCTCGGCACCGAACCGAACTTCGTGACGCCGCGCGGCCTTCGCCTCCTCGACGGGGAGATCGAGTCCAACGAAGCGGCCCTCGAAGCGGCTCGCGCCGAGGGCGACAAGATCGCGATGGCGATGATCAACCGCGACCTGCGCTATTGGCGCGCGCGGCGCTCCACGGCCCAGGTGATCGTGCCGCAGGCCGACAGCGGCCTCGTTCAGTTCGGCCACGCGGTCGAGATCCGCCGTCCGAACGGGCGGATGCAGACCTTTCGGATCGTCGGCATCGACGAGGCCGACCCGCCGCAAGGGCTGATCTCCTACCTTTCGCCGCTCGCCCGCCAGCTCGTCGGCAAGGAAGAGGGCGACACGGTGCGGGCCGGCCCGGACGACGCCGAGATCGTCGCGATCCGCCTCGACGAGGACGAGCCGACGCCCTGAGCCTGGGCGGCGCGCCGGACGTATCACGCGGCCGACGTCGCCGACATGGCCGCGCGACGGTGCGGGTCGGAGTCGCGTCGAGGGAACGCGCGGCCCGGCTCGACGCTTCGGGAAGACCGCAGGCGGATAATCGAGGACTGCCCCATGACCCACTTCGCCCCTCCCGGCCCGCTCGGTTTCGGCGGTGCGCCGCTCGGCAACATGTTCGAGGTCGTCGACGAGGCGACCGCCGAGGCCGCGCTCGTCGCCGCCTGGGACAGCGGCGTGCGCTACTTCGACACGGCGCCCCATTACGGCAGCGGCCTGTCCGAGCACCGCTTCGGCACGGTCCTGCGCCGCTATCCCCGCGAGGATTTCGTCCTGTCGACCAAGGTCGGCCGGCTGCTGCGCCCGGATCCGAGCCGTCCCGAGAACCCGCCCTTCAAGCACGGCCTGCCCTTCCGGGTCGAGGTCGACTACTCCTACGACGCGACGATGCGCTCGATCGAGGACAGCCGGCAGCGGCTCGGCCTCGCCGAGATCGACGTCGCCTTCGTCCACGACGTGGCGGCCGACCATCTCGGGGACGCCTGGACCGAGCAGTTCGAGATCGCCCGCAAGGGCGCCTTCCGCGCCTTGAGCGAGCTGCGCGACGCGGGCATCATCAAGGGCTGGGGCCTCGGCGTGAACCTGACCGAGCCCTGCGTTCGGGCGCTGGAAGAGGCCGATCCCGACGTCTTCCTGCTCGCCGGGCGTTACAGCCTGCTGAACCAGCCGGCGCTCGACAGGCTCTTCCCCATGTGCGCCGGGCGCGGCGTCCACGTCGTGGTCGGCGGACCTTACAACAGCGGCCTTCTCGCCGGCGGGCGAACCTTCGAGTACCAGGACGCGCCGCCCGAGATGGTGGAGAAGCGCGACCGCATCGCGGCGATCTGCGAGCGCCACGGCGCCGACATCCGCTCGGCCGCACTGCAGTTCTGCGCCGCCCATCCAGTTGTCGCCGCGATCATTCCCGGCGCCAAGCGGCCGGAGAAGGTTCGCGAGAACGCCCGCCTGATGGCGGAGAGCGTGCCGGCGGCGGTCTGGGAGGAGCTGCGCCGCGAGGGCCTGATCCCCGAGAACGCGCCGGTCCCGACGTCCTGAAGCGGACGGGACGCGCGCGATGCGTTCGTTGCCGGACGGGTTCCGGGCTGTCGTGATCGGAAGCTCCGGCGGCATCGGCTCGGCGCTCTCAGCCCGCCTGAACGCCGATCCGCGCTGCGGCGGGGTGGTCGGCCTGTCGCGGGCGGAGGGTTTCGATCTGCTCGACGAGGCCTCGATCGAGGCGGCGGCGCGGCGCCTCGCGGCGGACGTGCGCCGGCCCGACCTCGTCTTCGACGCGACGGGCGCCCTGCAGATCGACGGCTACGGCCCGGAGAAATCCCTGCGCACGCTGGATCCCGCGGGCATGGCGATGCAATTCGCCGTCAACGCCATCGGCCCGGCGCTCATCCTCAAGCACATCGCGCCGCTCCTGCCGCGCGACCGGCGCGGCCTTTTCGCGACCCTGTCGGCCCGCGTCGGCTCGATCGGCGACAATCGGCTGGGCGGCTGGATCTCCTATCGCTCGGCGAAGGCGGCGCTGAACCAGATCGTGCGCACGGCCGCGATCGAGATCGCCCGAACGCATCCCCAAGCGGTCGTCGTCGCGCTGCATCCGGGAACCGTGGCGACGCGCCTGTCCGATCCCTTCGCCGGGCAGCGCGACCGGTTGTCGCCGGATAAGGCCGCCACGGCCCTTCTCGGCGCGCTCGACGGTTTGACGCCCGAGCGCACCGGCAGCTTCCATGCTTATGACGGCTCGGCCATCGCCTGGTGATCGCCGCCGCGGCGCGTCTCAGGACGCGCCGCTGTCCCTCAGGCCTCGGCGCTTGTTGTAGGCGAGCGCGGCGAGCGTGCAGGCCGAGCCGGACAGGAGGTAGAGCCCGATCGCGCCGACACCGAACAGCGCGGTGAGGCCGAGCGCCACGAAGGGGGCGA
The DNA here is from genome assembly GCA_947474855.1 of Aurantimonadaceae bacterium. Lineage (GTDB taxonomy): Bacteria > Pseudomonadota > Alphaproteobacteria > Rhizobiales > Rhizobiaceae > Antarcticirhabdus. The sequence goes on along the minus strand of CANJKV010000052.1, from coordinate 1,895 downwards.
AGCCCGCGCCGATCAGCCAGGCGAGATCGGAGGTGAGCGCCGAGCCGGTGTAGCGGTTCTGGCTGGAAAAGTTCGACGCCGTCGCGCCGGCCGCCTGGCCGTGCGAGAAGCCGAGCAGCGCGAAGCCGATGTACGCGAAGGCCGTCTGGCCGGCCGAGCCGCCGCCGAGGAGCAGAGGCGTGGCGACGGCGAAGGCGGCGATGGCGACGGCGCAGATGCCGAGAAGCGTCCGGCGGCCGATGCGGTCGGCGATCACGCCCGACAGCGCCGTGCAGACGAGGCAGACGGCCGCTCCGCCGAGCTGCGTCAGCAGGAACTCGCCGATCGAGCGGTCGGAATAGATGTCGATGTAGGAGAGCGGGAAGATCGTCACGAGGTGGAACAGCGCGAAGCCCGCCAGCGGCACGAAGGCGCCGAGCAGGATCGCCGAACCCTGCTCGCGCAGGAGCTCCATCACCCTCACCGGCTTCAGGTCGCGGCTCTCGTAGAGCTGGATGAAGTCCTCCGTGGCGATGAGGCGCAGCCGCGCGAAGAGTGCCACGACGTTGATGGTGAAGGCGACGAAGAAGGGATAGCGCCAGCCCCAGCCGAGGAAGTCCTCCTCCGACAGGTTGAGGACGAAGAAGGCGAAGAGCGCGCTCGCCACGATGAAGCCGATCGGGCCGCCGAGCTGGGGCAGCATGGCGTACCAGCCGCGCTTCTTTTCCGGCACGTTCAGCGCCAGGAGCGAGGCAAGGCCGTCCCAGGCGCCGCCGAGCGCGAAGCCCTGCCCCGCGCGGAACAGGATCAGCGCGGCGATCGCCCAGTTGCCGATGGTGGCGTAGCCCGGCAGGAACGCGATCGCCGCCGTCGAACCGCCGAGCAGGAAGAGCGCGATCGTCAGCTTGACGCCGCGCCCGTGCCGCCGGTCGACCTCCATGAACAGGATCGAGCCGATCGGGCGCACCACGAAGGCGAGGCCGAAGATGGCGAAGCAGATGAGCGTCGCGGTCAGCTGGTCGAGGAAGGGGAAGATCAGGGCCGGGAAGACCAGGATCGAGGCGATACCGTAGACGAAGAAGTCGAAGGCTTCCGAGGCGCGGCCGATGACGACGCCGATGGCGATCTCGGCCGGACGCACGTGGCCGTCGGAGGAGACCTGCCGGGCATCGGCCTCCAGCCCCCGAGACGTCGGCAAGCCCTGCGTTGTGGTTGTGGCGGCCATGCCCCCATCCTTCCTGCCAAAGGCGACGCTGCGCGCCCGGATCTCGTCGGAAAGCGCGCTTCCGCGTCTTCTTTCTAGCGAATAGGATGCGAGTCGTCTGCGCGTCAAAGGGGCGGGGGTTGGACAAAACGTCCAATCCCGCAGCGCAGCAGACAGCCGTAGATGGCAGGCAACGAATGGAGATCAGATGGCCGTGCTCCGCCGAAACCGCCTGCGCGCCCTTGCGATGCTGCCCCTGCTCGCCCTGATGGGCGGCTGTAATCTCGTGGTCATGAATCCGTCGGGCGACGTCGCCGCCCAGCAGAGCGACCTCATCGTCGTCTCGACGCTTCTGATGCTGATCATCATCGTGCCGGTGATCGCGGCGACGTTCTGGTTCGCCTATCGCTACCGCGCCTCCAACGCGCAGGCGAAGTACGATCCCGACTGGCACCACTCGACGGGCCTCGAAGTCCTGATCTGGACGGCGCCCCTGATGATCATCATCGCGCTCGGCGCCGTCACCTGGATCTCGACCCACCTCCTCGATCCCTACCGCCCGCTCGGCCGCATCGCTCCCGGCCAGCCGGTCACCCCTGAGACGCAGACGCTCAAGGTCGAGGTCGTCGCGCTCGATTGGAAGTGGATGTTCTTCTATCCGGACTACGGCATCGCCACGATCAACGAGCTCGCCGCGCCCGTCGACATGCCG
>CANJKV010000051.1 GCA_947474855.1 Aurantimonadaceae bacterium | reverse complement strand
GGTGTCGTGCGCCCCTATGTCGGCGCGGGCGCCGGCTTCGCGCACGTCAAGTACGGCGACATGCGCAACGAGATCTCCTGCGGCGACCAACCCGGCTGCTTCGGCCGCGAGACCTATGTCGGCCACCACAAGGGCGAGTCCTCCTGGCGCTTCGCCGCCTCGCTGATGGCCGGCGCCAGCGTCGACATCACTGACAACCTGATCTTCGACGCGGGCTATCGCTACACCCGCATCGAGGACGGCGACGCTTTCGGCTACGACAGCGAGGACATGAAGTACGGCGCCTCCGGCGTCCAGGGCCGCGACCACGGCTTCGACATCCACACGGTCCGCGCCGGTCTGCGCTACGAGTTCGGTGGCGGCGGCCTCGGCTTCGGCAAGGGCAAGGGCCCGGTCGAGCAGGCCGCCTTCGAGCCCGCCGCCTTCGAGCCGGCGCCCGTCTACAAGTGATCCCCCCTCCGGCGTGTGCCGGAGACCGCAACCCGATGCGAACCTGACGCGCCGCGCAACTCCTCTCCCGGAGTTGCGCGGCGCTTCGCATTGCGCGTCGGCGCAAGACCCGTCCGGAATCCGGCGGGAGCTTGCGCCAGACCTGCCGAGCTTCGACGTCGCCGATGGTTTCCGGCCGGTGAAGAAACGCGGTTAATGAGGCGTTAACGGTTGGCGGGCCAAGTTTGGTCCAGAGGCACAGGGCGCCGCGACAGCGCGCCGCCAAACGGGACCGGCCATCCATGACGACGCTCAACACAACCCTTCTCGCTGGCGCGCTGACCCTTGCGGCCGGCGTCGGCACGGCGCCAGCCGCCGACATCCTGCCGGTCGACATGCCGCCGATCTATTCCGAGGCGCCTGAGCTGGTCCCCGTCGAGGTCGGCAACGGCTGGTACCTGCGCGGCGACGTCGGCTACGACTTCGAGAGCGACACGGAGCGCAGTCGCCGCCTCCAGGTCGGCGCCTTCTCCGACGAGGTCCGGGGCAGCGAGCTGACGATCGAGGACGGCGCGAACTTCCAGATCGGCGCGGGCTACCAGTTCACCGACTTCCTGCGCGGCGACGTGACCGGGCGCTATTCCAAGTCCGACGTCAACGGCGCCGTGCCGCTGACCGGCGCCTGCCTCTGGGCCGGACCCTGCGACGCATCGGACAGCGCCGAGATGACCAATTGGGAGATCATGGGCAACGCCTATGTCGACCTCGGCACGATCGCCGGCTTCACGCCCTATCTCGGCGCCGGCGCGGGCGCCGTGCATGTCGACTACGAGAACGCCTCCGTTCGCTACTGCGACGCGCTGCTGAACGGCGTATCGGCGGGCTGCGAGGACATCAGCGCTGAAGGCCGCAAGGACTGGCGCTTCGCCTATTCGCTGATGGCCGGCGTCAGCTACGACGTGTCCTCCGCGCTGAAGCTCGACCTCGGCTACCGCTTCCTCGACGTCGATGGCGGCAATGCCTACGAGATCGATTCGGCCATCCTCGACAACGTGAATGTTGGCCTCACCGCTGAGGACGATGGTTTCCAGCGCCACACGATCCAGGCGGGCCTGCGCTACTCGCTGTTCTAGGCGCTTGCCGCGTCGCGGACGGGACGGGCGATGTCGCTCTCCCGCGCGCATCCCAAGATTTTGTCGCTTGACCGCAGCGGCGCGAGGCAGTAGCCACCGCGTCGGGACACGCCTCCCCAACGAGGCGCTTCTATCTGCGAGGATAGCACAATATGGCGACCTTCCCCAAGCCGGACGCGCGTCCGGCCGACCCCCGCTTTTCGTCCGGCCCCTGCGCCAAGCGACCCGGGTGGTCGCTGGACGCCCTCGGCGACGCGCCGCTCGGCCGCTCGCACCGCGCCAAGCTCGGCAAAGCCAAGCTCAAGCAAGCCATCGACGACACCCGAGAGGTTCTCGGCGTTCCCGCCGACTACCGCATCGCGATCGTGCCGGCGTCCGATACCGGCGCCGTCGAAATGGCCATGTGGTCGCTGCTCGGCGCCCGCCCTGTCGACATGGTCGCCTGGGAAAGCTTCGGCTCTGGCTGGGTGACGGACGCTGTCAAGCAGCTCAAGCTGACCGACGCCCGCGTCCTCGAAGCGCCCTACGGCGAGATCGTCGACTTTTCGACCGTGAATTTCGACCACGACGTGGTCTTCACCTGGAACGGCACGACTTCGGGCGTGCGCGTGCCGAACGGCGACGCTATCCCCGCCGGCCGCCAGGGCCTCACCATCTGCGACGCGACCTCGGCCGCCTTCGCGCAGGACCTGCCCTACGACAAGCTCGATGTCGTCACCTTCTCCTGGCAGAAGGTGCTGGGTGGCGAGGCGGCGCACGGCATGCTGATCCTGTCTCCGCGCGCCGTCGAGCGCCTGGAAAGCTACAAGCCGGCCTGGCCGCTGCCGAAGATCTTCCGCATGACCAAGGGCGGCAAGCTGATCGAGGGCCTGTTCGAGGGCGAGACGATCAACACGCCCTCCATGCTCTGCGTCGAGGACTATCTCGACGCGCTCGCCTGGGCCAAGCGCATCGGCGGCCTGACGGAACTCAAGCGCCGCGCCGACGCGAACCTCGCGGCCGTCGAGCGCTTCGTGGAAGCCAACGACTGGCTCGGCTTCCTGCCGAAGACGAAGGACATCCGCTCCAACACCTCGGTGTGCCTCACCTTCGCCGATCCGGCTGTCACCGCGCTCTCGCCGGTCGACCAGGCCGCCTTCGCCAAGAGCGTGGCCTCCGCGCTCGAGAAGGAGGGCGCCGCCCTCGACGTCGGCGCTTATCGCGACGCCCCTCCGGGCCTTCGCATCTGGTGCGGCGCGACGGTGGAGCTGGCCTCCATCGAGGCGCTGCTCCCTTGGATCGCCTGGGCCTTCGAGGCCGAGAAGCAGAAGCTCGCCGCCAAGGCGGCTTGAGGCTCATCCCGGGCGGCGCCGGACGAGGCGCCGTTCCTCTCCCCTGCGGGGAGAGGGTGGCTCGAAGGGCCGGGTGAGGGGCGACGCGCAGCGTCGCGCGCCCTTTGCACGCTTAGCAGCCCGGCTTCGCCGTCCCCTCATCCCGCTGCCGCGACCTTCTCCCCGCAGGGGAGAAGAACGCCAGTCGCAGACGCCGCTTTTTTCCCTTTTCGCTCAATCCCGGAGCATCCCTATGGCGCCCCGCGTCCTCGTTTCCGACAAGCTTTCCAAGACCGCCGTCCAGATCTTCAAGGACCGCGGCGTCGAGGTCGACTACATGCCGGACCTCGGCAAGGACAAGGATCAGCTCGCCGAGATCATCGGCAACTACGACGGCCTCGCCATCCGATCGGCGACCAAGGTCACGGAGAAGCTGATCGAGAAGGCGACGCGCCTGCGCGTCGTCGGGCGCGCCGGCATCGGCGTCGACAACGTCGACATCCCCGCCGCCTCGCGCCGCGGCATCATCGTGATGAACACGCCCTTCGGCAATTCGATCACCACCGCCGAGCACGCGATCGCGCTGATGTTCGCCGTCGCCCGCCAGCTCCCCGCCGCCGACGTGTCGACGCAGGCCGGCAAGTGGGAGAAGAACCGCTTCATGGGCGTCGAGATCACCGGCAAGACGCTCGGCGTGATCGGCTGCGGCAACATCGGCTCGATCGTGGCGTCCCGCGGCGTCGGCCTGAAGATGCGCGTCGTCGCCTTCGACCCCTTCCTGTCGGTCGAGCGCGCCGCCGAGCTCGGCATCGAGAAGGTGGAGCTCGACGAGCTCCTCGCCCGCGCCGACTTCATCACGCTCCACACGCCGATGACCGACCGCACCCGCGGCATCATCGACGCCGCCGCCATTGCCAAGATGAAGGACGGCGTGCGCATCGTGAACTGCGCGCGCGGCGGCCTCGTGGTCGAGAAGGACCTCGCCGCGGCGATCAAGTCCGGCAAGGTCGCGGGCGCGGGCTTCGACGTCTTCGAAGTCGAGCCGGCGACCGAGTCGCCGCTGTTCGGCCTGGAGAACGTCGTCTGCACGCCGCATCTCGGCGCCTCGACGACGGAAGCGCAGGAGAACGTCGCGCTCCAGGTCGCCGAGCAGATGGCGGACTACCTCGTCCACGGCGCGGTCTCCAACGCCATCAACATGCCCTCGATCACCGCCGAGGAAGCGCCGAAGCTGACCCCCTTCGTGAAGCTCGCCGAGTGCCTGGGCGCCTTCGCGGGCCAGGCGACGGAAGAAGCGATCAAGTCCGTCGAGATCACCTATGACGGCGCGACGGCCGGCATGAACACGCGGGCGCTGACCTCTGCCGCGCTCGCCGGCCTCCTGCGCAGCCAGGTCTCCAGCGTCAACATGGTCTCGGCGCCGGTGATGGTGAAGGAGCGCGGCATCAAGCTGACGGAGTCGCGCCGCGACAAGACCGGCGTCTTCGACGGCTACATCCAGCTCACCGTCACCACGGAGAAGCAGACCCGCTCGGTCGCCGGCACCTGCTTCTCCGACGGCAAGCCGCGCTTCATCCAGATCAAGGGCATCAACCTCGATGCCGAGATCGGGCGCTACATGCTCTACACGACCAACAACGACGCACCGGGCATCATCGGCCTCCTCGGCACGACCTTCGGTAAGGCAGGCGTCAACATCGCCAACTTCCAGCTCGGCCGCGACCGGCCGGGCGGCAACGCCATCGCTCTGCTCTACCTCGACTCTCCGGTGCCGGAAGAGGTCCTCAAGGCCGTCCTCGCCAACAAGGAGATCGAGAGCGCCAAGCCGCTGGAGTTCGACGTCACCGACGCCGCGGCCTGAGCCGGAACTCTCGTCGATGCTCGCGCGCCGCGCCGGTCGTCAGGGCCGGCGCGGCGTCGTCGTTTCCGGCCGGCCCTTGGCGCGGCCCCACTCGGCGAGACCGATGCCGCCGAGCACGAAGACCAAGGCCGCGACGTGGTAGGCGAAGAGCTCCTCGCCGAGCACCAGCATGGCGAGGATCGCCCCGAAGATCGGCGTGAGGTTGATGAAGAGGTTGGCGCGGTTGGCGCCGATCATCTCGACGCCGCGGATGTAGAGCGTCTGCGCGGCGATCGATGGAAACAGGGCGATGTAGAGGACGACCAGCGCGCCCTGCATGTCCGGCCAGCGCGACAGGCCCATCGCCTGCTCGGCAACGAGGAACGGGATCGACGCGAGGCAGGCGACGAAGCACAGGACGTAGATCGTCGAGCGCCAATGGATCGCCGGCTTGTAGCGCAGCGCGACGGTGTAGAGGCCGTAGACGAGAACCGCGCCCATCATCAGCGCGTCGCCGAAGTTGAAGTCGAGCGTAAGGAGCGTCCCGATGTCGCCGTGGGTCGCGGTCAGGACGACGCCGACGAGCGTCACGGCGAAGCCGACGATCTGGTACCGATTGGCGAGCGTGCCGAAGAGCAGGAAGTTCGCCAGGAACACGACCAGCGGCATCGAGGACTGCTCGATCATCACGTTGATCGCCGTCGTGTAGTGCAGCGCGACGTAGAAGAGCGCGTTGAACAGGGTGAAGCCGAAGAGGCCGAGCAGCGTCAGGATGCCGAGATGGGTCCGGATCTGCGGCCAGTCGCGCTTCAGATCCCGCGCCGCGAAGGGCAGGAGGATCAGGCAGGGGATCATCCAGCGCAGAAAGGTCGTGACCATCGGCGATACGTGGCCGACGGCGAGCTTGCCCGCGATGGCGTTGCCGCTCCAGAACAGGGCGGTCAGCGCGAGAAGGGCATAGGGGTGGGCGAGGGCGCGGATCATCGCCCGGCTTTAGGCGAGAAGGCGCGCCGCCGGAAGGTGGCGGCCATGATCCGACCCGCATCGCAAGCTTCGGGTGTTTTCCCCGTGCGATGGGACGACCGGTCTCGCTTCATGGTGAACGCTTCTCTATAGTCCGGCCAAGCGAAGCGCCGGCCAATCCGACCAAGGGGTTGAGCCGGTGCGCAGGCATGCACATCAGACAGGACAGGAAGCATGGCAAACGTCGTCGTCGTCGGATCGCAGTGGGGCGACGAAGGAAAGGGCAAGATCGTCGACTGGCTGTCCGAGCGCGCCGACGTGGTGGTCCGCTTCCAGGGCGGCCACAATGCCGGCCACACGCTGGTGGTCGACGGCGTGTCCTACAAGCTCTCGCTCCTGCCCTCCGGCGTCGTGCGCCAGGGCAAGCTGTCGGTGATCGGCAACGGCGTCGTGTTCGATCCGCACGCCTTCGTGGCCGAGCGCAAGCGCCTGGAAGGGCAGGGCGTCTCGATCTCGCCCGACAGTCTGCGCATCGCCGACAATGCCAGCCTCATCCTGTCGCTGCACAGCGAGCTCGACGCGATCCGCGAGAACGCCGCGAGCGGCACGAAGATCGGCACGACGCGCCGCGGCATCGGCCCGGCCTACGAGGACAAGGTCGGTCGCCGCGCCATCCGCGTGATGGACCTCGCCGATCCCTCGGTCCTGCCCGAGCGCGTCGAGCGCCTCCTTGCCCACCACAATCCGCTGCGCCGGGGCCTCGGCCAGCCCGAGATCGAGCCGCAGGCGATCCTGGACGAGCTGACCAGCGTCGCCGGCGAAATCGTGCCCTTCATCGATCGCGTCTGGCGCCTCCTCGACGAGCGCCGAAAGGCGGGTGAGCGCATCCTCTTCGAGGGCGCTCAGGGCACGCTCCTCGACATCGACCACGGCACCTATCCCTTCGTGACCTCCTCCAACACGGTGGCCGGTCAGGCAGCGGCCGGCTCGGGTCTCGGACCGGGAAGCGTCGGCTTCGTTCTCGGCATCACCAAGGCCTACACGACCCGCGTCGGCGAGGGGCCGTTCCCCACCGAGCAGGAGAACGAGGTCGGCGAGTTCCTTGGAACGCGCGGCCACGAGTTCGGCACGGTGACGGGGCGCAAGCGCCGCTGCGGCTGGTTCGACGCGGTGCTCGTGCGCCAGGCCGTCGCCGTCAACGGCATCCACGGCCTCGCGCTGACCAAGCTCGACGTTCTCGACGGGCTCGACGAGATCAAGATCGCGGTCGGCTACCGCTTGAACGGCGAGGTGATCGATTACCTGCCCGCGGGCTTCGCCGCCCAGCAGGAGGTGGAGCCGATCTACGAGACCTTCGAAGGCTGGAAGGACACCACCGCCGGAGCGCGTCGCTGGAGCGACCTTCCGGCGCAGGCGGTCAAGTACGTGCGGCAGATCGAGGAGCTCGTCGGAGCCCCCGTCACGCTTTTGTCAACCTCGCCTGAGAGAGACGACACGATACTTGTTCGTGATCCCTTCCAAGACTAGAGCATTGTAATTTCGGGCGAAAATCCGAGCGACACCGGTGAAGTGGCACTGATCCATGGCGGACTTGGGCGCAGTCTTACGCAAAACCATCGACGGCCTGCCCAATGCGAGCCCGAGCCTGCGCGCGAAGGTCTACGACAAGGCGCGGGCGGCCATCCAGCGGCAGATCGAGGCCGCGAACCCGCCGATGGGCGAGGAGATCGCGCAGGCGCGGCGTACCGCGCTGGAGGACGCGATCGGGCGGACCGAGGCCTTTTATCTCGAGCGCGAGATCGAAGCGGCGGGCACGAGCGCCGCGGTGGAGCCGCCGCCGCCCGAGCCTGAACCCGAGCGAAGCGCTCCGGCGCCCGCGGCCGTCCCGTCGCGCGCTGCCGAGCGCTTGCCCGAGCCTCCTGCCGAACCCCCGATGCGCCCGGCTGCGCCGCGGCTGCCGGCGGCGACCTTCACGCCCGGTGCCGGACCGGCGGCGCGCCGCGTCGAGCCGCCCCCGGCATTTCCCGCCCAGGCGGAAGAGCCGGAGGAAATGGCGCGGCCCCAGCCGATTCCCGCTCCCTTCGTGCCGGCGGCGCGGGCCGACGATCCCGTCCGCGGCGCGAAGCCCACCGGCGAGGGCGCTGGTCAGCTCCCGGACGCCGATTTGCCCGCCATGCTTTCGCGCCCGCGCGAGACGGATCGCGACGCGACCGGCGGCGAGAGCGTCGCGCCGTTGTTTCCTGCCGCGCGTCCGCGCGCCAAGGCCAATCGCCGGCCGCTGATCGCCGCGGCGGCGCTTCTCGCGCTGCTCGGCGGCGCCGGCGCCCTGGCCTGGATCTATCGCGGCGAGATCGACTCGACCATCGCCGACCTCAACGGCGGCGCGCCCGCGACCGGCACCGGCACGCCGGCCACGCAGGTCGCCGCAACGCCGGAGGGCGGCAATGCGACGCCGGCAGCGCCGCCGGCGGCCGAGTCGACCCGGCTCTTCACGCAGCGCCTCCTGCCCGACGGCACGGAGGTCGACGAGGGACCGGCCGCGGCCGCCGCCAACGCCTTCGGCGAGGGCTCCGACGTCGCCGCCGCCTCGCCCGCCGCGACGCCCGAGACCGTCGATCCGGACGCCGCGACGACGCTGGCGAGCGAGATCGGCCAGGATCCGACCGTTGTCGGCTCGCCGACCCCGGCCGCGGGCGTTCCGGCCGGGCTGCCCGCGGCCGGCGCGCCGCCGGCGAGCCCGCCTGCGGGCGCCGCGGTTCCCGTCGGCCAGCGCGCCGTCTTCTACGAGGAGCGCTCCGACACCGAGCCCGGCACGCAGCAGGCCGGCGACGTCGTTTGGAGCGTCGTCAACGAGGTGCCCGGCGACGGGCAACCGGCCGAGCCGGCGATCCGCGCCGTCGCCAGCGTGCCGGAAGAGAAGCTGACGCTGACGCTGACGATCCGCCGCAACGCGGATCCGACGCTGCCGGCGAGCCACGTCATCGAGCTGATGTTCGACACGCCCGCGGACTTCGACGGCGGCAGCGTCGCAAACGTCCAGCGCCTCGCGCTCAAGCCCACCGAGCAGGCGCGCGGCGAGCCGTTGATCGGCGTCGCCGGCAAGATCTCGGACGGCTTCTTCATCATCGCGCTGAACAACATCGATCAGGCGGTTCAGAACAACCTGTCGCTGCTCGGCAGCGAGCAGTGGATCGATATCCCGCTGGCCTATCAGTCGGGCCGGCGCGCGCTGATCTCGATCGAGAAGGGCATTCCGGGCGAGCGCGTCTTCAAGGAGGCGATGGACGCCTGGACGGCGAAGTCCTCCAACGTCTCCTCGGCCGGCTGAGAAGCTCCGCGCCGCGGTCGGCATGAAAAAGGCGGCGTCCGGATCGCTCCGGACGCCGCCTTCATGGTGTCGGCCTGCTTCGCTCGCGTCAGGCGGCGGCGGACGCGCCGCCGTCGACCGGACGCAAGGCGCGCTTCGCGGCCTCGGCGGTATCGCGTACCGCCTTCTGCACCTTCTCGAAGGCCCGCACCTCGATCTGGCGCACGCGCTCGCGGCTGATGTCGAACTCGCCCGACAAAGCTTCCAGCGTCAGCGGGTCCTCCGACAGGCGCCGCGCCTCGAAGATGCGACGCTCGCGCTCGTTCAGGACGCCCATGGCCGAGTGCAGCATCGAGCGGCGCTGATCGAGCTCGTCCTGCTGGACGAGAATATCCTCCTGGTTCTCGGAGGTGTCGACCAGCCAGTCCTGCCACTCGCCCGACTCGCCCTCGGTCGCGCGGATCGGGGCGTTCAGCGAGGCGTCGCCGGACAGGCGGCGGTTCATGGAGATCACGTCCTCCTCGGTCACGCCGAGCTGGGTCGCGATCTGCTGCACTTGGTCGGGCCGCAGATCACCCTCGTCGAGGGCTTGGATGCGGCTCTTCATCTTGCGCAGGTTGAAGAACAGGCGCTTCTGATTGGCCGTGGTGCCCATCTTCACGAGGCTCCACGAGCGCAGGATGTATTCCTGGATCGAAGCCTTGATCCACCACATGGCATAGGTGGCGAGACGGAAGCCCCGCTCCGGGTCGAAGCGCTTCACGGCCTGCATCAGGCCGACATTGCCCTCCGACACGACCTCGCCGATCGGCAGGCCGTAGCCGCGATAGCCCATGGCGATCTTGGCCACGAGGCGCAGGTGGCTCGTCACCAGCTTGTGCGCGGCGTCGCGGTCGTCGTGCTCGGCATAGCGCTTGGCGAGCATGTATTCTTCCTGCGGCTCCAGCATGGGGAACCGGCGGATCTCTTCCAGGTAGCGGTTCAGGCCGCCTTCGCCCGAGGCAATGCTGGGCAGATTCATCTGGGCCATTTCGCACCCTCCATCGTCATCGGACCGCCCTGGCCGGGCCGGCCCCGCCGCACCCCTTCACGAGCGGGTCCGGCTCACCACATATGGGGTTTTCCTACGCGAATTTCACGGCCGAAGAGCGGCGGAACAAGTTACGAATCGTCAATGTGGCGCCGACCAATCGTCGTGCGCCATCGCGTAGGCCAATCGTTTGGAAGGAGCCGCGTCGTCCGGTTCCGCTCGCTAAATCCCGAGAAGCGCTCGCAGTTCCACCATGTCGGCTGGAAGTTCTGTTTCAAACAGCATCGATCTGCCCGTTTCCGGGTGCTCGAAGCCGAGCCGGACCGCGTGGAGCGCTTGGCGCGGAAAGGCCGCGACCGCCTCGGCTACTGCCGAATCGAGCCGCCGCGCCTTCGTCTTGAAGCCGGCGCCGTAGACATCGTCGCCGACGAGCGGGTGGCCGATATGCGCCATATGGACGCGGATCTGGTGGGTTCGCCCGGTCTCCAGCGCGCATTCCACCAGCGAAGCCTGCGCCTCCGCCGCGCGGGCGAGCACCGCGTAGTGGGTCACGGCCTCGCGCGCATCCGGGCGCTCGGGCGAGGACACGCGCCTCTTGGTGCGGTCGGTGCCCGAGCGGGCGAGATGGGCGTCGATCGTGCCGCGCTCGCGCGCCGGCACGCCCCAGACGATCGCGCGGTAGGCGCGCTCCAGCCGCCCGTCGCGCCCGTGCGCGGCGAACTGCTCGGACAGGCCGCGATGCGCCGCGTCGCTCTTGGCGACCACCATGACGCCGCTCGTGTCCTTGTCGAGCCGGTGGACGATGCCCGGCCGCTTCACGCCGCCGATGCCGGACAGCGAGTCGCCGCAGTGGTGAAGGAGGGCGTTGACCAGGGTCCCGCGCGGATTTCCGGCTCCGGGATGGACGACGAGGCCCGCCGGCTTGTTGAGGACGACGAGGCTCGCATCCTCGTAAAGGATGTCGAGCGGGATCGCCTCGGGCTCCGGGTCGGCGTCGGCGGGCTCCGGCATGGCGAGGCTCACCGTTTCGCCCGCCGCGACCTTGCGCTTCGGCGACGGAGCGGGCGCTCCGTCCACGAATGCCTGTCCCGCGGCGATCAGCGCCTGGACCCGCGAGCGCGACAGTTCCTCGCCGCCGGCGCGCGCCAGGAACTGGTCGAGGCGCAGGCCCGCCTCCGATTCGCCGACGGTGAACTGCCTTGCCTCGTCGAGGCCTGGGCGGCTAGGAGCGGTGGCGATCTTGATTTCCCTTCATGCCGTGAACACGAGGACGCCAGCCATGGCCGCCGTCGACGACGAGACCGAGAAGCCTCTCGACCCGGCCCTCGAGCGTGTCCGGCGCCGGATGGTGCGCATGCTGCTCGTCACCATGGGCGTGACCTTTCTCGGGCTTATGGCGGTCGTCGCCGCCCTTGTCTACCGCATGGCCGATCGCAGCGCGCCCCAGCCGGTCGCGGTCTCCGAGGCCGCGACCCTGTCCATCGGTCCGGGTCGCAGCGTGTCGGACGTGGCGCTCGACGGCGACGGCGAGCGCGCGCTCCTGCGCTTGTCCGGCCCGGACGGCGAGGAACTGCTGCTCATCGACCTCGCATCCGGCACCCCGATCGGCCGCGTCCGCCTGGTGCCCTGAACGTCTCCCAAGAGCGCCCGCGAAAATCGCTTGCCATCGGAAACGCCCCCGACTATATCGACTTCACCGGTGACACGCGCCCATCGTCTAGCGGTTAGGACGGCGCCCTCTCACGGCGCAAACAGGGGTTCGATTCCCCTTGGGCGTGCCACCGGGTTTCCATCAAAATCTAAGTCTCGTTATCGCTGCGATGCAGGATGCTGGTCATGGGACGCTGGCCTCGCGTCGGCGGAACATGGCGCGGCCGGCCGCGCTGCGACGAGCGATTGCTCGTCGCGCTCGTAAGACGGATCGCCGTCTGGCTTGCCTCACCCGAAGAGACGCGGGTTCATCAGGAGGCCGAGGGTCGGGGGGATCTCGACGTGGCCGGCGACCAGCTTCGGCAGGGCGAGAAGGATCTGCGCGCCGGCCGTGCCGAGAAGCTGGAAGGCGCGCTCGTCGGTTCCGATCGCGCCCGGCGCGCCTTCGATCGCAACGTGGCGCCACCCGTCGTTCGGCTGGAGAAGGGCGGGCTGCCGGGGAGCGGGCGCGCCGTCGATGGCGGTTCGCTGCGCCGCGGGCGCGTCGGCGGCGATCGCCGCGCGTCCCGACAGCACCTTCAGGTGATAGGCCGCGGTGTAGCGGCCGGGCAGGGCGGCCGCGGCCAGCCGGAGGGCGAGGCCGAAGTTCTCCCCGGCGAACGCGGCGGGTTCGGCGAGCGTCGCGCTGAGGCCCACGCGCAGCACGAACCATTCCGGGCCGAAGCGTCGCGCGGCCGGCGCGCGGATCGCGTCCACCAGCGCTTTGACGTCGGCGTTGAGGGCCGGGCCGGCACCGCCATAGTCGGCGCTGTCGGCGACGAACTTGGCGTGACCGGCGAGGCTTCCTCCGGCGGGGGCGGAGAGATAGGTCGGCGCGCCGTAGGTGATGTTGGCGATCCCGGCGTTGTTGGCGTTGCCGTTGAAGCGGCCGCTGTCTGGCAGGAGGTTCATCTGCATCTCGCGCGACACGCGGCAGGCGCCGATGACGGCCTCGCCTGTGGCGGCCTCGACGCGCAGCGCTTCGCGCCAGGCCGCGCCGTCGGCGCTGGTCTTGATGCGGAAGGACTCGTCGCCGGACAGGCCCATTTCCGCCCGGCCGGAATAGCCGGTCTGGAAGAGGAGGCTCGCCGTGTCGCCGGCCGCCGCCTTGTTGATCTTCATCTGGTGGCCGGCGCCGCGATGGTCGAACAGGGCGGCCGCGCTTTTCACGGCGAAGCGGTTGGTGGCGTCGGCATCGGCTCCGACGCCCAGCCGCTCGAGACCCTTGAGCACGACGGCTGCGAGCGGCACCCACCCCGCGCCCTCATGGGCGAGAAAGCGGTTCTCACCCGCGACGAAGGCGATCCAGCCGGTTTTCGGCGCGTGGAAGCGCCAGGCGCCGGCCTGGAAGGCGGCGAAGGCGCCGTCCTGGCCGGCGAAGCTCCCGGTCGCGCCGGGCGCCACGATCACGCGCGCGCCCTCGGCCGGATCGGCCGGCGGCGCGGAGGCGGCCGCGTCCGACACGGCGAGGTGGACGAGAGCGTCGAGCGCCTCGATCGCCTCGTTGTGGGTCAGGTGCTTCTGCGCCTGGGACGGCATGATCAGGGGCAGCTTCAGGTTGGCGGTCGTATCCATGGAATGTCCTCGCGCGACGATGCGCCGGACCCTAGGGGCGGCTGGAAGGGGCGGGGACAAGTCGTGCGGCACGCCGGCTTGTCATGCCGGAACCGGTCGGCGAAAACCCGTTCAAACACCGCCTCGACACAGGAAGCGCCCGGATATGCCGAGAGCCGACCGCACCGCCGATCTCGGATGGCCGCCGCGATGAGCCGGCTCGTACCCGTATCCGACCCGGCCGACTTGCGCCTCGCGCCCTATCGCGACGTGCGCGAGCGCGATCTGACACGGGCGGGCGAGCTCGTCGCCGAGGGACGGGTCGTTCTCGACCATCTTCTCGGTGCCGCGGCCGCCTTCGCGCCCGTCTCGCTGCTCGTCCTGCGCAACCGTCTGGCGGGTCTCGAACCCGTCCTGGATCGCCTGCCGCCCGACTGCCCCGTCTTCGTCGCGGAGAGCGCGGTGATGGACGCCGTCGCAGGCTTCGCGGTCCATCGCGGGGTGCTTCTTCACGCCCGCCGCCGCGCCGAGGTGGTGCCGGACTTCGCGGACCTCGCCGCCGATCTCGGCCGCACGGGCGGCGTCGGCGTGGTCGGCATCGGCCTCTCGAACCACGACAATGTCGGTGCGCTGTTTCGCAACGCGAGCGCATTCGGGGCCCGCTTCGTGGCGCTCGATGCCGGCTCCTGCGACCCCTTCTACCGCAAGGCGATCCGCGTCTCGGTCGGTGCGGTGTTCTCCGTGCCCTTCGCGCGGGTCGCCTCGGCCGCCTATGCGGCGGAAACGCTGAGAAGGGAGGGTGTTCGCTGCCTGGCGCTATCCCCCCGCGGCGCCCGTCCCCTGACCGCGCTCGAGCCGGACGCGCCGTCCGCCCTGTTTCTCGGCGCGGAGGGCGAGGGCCTGCCGGAGGCGGTGATCGGAGCCATGGAAAGCGTCGCGATCGAGATGGCGCCGGGCCTCGACAGCCTCAACGTTTCGACCGCCGCGGCGATCGTTCTCCACCATCTCCATGCGGGGCGGCGCTGAGGCCTAGCGGCCGCCGCGGATGCGGTCGGCGAGCGCCGAGCCGCCGTCATTCTGCTGGCCGTCGAGGATCTTCCTCACCGGCGAGGCCGTGCCCTCCCGCTCGGCGGTCAGCCGAACGACGTGGGCGGCGATGTCGTCGATGCGCGCGCGGATGCCGGTCTCGGCCAGTTCTGCGGCAGTCATGTCGCGGACGGACAGGTCCGCCTTCAAGGACGCGAGCGCGGCGGCCGGTCCCGGCTCCGGCTTCGAAGCCGGCGTCGCCGCGCCTTGCGGCGCGTCGCGTCGCACGACGGTCGAAACGCGCTCCTTCAGCCGCGCGTCGGCCTCGGCGCGCGAAAAGGTGCCGCGGTCGGGGAGGGAGCGCCGGGCCGGCGCATCCGCTTCGCCGCGGGCGGTGAAGAGCGAGCCGGAGCGCTCCCTGCGCGCGCGCATCGTCTCGATCTCGGCTTCGCGCGCGTCGGCAAGAGCCGCGAGCTCGCGATAGCGTTCCGTCAGGATCGCGCGCTCCTCGGCCTCCGCGTCGGCTTCGCTTCGGGCGGCGGCGAGCGCGTCCTCCAGGCGGGCGATGTCCTCGGCGGCGAGGCGCAGGCGCTCGCGTTCCTGAGCGACCTCGTCCTCCAGGAGCGCGACGCGGTCGTCGACGAGACGCATGCGGGCGCGCAGCTCGCCGTTCTCCGACAGGACGCGCCCCGCCTCGGCCCGCTCGCGCGCGGCCTTTTCGCGGATCTTGCCGGCGAGGACCTCCTGGCGCCGGATTTCCACCGCCGCTTCGGCGCGCACGGCGTCGATCTCGGCTCGGATCTCGCGGGCCGAGGCGGGGATCTCGGCCCTGTACTCGCGGAAAGCGAGCCGCTGGGCCTTGCGCCAGACGAGGGGCGCGAGGAGCAGTGCCACGAAGCTCGCCGTGAGGAGCCCGAGAATAAAGAACAGGCCGGTCTGGATCATGCGATTTCTATGCCCGAAACCTCGACCCTTCGCCATTGCGAAAACGGCCGCTCGAAGCGCGGCCGTTTCTCAAGGTCATCCGGGTGTCGAGATGGGGCGCTTCAGAAGGGATTCCAGGTCGGCATGGGCGTGACCTTGAGGTAGCCGACGTTCAGCCCGAGCCGCGCCCCGACGCCGGTCTTCACCGGCACCATGACCACGTCGCCCCGCTTGAGCACGGTCATGCCGACGCCGCCCACGAGATAGGCCGAGCCGGTCACGCCGCCGAATCGGCCGTAGACCGCGTTGACCGAAGGCAGGTTGTAGACCAGCATCATCACGCGGGCGCCGTCGCCGCCGGCATCGAAGCCGAGCGAAGGGCCCTGCCAGAAGAGGCGGTGCTCGCCGGCATTTTTGGTGAACAGCGTGCCTTCGCCGAAGCGCAGGCCGCCGATGAAGGCACCCGAGCCCTCCTCGCCGAGGATGTAGCCGTTCGGCACGCCGTAGGATTGAAAGGCCTGCTCGATGAGCTGGGCGAGTCCGCCGGACGTCGTGCCGAAGAAGCGCTGTCCCGAATTGATCACCTCGTCCATCGTGTAGCCGGCCTGCTGGGCCCGGGCCGTCGAGGTGATGGGAAGAAAAGCGAGAAGCGCGGCGAGGACGCCGAAGACTGCGGCTAAGGGGCCACAGCGTCTGTTGCATATGCGCAGCATGTCCGGTCCTTTTCGGTTCCGTCGGAATGCGCCGAGGCGGAGCGCCGGGACCGGCGCCGCCGCGCGGTGCGGCTCGCAATCCTGCGCAGAACATGGTTTCCGAGTTGCTAACGCGCCCGCGATCCGGGTCCGGCGCGCGCGGGCCGAGGCTTGCCGGGGCTCGCGCCGCAATGTTGACGCCGGGCGGGCTCCCGACTCATTGTCCGTTCCAGATCGGGACGACGCCATCGCCGGCCCGCCGACCCTCACAATTTGCGAAGACGATGAAGCTCCCGAACCTCGCCGCTCCGGATCTGGCGTCGCTGCTCGCCAGCCGCCTCTGCCACGACATCATCTCGCCCGTGTTCGGCATCCAGAGCGGGCTCGAGCTTCTCGACGAGATGCCCGACGACGCCGAATCCATGGCGCTGGTGCGCAAGTCGCTGAAAAGCGCGGTCGCCAAGCTGCAGTTCTCGCGCATCGCCTTCGGCGCGTCCGGCTCGACAACGGCGCAGATCGATCTCGGCGAGGCGAAGAGCGTCGCCGAGGGCTTCATGGAGTTCGAGCGAGCCAATCTCGTCTGGTCCGGCGAGCGGGCCTACGTCCCGAAGAACCAGGCCAAGCTCCTCCTCAATCTCCTTCTCGTCGCCAACGCCGCGATCCCGCGCGGGCGCGAGGTCTCGATCGCGGTGGAGCGGGTCGATCCCGAGCCGCGCTTCGTGGTGAAGGCGGTCGGCAAGCCGTTGCGCGTCCACGCCCGGCTCGTGCGCTGGCTGAACGACGAAGTCGACGAGGAGCCGATCGACGCGCAGGCGATCCAGCCCTTCTATGCCGTGCTCCTCGCGCGCGAGACCGGCCTGTCGGTCACGCTCTCCCAGGACGAGGAGAGCGCGACCTTCATCGTCGAGCCGGCGCCGGTCGCCGTGTCCGACGCCGTGGCGCCGGCCTGAGGCCTTTCATTCTTTTTTGAGCGTGTTCCTCAACCCGCCGCAAAGGCGGGCAGCCTAGCCTGCGACCCATCCTCCCGAGCGGAGGGCGGGCGCCGGCATGCGGGAGCGGTTCATGAAGACGTGTTTGATCGTCGACGAGTCGAGCGTCGTGCGAAAGGTCGCGGCGCGGATCGTCTTCCAGCTCGGCTTCGAGGTCGACGCTCATGCCTCGGTCGCCGAGGCTCAAGCGGCCATCGCCCGAAACGGCCTTCCCACGCTCCTGATCCTCTCCGCGACGACGGCCACAGCCGACGAGGTCCTGGCCTTCGTGCGCGATTGCCGCGCACGGCACGACGCGCGCTCGGCCTCGATCCTCGCGCTGCTGGTCGAGGCTAACCTCGGCCTCATGACAAGGCTGAAGCGCGCAGGCGCCGACGGCTTCCTGTTCAAGCCCTTCACCCGCGCCGAGATGGCGGCGGGCCTGTCGCCCTTCATCGGCGCCGTCGCCTCGGAGGCTGCATGAAGCGCGGCCTGGTGCGCGCCGCCGGGCGCCGGCGTTCCGCAGGTCTCGACGGCCACGCGAAGCGGCCGCCGGAGGTGTCACCCGCCGACGGCCGCTCGCGCATGCTGGTTCCGGCCGCCAGGGTCGGAGGAGGGGAAGCCGGAGCCGAACCGGTCGGCGCCGCCGCGGGGCGGCGGCCGGCCGATCAGGCCGCGCCGGCGCGCGCCTCGTCCGGCTCGCGCAGCACGTAGCCGCGGCCCCAGACCGTTTCGATGTAGTTCTTGCCGTCGGTGGCGTTGGCGAGCTTCTTGCGCAGCTTGCAGATGAAGACGTCGATGATCTTCAGCTCCGGCTCGTCCATGCCGCCGTAGAGATGGTTGAGGAACATCTCCTTGGTCAGCGTCGTGCCCTTGCGGAGCGAGAGAAGCTCCAGCATGGCGTATTCCTTGCCGGTCAGATGGACGCGCTGCCCATTCACCTCGACCGTCTTGGCGTCGAGGTTCACCGTCAGGTCGCCGGTGTGGATGACCGACTGCGCGTGGCCCTTCGAGCGGCGGACGATGGCGTGGATGCGCGCCACCAGCTCGTCCTTGTGGAAGGGCTTGGTCATGTAGTCGTCGGCGCCGAAGCCGAGGCCCCGCACCTTGTCCTCGATGCCCGCCATGCCCGACAGGATCAGGATCGGGGTCTTCACCTTCGAGAGCCGCAGCGTGCGCAGCACCTCGTAGCCCGACATGTCGGGGAGGTTCAGGTCCAGCAGGATGATGTCGTAGTCGTAAAGCTTGCCGAGGTCGACGCCCTCCTCGCCAAGGTCCGTCGTATAGACGTTGAAACTTTCCGACTTGAGCATCAGCTCGATGCTCTGCGCCACCGCGCTGTCGTCTTCGATCAAAAGAACGCGCATCCAAAGTTCCTTTTCTAACCCGGCCGACGGGCACGATCGGCGAGGGTCGATCTTGTCTAAAATCCGACCGAAACATGGCACGGATTGGTTAACAATTACTCAGGGTCCCGAGGCGGCGGATGCTGATCGGACGAGCGACATGGGATGCAAAGCCGGTTCAGCACCCTCCCGAGCAGGGGATGCCGCCTTTTCCCGCCGATGCCGCCAGTCTGCTCCCCTCGATTTACCCCGCCTTAAATCCTGACCCCTATGATTAACGGTGCGCGTAAACAGGCGGTTAAGGTGATAAAGCGAGAGCCTTGTCCGAAGCCCGCCTGCGCTCGCGCCGGATGGTCCCGACGGGACCCCTTGTGAGCGAAGGACGTGGAGTATGAAGCGCGACAACCTTGTCCGCCTGGCGCGGTTCAAAAGCGTCGAGAAGCGCCGGCAGCTCGAGCAGCTCGAACTGATGATGAACGAGTTCGGCCGCATGGCCGAGGAGCTCAAGGCGCAGATCGCGCAGGAAGAGAAGAAGTCGGGCATCACCGACGTGACCCACTTCGCCTATCCGACCTTCGCCAAGGCGGCTCGCGGCCGCCACGACAACCTCCTGAATTCGATGAAGGATCTTCGGGTGCAGGTGAACGCCGCCCGCATCGCGCTCGAAGAAGCGGAGGCCGAGCTCGGAAATGCCGAGAAGCTCGAGCAGCGCGACAGCGCCCGCGATGCCGGCGAGGAGCGCCGCGTCGCAGCCGGCTGAGCCGCGGGCATTCCAGGGCCCGTCACGAACAAGCAAGGGCGGCTCCTTTCGAGCCGCCCTTTTTTCGTGAGGGCGGCTGCACCTGGCTCGTTTGCGAGGCAACAAAAAAGCCGGCGCGAGGCCGGCTCCTTTGGTCGACGGGCGCGTCAGCTCCGTCAGGTCAGTGCAGATCCAGCTTCTTTCGATATTCCTGGATCTGCGTCGTACGAAGCCCGGCCAGGCCGTGGCTGTCGATCGACATCTGCCAGGACAGGAACTCCTCCACCGTCAGCGTGTAGCGGGAGCAGGCCTCGTCGAGGCTGAGCAGCCCGCCGCGAACGGCGGCGACGACTTCCGCCTTGCGGCGGATCACCCAGCGACGGGTGTTGGACGGCGGCAGGTCGGCGATCGTCAACGGACTCCCATCGGGGCCGATGACGTATTTCACGCGCGGTCGCACATGATCGGTCATTGCACTCTCTACAACAATCAAAGACCCAATCGTCACAAGACCCTAGCGGTCCGCTTTTAAAAATCCGTCAAACAGATCGGTCGAACTTGCGTGATGGGGCTTGACGCAGGCCTCGTTGCTTCCCAACCCGTGTTCATCCACAGGAATTCGCGTTTTCGGCCGCGTTCGGCTAGAAGGACGCGCTCCCAATCCCGCGACTTGTGCCGCCCGCGAGCCGAACCGACGATCCATGACCGACGCACGCCTCAACAGCCTCGACCTTGCCAAGCCCGCCGCCGACACGCGCGTGGTCGTCGCCATGTCCGGCGGCGTCGATTCCTCCGTGGTCGCGGCGATCCTGGCGGCCGAGGGCTACGACGTCGTCGGCATCACCCTCCAGCTCTACGACCAGGGCGAGGCGGCGCGGCGCTCGGGCGCCTGCTGCGCCGGCCAGGACATCTACGACGCGCGTCGCGCGGCCGAGACGATCGGCATCCCGCACTACGTCCTCGACTACGAGACCAACTTCCGCGCATCGGTGATCGAGCCCTTCGCCGACAGCTACCTGCGCGGCGAAACGCCGATACCCTGCGTCGCCTGCAACCAGACCGTCAAGTTCCGCGACCTTCTGGCCACCGCCCGGGAGCTCGGCGCGGACGCGCTGGCGACCGGCCACTACATCGAGAGCCGCCGCGAGGCGGACGGCCGCCGCTCGCTGCGCCGTCCCTCCGACCTCGACCGCGACCAGAGCTATTTTCTTTACGGGACGACGCGCGAGCAGGTCGACTTCCTGCGCTTTCCGCTCGGTCGCCTCACCAAGCCCGAGACCCGGGCGCTCGCCGAACGGCACGGCCTCGCCGTCGCCAGGAAGCCGGACAGCCAGGACATCTGCTTCGTGTCGAAGGGGCGCTACGGCGACGTGATCGCGGCGCTGCGTCCCGGTGCCGGCGTTCCCGGCGACATCGTCCATCTCGACGGGCGCGTGCTCGGCCGCCACGAGGGCATCCTTCACTACACGATCGGTCAGCGCCGGGGCCTTCGCGTCGCGACCGGCGAGCCGCTCTTCGTCGTCAAGGTCGAGGCGGACACGGCGCGTGTGATCGTCGGCCCGCGCGAAGCGCTGGACACCCGCCGGCTGGACCTGCGCGAGCTGAACTGGCTCGGCGCCGAGCCCGCCGCCACGTGGGCGGACGAAGGGCGCGAGATCTTCGTCAAGGTGCGCTCGACGCGCCCCCCGGCGCCGGCGCGGCTCGTCTCGGCGAGCGCCGACGGCTCGGCCGTCGTCGAGCTCGTCGGGCCGGAAAGCGGCGTTTCGCCGGGCCAGGCCTGCGTCGTGTTCGACGGGGAGGGGGCCGGCGCCGAGCTGCTTGGCGGCGGCGTCATCGCCCGCGCCGAGCGCGCCTTCGAGGCAGCGCCCGGCCGCACCCGGCTCTTCGAGGCGCCGGCCCTGCGCGCCGCGCGCGCCTGATCCGGCGGGGCGCCCTCAGCCCCGCAGCGGCGAGGCGAGCTGGAGGATCCGCACGGTCTCGACCGCTTCCTCCGCGCCGGTCAAAGGCGGCTTGCGCGTCGCGACGCAATCGATGAAGTGCCGCAGTTCCGCTTCCAGCGGCAGTCCCGCCGGCTCGGGCAGGAAACTCGGCTGCGCTTCCGCGAAGGCGAAGTGCGCGCCCTCCCGCCAGACCCGGTGGCGGTACAGCGCGAGCTTGGCGCCCGCCGGCGCGAGGTCGTCGAAGGTGATCATGCCCTCGCTGCCGACCACCGAGAACCGCCGGTCGCGATAGGGCGACACCCGCGAGACGCGGATCGCCGCCGTCAGCCCGCCGGAAAAGCCGAAGTCGATGTCCGCCTCGTCCGTCTCGTCGCTGAGGACGGTGCGGCGCGCGGCGCCGACCCGGTCCGGAGAGCGGCCGGCGATCGCGAGGATCAGCGACACGTCGTGCGGCGCGAGGTCCCAGACCGCATCCATGCCGAGGAAGCGCCCGAGGCCCATCCGGTTCGACACGACGTGGCGCACCGTTCCGACCGCACCCGCCTCCACCTCGGCCTGGAGCGCGCGGAAGATCGGATGGTGACGCAGCACGTGGCCGACCATCAGGATGCGCCCCGCCACCCGTGCCGCCTCTGCGGTGAGCCGCGCATCGGCGGCGTCGAGCGCGATCGGCTTCTCGACGAGGACGTCCTTGCCGGCGGCGATGGCGGCGCGGGCGGCGGGACCGTGCGCCTGCGCGGGCAAGGCGAGCACCAGGGCGTCGGCCGCGTCGCCCCCGATCGCCGCGTCAGGCGAGAGCGCCGGCACGCCGAACTCGCCGGCGAGAGCCGCGGCGCGCTCCGGCGAGCGGTCGGCGACGCCAGCCAGCGCGCCGATCCCGTGCAGCGTGCGCACGTGGTTGCGGCCCCACTGGCCGCAGCCGACGACGACGATACGAGGCATGGAAGAGGACATGGGCGCGATCCGGCTTCGGGGCAGCGGCGCCGAGCCGCCCGGACGGGCCGGCCGGTTCCGGCGGCCCCTGCGGTAGTCCATCCGCGGGCGCGGTGTCCAGCCGCCGGACATCGCTCGAAGCGGTCGCCGGCCGGATGCGAGGCCTGCGAGCCGCCGCCGCGGCGCCGGCCCTGCGCGGCGCCTCGCGCATGGATCCGTTGCTGCTCGGGCCGGTCACCGCGCCTCGAACGGTGCCCGGGCGGGTTGCGTGAACCAGGCGGCCCCGGTCTCGGTCACGTGGACGTGGTCCTCCAGGCGGATGCCGAAGCGCCCGGGCACGACGATCATCGGTTCGATCGAGAAGCACATGCCGGCCGCGAGCACCTGATGGCTGCCGCCGACGATGAAGGGCGGCTCGTGGATCTCGAGGCCGAGCCCGTGCCCGGTGCGGTGCGGCAGGCCCGGCAGGGCATAGCCCGGACCGAGGCCGTGGGCCTCGATGACTTGTCGAGCCGCCTCGTCCGGGGCGCTGCATGGCGCACCCGGACGGGCGGCCGCGAAGGCCGCCTCCTGCGCTTCCCGCTCGATCGCCCAGATCCGCGCGATCTCCGCTGAGGGCTCCTCCAGGGTGTAGGTGCGCGTCAGGTCGGAATGGTAGCCGTCGAGGCGGCAGCCGGTGTCGACGAGGACGAGGTCGCCCGCCGCGAGGATCTGGTCCCCGTCCGCCCCGTGCGGCAGCGCCGTCGCTTCGCCGAAGGACACGATCGCGAAGGTCGAGCCGTCGTCCGCGCCGCGGCGGCGATGCTCGGCGTCGATCAGCGCCACGATCTCGGACGCCCGCACACCCGGCCGCATGGCCGCCCGCGCCGCCGCCTGCACTTCCAGCGTGATGCCCATGGCGTGCCGGATGAGGGCGATCTCGGCCGGCGACTTGATCATCCGCAGCGCCGACACGACCGGCCCGGCATCGGCGAGGCGGTCGCGCCCGAGCGCCTGCGCGAAGCGGTGGTACTGGAAGAGCGGGATCTGCTCGTCGAGCGCCACGACGCCTGCCGGCCCGACGAGGCGCGCGACGAGCTCGGCCGGCTCCTCGTCCTCCTGCCAGAGCGCGACGTCGCCGGACAGGTGCGGCAGGCTGTCCACCCGCGAGCCCTCGAAGCCCGGCACGACGAAGGTCAGCCGATCTCGCGTCACCAGCGCGCCGCAGAAGCGCTCGCTCGGATGCCAGACGAGGCCGGTGAAGTAGCGCAGGCTTTCCGTGGAGCCGAGAAGCAGCCCCGCGTGGCCCGCCTCGTCCATGGCTTCGCGCAGGCGGGCGAGCCGCTCGCGGCGCTCGGCCTCACTGACGGGCGGCACGGGGTGGGACCAGGACTGAGGAGTCGGCATGAGGCGGCATCCGGCAGGAAGGAAGGGGCGGGACGACGCTCGCCCGCCCTGCCTTCCGATGTCGCGCAGGCGGGACCTGAGGGCAAGCGCGATCGGCCGCATCTCCCTCCCTGGATGCGGTCGCCGCGCCCGAGACCAATCTCCGGTCCGCAGGCACGCCTCAGGCGGGTTCGCGATCGGCTGTTTCGTTTGCCTCGCCTGTTCGGGAGCGGCATAGGAAGATCGACTTCGTAACAGGGGGGCCGTGCCGATGGCCGTCGTGATCCGAGCGGTGCGCGAAACCGACAGACCGCTCTACCGGGCTCCGTGCGGCGCCTGCGCCACCTGCGACGTGCGGACCATGGCGGTGTGCGCGGCGCTCGCCGACGACGAGGTCCAGGCGCTCGAAGCGATCATGACGGCGACGCGCCTTCAGGCCAACGAGATGCTCGTCCAGGAGGGCGATCCGCGCTCCAAGGCGTTCACGCTGACCTCCGGCATGCTGCGCCTGTCGGTGGGCCTGCCGGACGGCCGGCGGCAGATCACCGGCTTCCTTCTGCCGGGCGATTATCTCGGCCTCGCCGACGACGAGATCTATGCGGCGAGCGCCGAAGCGGTCGGGGCGGCGACGCTCTGCGCCTTTCCCGTCCGCCAGATGGACGCCCTCGTCGAGCGCTTTCCCAAGCTCAAGGACCGGCTGCACCGCTTCACGCGGGCGGCGCTGCGCCAGGCGCGGGAGAACCAGCTCATCCTCGGCCGCCTGGCGCCGGTCGAGAAGCTCGCGAGCTTCCTCGTGCTCCTGTCCGACCGGGCCGTCGAGCATCGCCTGCCGGCCAGTCCCGTGAGCCTGCCGATGCCGCGCGCCGACATCGCCGACTATCTCGGCCTCACC
>CANJKV010000050.1 GCA_947474855.1 Aurantimonadaceae bacterium | reverse complement strand
GCGCCGAGCTCCGTCTGGAGCCATTTCAGGATGATCGAGGTGTCGAGCCCGCCGGAATAGGCGAGAACGACCTTCTTCACGTCGCGGCGGCTGGCCATGGCTGTCGGATCCCGGAGCTTCATGTCGAAAAATTAAGGTGCCGCGGATGTGGCCGAGAATGCCGCGCGGCGCAAGGGTTGCCGGCCTCCCACCACGCGCCGAGGGCGCGCGGGCCTCCGGCGTGCAACCGGAAAGCGGGTCGTTGGCTGGAACATCACGTTTGCCGCCTCGTTAACCCCGCCGAAGCCCGCCGACACCACGCGGATGAACGTGGGGCGGGCGCCAACGGGAGAGTTCCATGAGCGATTACAGGAATCAGGGCGGCTATGGCCGCGACCGCTTCCGCGACGAGAACGAGCGCGACGACCGTTTCGGCCGGACCGACGAGCGCACCGCGCGCCGCGGCGGTTTTAACGACGAGGACCGCTTCCGCAGCGAATCCTTCTCCTCCGGTCGCGAGTCCGACTGGCGCTATGGCGGCCGCGACGACGAGCGTCGCGACAGCGGCTACGGACGCGGCGACTACGGCTATGGACGCGGCGAATCCGGCTACGGGCGCGGCTCCTCGGGCGACTACCTGTCCAACGCCGCCCACGGCTACGGCCGCTCCTCCTATGGCGGGGTCGACTTCGACCGCTCCGAGCGCAGCTCCGGCTTCGGCAACTCGCGCAGCGATTACGGCGCCGGCCGCGACTACGGCTCCGACCGCGACTACGGCCGCAACGACTACGGGCGCCGCGACGCCGCCTCCGGCTACGGCGCCGACCGGTACCGGGAAGCCTTCGGGCGCGGCAGCGACTATCGTGACCGCGACGGGCGCGGCGGCTACGGCTCGGACGCCAACCGTCCGGGCGAGCGTTCCTTCTTCGAGCGGGCCGGCGACGAGATCTCGTCCTGGTTCGGAGACCACGACGCCGAGCGCCGGCGCGAAGCGGATCGCCAGTACGGCGGTCGCGGCCCGAAGAACTATACGCGCTCCGACGAGCGCATCCGCGACGACATCAACGACCGGCTGACCGACGACCACTACCTCGACGCCTCCGACATCGACGTCACCGTGAAGGACCGCGAGGTCACGCTGACCGGCCACGTGTCGAGCCGCGACCAGAAGCGCCGCGCCGAGGACGTCGCCGAGCGCGTTTCGGGCGTCACCCACGTCCAGAACAACCTGCGCGTCCAGAGCCAGAGTCAGAGCCAGGGCCAGTGGTCCTCGGGCGGTTCGACCGCAGGTTCGACAGGCTTCAACACCTCGACCGCCGGCACGACGTCGTCCACCGGCAGCTACGGCGGCTCGACGGGCGGCACCTCCGGATCGACGCTCTCCGGCGACACGGCCGGCACGTCGAGCACCCTGTCCGGCCGCGGCTCGACCACGGCCTGATACCGGCGACGCCGCATCTTTCGACGGGCCCCGGCGCGGCGACGCGCCGGGGTTCTTCGCGTCACGACCTGGCCTTGCACCCGTAGCCGGACCGAAACTTCGCCCTGAACCCGCAAGCCGCGAGGACGGTTCGGGAAGCATGGCCGAATCCGATCCCTCCCAAGCCCTCGCCTTTCTCCGCCGCCCCGCCGTCCACCTCTGCATCGACATGCAGCGCATGTTCGGCGAGGACACGGAATGGAAGACGCCCTGGATGACGCGCGTCTTGCCTGTGGTGGAGCGCCTCTGCGCGCATCGGCCGGCGGACACGGTGTTCACCCGCTTCATGCCGCCGGAACGCCCCGATGCGGCCGAGGGTGCCTGGAGCGCCTATTTCGGGCGATGGCGCGACTTCTGCCGCGACCGCATCGACCCCGGCCTCCTCGACCTGATGCCGCCGCTCCAGCGCTTCGTCCCGCCGGCCGAAGTGGTCGATAAGCCGGCTTACTCTCCCTTCGAGTCCTCGCCCCTCGACGAGACGCTCAAGCGTCGCGGCGCCGAGACGCTGATCGTCTCGGGGGCTGAAACCGACGTTTGCGTCCTCTCGGCGATCATGTCGGCCATCGACCGGGGCTACTACGTCGTCGTCGCCCGCGACGGGCTCTGCTCGTCGGCAGACGACACCCACGACGCCCTGATGAAGCTCTACGAAGACCGCTTCGGCCAGCAGCTCGCGCTGACCAACAGCGAGGCGATCCTTGCGATGTGGCGGGATTGAGCGAAGCGCGACGTCGACGCTTCTCCCTTCTCCCGCTGGCGGGAGAAGGTCCCGGCAGGGGGATGAGGGTGGCTCATCAAGGCCGCGGCGCAAGTCGTTTGCTGGCCGCTTGCGCGGCCGGCACCCTCACCCGGCCGCCGCCTCCGGCGTCGTCCACCCTTTCCCGCAAGCGGGCGAGGGGAACAGCCCCTCGTCCGGCACTGTTCTGCGTCCTAGACCTTCGGCACCCGCTCCAGGTCCCGCAGCCAGGCGTTAGCGCTGGCGTCCGAGGGCGCGCGCCAGTCGGCGCGCGGCGACAGGCTGCCGCCGGCCGAGATCTTCGGGCCGTTGGGCATGGCGGTCCGCTTGAACTGCGCCGTCTGGTAGAAGCGCACCAGGAACTTCTCCAGCCAGCGCCGGATGGTCGGAAGATCGAAGGCATGACGCGCATCGTCGGGAAAGTTCGCCGGCCAGGAGCCGCGGCCCGCGTCGCTCCAGGCGTGATGGGCGAGGAAGGCGATCTTGGCGGGGTTGGCGCCGTAGCGCATGGCGTGGAACAGGAAGAAGTCGTTCAGCGCGTAGGGTCCGACCTTCGACTCCGTGCTCTGGATCAGCCCGTCCGCGCCGACCGGCACGAGTTCGGGCGAAATCTCCGTGTCGAGGATGGCGGAAAGGATGCGCCCCGTCTCCGCCTCGAACTGGTTCGTCGCCACGCACCAGCGGATGAGGTACTGGATCAGCGTCTTCGGCACGCCTGAGTTCACGCCGTAATGGCTCATCTGGTCGCCGACGCCGTAGGTGCACCAGCCGAGCGCCAGCTCCGACAAATCGCCGGTGCCGATGACGAAGCCCGAGCGCTGGTTGGCGAGGCGGAAGAGGTAGTCGGTGCGAAGGCCCGCCTGCACGTTCTCAAAGGTGATGTCGTAGACCGGCTCGCCCTCGGCGAAGGGGTGGCCCATGTCGGCGAGAAGCTGGCGCGCCGCCGGGCGGATGTCGATCTCCTCGGCCGTGACGCCGAGCGCCCGCATCAGCGCCCAGGCGTTGCCCTTGGTCTCCTCGCCCGTCGCGAAGCCCGGCATGGTGAAGCCGAGGATCGACGAGCGCGGCAGGCCCATGCGGTCGCAGGCCTTTGCCGCGACGATGAGGGCGTGGGTCGAATCGAGGCCGCCCGAGACGCCGATCACCATGGTCCTGCCCGGCGTCGAGCGGAAGCGCCGGATGAGGGCGTGGACCTGGATGTTGAAGGCCTCGTAGCAGTCGGCGTCGAGCCGGTGCGGCGCGTCGGGCACGTAGGGGAAGCGGCGCATCGGACGGATCAGCCCGAGATCGGCCATCGCCGGCCGATGCTCGAAGGCAATGCGGCGGAAACCTGTCTCCGGGTAGCCCTCGACGGCCGCGGCGTCGGCGAAGGTGGGCGTCCTCATCCGTTCCTGGCGAATGCGGCCGAGATCGACGTCGGCGACGATGCGCTGGCTTTGCAGCGCGAAGCGCTCGGATTCGGCCAGCACGTCGCCGAGCTCGTAGATGCCGCCCTGGCCGTCCCAGCCCGCATCGTTGGTGGACTCGCCCGTGCCGGCCGCCGAGTAGAGATAGGCAGAGAAGGTGCGCATGGCCTGTGACGCGCAGAGAAGATGCCGGTCCGCCGCCTTGCCGACCGTGATGTTGGAGGCCGACAGGTTGGCGAGCACCAGCGCGCCGGCCAACGCGCCCCGGATCGAGGGCGGGGCCGGCGACCAGAAGTCCTCGCAGATTTCCACGTGGAGGACGAAGTCGGAAGTGTCGGAGGCGGCGAAGAGGAGGTCGGTGCCGAAGGGCACCTCCTCGCCGCAGAGCCTCATCGACAGGTTCTTCAGCCCCGCGCCCGAGACGAACCAGCGCTTCTCGTAATATTCGCGGTAGTTCGGCAGGTACGTCTTCGGCACGACGCCGAGCACCCGCCCGCGGTGGATCGCGACTGCGCAGTTGTAGAGACTGCCATTGCGCCGGATCGGCGCGCCGAGAAGGAGGAGGGGGATCAGCTCCGCGCTCTCGTCGCGGATCCGCGCGATCGCCCGCTCGACGTCGTCCAGCAGCGCCTCCTGGAGGTGGAGGTCGTCGATCGCGTAGGCCGATAGGCCGAGCTCGGGAAAGACAAGGAGGTCGACGCCGTCCGCGCTCGCGCCGCGCGCCTCCGCGAGCGACGCTTCCGCGTTGCGGGCGGGATCGGCCGTGAAGACCTCGGGCGTCGCCACCCCGACGCGCAGGAAGCCATGGTCGTGGAGCGAGAAGAAGCGGTTCGGCTGGATCGTCATGGATGCCTCGATGCTCCTGTCCGGTCGTTTCGTCAAACGAGGCGACCGGCGTCGGGCGGCGGGCCTTCGCCCCCGCCCTCGCGTTTGATGAAGGAAATGCGTCCCTGCGGCTCGAGGATGGCCCAGGCGACGTCGCTCATCCGGGCGATGCCGGCGAGGCGCATCTCGGACTCGACCTCGGCGCGGGTCATGCGGTCGCGCCGCAGGTTTTCGGTGAGAAGCTCGCCGCCGCGGATGATGACGCGCGGCTCGCCGTCGAGGAGCTTCTCGGCGCGGGGGAAGAGATAGGTCGCCCAGGACAGGACGAGGCCCCAGAAGGCGAAGGTGACGATCGCGAGCATCGCCCCCGTCAGCGAGAAGTCGTTGTGGGTGACGCCCTGCTGGATGAGGTCGCCGAGAACGATCAGCACCACCAGCTCGAAAGGCGTCATCTGCCCGAGCTCGCGCTTCCCGAGAAGCCGCAGGAGGAGGTAGAGCACCGCGAACATGATGCTCGCCCGGATCACGATGTCCATGCGGTCAGCCTTTCCCGCCCGTCACGGCAGCACCTTCACATCGACCGGCATCGAGGCCAGTTCCGCCTCGCCGTCGAAGATCGCGACGCGCCCGCGCGTGCCGCCGAGCAGATCCGGATTGATCTGGAGGTCGAGCTTGACCTCGAAGCGCTGCCCCGCAGGCACGGGGCCGTAGTCGAAGCGGAAGTCGCCGTTCTCGAAGGTTTCCTCGGAGGCTGCCGGCACCATGGTGTTCTGCGTCTGGTGGCGCCAGAGCTCGGGCGAGACGGCAAGGACCAGCCGGCCGATGTCGCGCTTGGGCTCGACGACGATCCGCGTCTCGAAGAACATGCCGTTGCGCAGGGTCCGCGGCGTGTCGACGAGGAGGTCGGCCGCCTCGGAGGTGGCGAGCAGCGGGTCCTCGGCCTTGCCCCCGAGGGGACCGAGAAGGGCGAGCACGAGCAAGGCGCCGAGAAGCACGAGCGAGAGCGGGCTCGCATGGCGATGGAGGATGCTGCGGGGAGAAAGGTGCGGATCGCCCAGCCCTTCCGGAAAGCATGGTGCGGCGGCTTTCCCGCGCGGAGGATCGCTCATGACCGGCTGCGCCCCGATGCGGCGTCGGCTTCACCCATCGCTGTCGTCGCCCTCGCCCCGTTCCGTTTGGTTCACCGGGAAAAGCTATGGCGGCCGCGGTCGCGATCCACGGCGCAGCGGGACTTTCGCGCCGGCACGGGCCGGCGCGAAAGCTTAGCCGGGTCCGGCCGGCGCTCAGGGCATCGGGTGCTTGGACAGCCAAGCCTCCAGCGTCGCGATCTCCGCCTTTTGTGCGGCGACGATGTCGTTCGCCATCGTCGTCAGCTCCGGATCGGTATCGCCGGAAGCGAGATAGGCCTCGGCCATCTCGATCGCCGCGCGATGGTGCGGGATCATCATGGCGGCGAAGTCGTGGCCCGCCTGGCCGGTCATCGGCATGGTGCGCATGGCGTCGTCCATGCGCGTCATCGCCTCTATGTAAGCCGAGGAGGCCGGCGACATGGGCATGGCCCCCGCCGCGGCACCATGCGCGGCGTGACCGGAATGGTCCGGCGCCGGCGCCTGCGCCTGCGCGGAGACGCCGAGGCCGGCGACGAGGATGAGGGCGGCGGCCGCCGTCTGGATCGTGGTCATCGCTCGCTTCTCCTCAAGCCGCCATGGCCGCGCAGGACTCCGCGCAGGCGCGGCACGCCGCGGCGCAGTCCTCCATGCCGCCGATGCGCTCACAGTCGGCGGCGCAGGCCCGGCAGATCTCGGCGCAGGCGCGGCAGGTGTGCTTGTGCTGATCGCTGCCGATCAGCATGAGGTGCGCCGACGTCCGGCACATCTCGGCGCAGGCCATCATGAGCGTGAAGTGGGGCTTCGCGACGTGCTCTCCGCCCATCTCCAGGCAGTGGTTCATCGCGGTCGAGAGGCAGATGCGATAGCAGGCGAGGCAGGCGTCGATACAGGCCTGCATGGCGGAATCGTTCGGGTTCATCGGGTCACATCCTTTGAATGGGTTGCAGCACGCTCCCGCAGGCGGCGCGATGCGCGCGGCGCCGGGACCGGCCGGTTCTGAAAGCGCAATGCAGTCAGAGGGATGTGGTTCGAGGCGGAGGCTTTGCGGTTGCGGGCACGACACCCGGCGGGAAGGCGTCGAGCGCCGGGCGCAAGCGCGTGGCGGTCGGAACGACCGCGTCCGGGGCGGCGCCGGGCTGAGGCGCGACCACGGGCCCGCAGGCCGCCGCGCAGCAGGCGGTGGCGTCGTGGCCGGCGCCGGCCTTGCCGTGATGCGCGCCGCCGCCCTCGTGGTGGTGGCCGGCAGAGTCTGCGTGCAGCGCTTGCGTCGCCACGCCCCGACTCATCGACGCGGCGGGACCGACCCAGACGGCCAGCGCCAGAACGGCCAGGACCAGTCTCAGTTCCGCGAGAAGGGCGCGAAGCGGTCTCATCGTGCGCGATATCGCGCGGGGCGCGGCATGCGGCAAGGTCTCAGCCGAGAAGCCAGGACAAGGAGCGTCGCAGCCGGGCCGCGCCGTCCGCTTCGAAGATCCGCCCGTGGGCGAACAGGACGCGCTCGGGCGCGAGCGCAACCAGCCGGTCCGCCGCGGCCCGCGCCGCCGCGCGGTTCAGCGAGACGAGCGTGCGCAGCTGGATCATGGCCCGCCCGTTCGGCGCCATGCCGCCGGCGAGGCGCACCACCGGCCGCTGGAGCGGAGGCAGCTTCTGCGGCTCGAAATTGTGGACGAGGTCGCAGAGCGCCAGCGTGCGGCTCGGGCGGTGGAACAGCCCGACCTCACGGAAGCCCAGGCCGCCCGGCACCGTCACCGCCTCGAACAGCCCGCCCCATTCCAGCGGCAGCGACTCGCCGAGGTGCCCGTCGATCCTGAGCCCCGAG
The DNA here is from genome assembly GCA_947474855.1 of Aurantimonadaceae bacterium. Lineage (GTDB taxonomy): Bacteria > Pseudomonadota > Alphaproteobacteria > Rhizobiales > Rhizobiaceae > Antarcticirhabdus. The sequence continues at coordinate 16,765 of CANJKV010000050.1, read as the reverse complement.
CGCTGCACCTGGCCGCGCTTCTCCAGCCCGGGGGCGGCGAGCACGGCGGCGTTCGGATAGCGGTCCTGCCAGCCCTTGACGAAGGTCCAGTGGACGCTGCTCGGCGCGAGGAGCCAGGAGACGCGGCCGAGCCCGTCCAGCTCGGCCGCGAGTTCGGGCGTCCAGCGCGTCGGCGAGTAGAGCACGAGCTCGCCCGCCGCGTCCCGGAACAGCGCCATGCGCACCGGGATGGAGACGAGGCCGCCGGCCTTCATCGGCCCGGAGTCGACGATCCACACGCCGTCCGCGACGGGCTTGGGCGTGTCGAGCGGAGGATAGGTCGGGTCGACGGCCATGGGTCTCCTCGGCGTGTCAGAGCATCGGCCGGCCGCCGGTGACGGGAATGATCGCGCCGGTGATGTAGCTGCCCTCGTCGGAGGCGAGAAGCACGTAGGCGCCGGCAAGTTCCGCCGGCTGGCCGGCGCGGCCGAGCGGCGTGTTTTCGCCGAAGCTCTTCACCTTCTCCGTTTCCATCGTGGAGGGGATCAGCGGCGTCCAGATCGGGCCGGGCGCGACCGCGTTGACGCGGATGCCCTTCTCGGCGACCAGCCCGGCGAGGCCCGCCGTGAAGTTCGCGATGGCGCCCTTGGTGGTCGCGTAGGCGAGGAGGCCCGGCGTCGGCTGATCGGCGTTGATCGACGTCGTGTTGATGATCGCGCCGCCCGGCTTCATCGCCTTCACCGCGGCCTTGGACAGGAAGAACATCGAGTAGATGTTGGTGCGGAAGGTCGTGTCCCACTCCTTCTCGTCCAACTCGTCGAGAGACTGGATGGTCTTCTGGTGGGCGGCATTGTTGACGAGGACGTCGAGCCGGCCGAACTCGGACATGGCCTTGTCGACGATGGCGCGGCAGTGCGCCTCCTCCTGGATGTCGCCGGGCATCAGGATCGCGCGGCGCCCGGCCTCCTCGACCCACTTGGCGGTTTCCTTCGCATCCTCGTCCTCGCTGAGATAGGAGATGAGGACGTCGGCCCCCTCGCGGGCGAAGGCGATGGCGACCGCCCGGCCGATGCCGGAATCGCCGCCGGTGACGATGGCGGCGCGGCCCTGGAGCTTGCCCGCACCCTTGTAGCTGCTCTCGCCGTGGTCGGGTTGCGGGGTCATGTCGGCGGTGCGGCCGGGCATGGGCTGCGACTGCTCGGGGAAGGGGGGCTTGGGGTAGCGGCTGGTCGGATCGACGGTCATGGCGCGTTTCGGCTCCGGATCGGGAGCAGGCGGGCGCGCGGGAGCGGGAGGCGCCGCGCGGCGGCCTGCGGAAAAGGGTTCGCAGGCCAAAGCCTCGGGGCCGGCGCATGTTCCGGGCAGGGCCGATCACGCTTTTATAGCTGGCTCGCGGCTCCCACGCGTCGCGGAGCCGGGGCTCGAACGCGACGAGGCCGCCTCGGGATGGATCCCGGGCGGCCTCATCGAAGCAGAACTCGACGCCCGCGCGGCACGCGGGCTCGAAGAATCAGGCGGTGGCGGTGGCGGCGGTGCCGACGGCCTTCACGCGCGCCGACAGGCGCGAGATCTTGCGGCTGGCGGTGTTCTTGTGGAACACGCCCTTGGAGGCGGCGCGCATCATCTCCGGCTCCGCGGCCTTGAAGGCGGCCTGGGCGGCGCCGTGGTCGCCGGAGGCGATCGCCTCCTCGACCTTGCGCAGGAAGGTGCGAACGCGCGAGCGGCGCGCGGTGTTGACGGCGGTCCGGCGGGCGATCTTGCGCGTGGCCTTCTTGGCCGAGGAGGTGTTGGCCATGATCTCTTCTTTGTTCTCGTTCGGTCCGGGGCTCGTCCGCGGCAAGGCCAAGTGGCCGAACGCGCAACGAAAAAGGCCGCGCGGCGGCGCGCGGCCGAAAACATGCGGGTCTCTATAGTAGCCCCGCCCGCCGTCGTCAATCGGATCGTCGTCGAATCGTCACGTGCCGAAGCGCTGCGCGAAGGCGTCCCGCACGGCTTGGCACATGCCGAGGACCGCCGGGCTCGCGGCCTGCGCCGCCTGGACGAGGCCGACCTGCGCCGAGTCGATGGTGCCGAAGCCGTCGGCGACCCCGAGCTCGCGACACAGCAGCGGCAGGCTGCTGCGCGACAGCGGCGCGATCGCGAGGCCCGAGGTCACCGCCGCGTGGAGCTGCGCCGCCGTGTCGGCCGAGAAGGCGACGCGGAAGCGGATGCCGTCCCGCACCAGCGCGCTCAGCGCCGCCTCCCGGCACCAGCCGGGCGTGTCGTCGAGGGCGATCGGCACGGGGTCGTGTTCGTGGACGGCATGGATCGTCGACGTCGTCCAGACCGTCGGATCGGTGGCGAGCCATTCGGCCGAGGCCTTGCCCTCGGGCTCGAACACGACAGCGAGGTCCAGCCGGCCCGCCTCGACGGCGGCGCGATTGTTCAGCGACGAGCCGTAGCGCACGGTCACCTCCACGAGCGGATGGCGCTTGGCGAAGGACCCGAGCGCGTGGGGCAGGACCGTCTGGACGTATTCCTCCGGCACGCCGATCCGCACGGGTCCCTGCAACGGGCGGCTCGCGACGACGGCGACCGTTTCCTCCATCAGCGCCAGGATGCGCCTGGCATTGGGCAGAAGCAGCGCCGCCTTGTCGGTCGGCTCGACGCCGCGGGGCCCGCGCTGGAACAGCGGCGCGCCGACGACGTCCTCCAACCGCTTGATCTGAAGGCTGATCGCCGACTGCGTACGCCCGACGATCTCGCCGGCGCGCGTGAAGTTGCCGGCGTCGACCACCGCCACGAAGGTTTTCAGAAGATCGCTGTCGAGGCCGAGCGACATCCGCGACCGTCCCGTTCGCCGCAAGCATCGCCATGAGCCTAGCTCATTGCTGAGCGTGTGGAAACTCGTTGGCCAAATGCCGTTCGGGCGCAGGAGATTGGGTCGAAGGAGCCGCTCCCATGGCCATCATCCGCCCGACCGTCCTGCTTCCCGCCCTCGTCCGTGCCGCCGGGGCACTGTCCGCGCGGCTGCCGGCCGTCCTCGCGGCGTGGCAGGTGCGCCGGGCCGAGCGGCGGGCGCTTCTCGATCTCCTCGCCAAGCGCGGCGACCGCCTTCTCGACGATGCCGGCGTCGCGCGCGCGGAAGCGGAGCGCCGCCTCGACGTGTCGCGGATCAGCGATTGGGATCGCTGGCAGCTGTGAGCCTCTCGGCCCAGGCCGCGTAGGGCGTGTTGGCCGGGGCGCGGCGGGTGTAGTCGGGGGCGCCGTCGGTCCACCAGACGGGGCCGCGCTCGCCCAGGTGCCGCTTGGCGGCGTCGACGGCCCGGCGGGCCCGCTTCAGCGCGTCCTCGTCTCCCGCCGCCTTGGCGGCCTTCACGGCGCGGCGGGCGTCCATCAGGGCCTTGACGTGGGCGGCGTGCGCCTCGTCGGACAGGCGCGGGTCGCTCCTGCGCCAGAGCCGCCCCTTGGCGAGGAAGTAGCGGCCGTCCGGCGTGTCGGGATAGACGATGCTCATGTCTGGCAGCGCGGGCAGTAGAAGGTGGAGCGGCCGCTCTGGACGATGCGCTCCACCGTGCCGGAGCAGTCGAGGCGCGGGCAGGGCTCGCCTTGCCGGTCGTAGACGGAGAAGCTGTGCTGGAAGTAGCCGAGGCTCCCGTCCGCCTGCCGGTAGTCCTTCAGCGTCGAGCCGCCGGCATGGATCGCGTCGGCGATGGTTTCGCGGATGTGGCGGGTGAGTTCGGCGAGCCTGGCGCTCGGGCGGCCGCTCTTCGTCACCAGCGTGCCGGCGGCGCGGGCCGGGTGGAGCTTGGCCCGCCAGAGCGCCTCGCAGACGTAGATGTTGCCGAGACCCGCGATCACCCGCTGGTCGAGAAGCACGGCCTTCAAGGGAGCGAGCCGGCCCGCGAAGAGGGGCGCGAGATGCTCGGCGCTCAAGGCGTCCCCGACCGGCTCGACGCCGAGGCCCTTGAAGTGCGGGTGGGCGTCCATCTCGGCGGCCCGGATCAGCGTCATGTAGCCGAAGCGGCGGGGATCGTTGAAGACGATGCGGGCCGGCGGGGCGGCCTCGCTTGCCAGATGGAAGAGCACGTGGTCGTGCAGCCGGTCCTCCGAGCGCGGGTGGTGGAAGGCGCCGGGCGTTTCGGTCGCGCCCGAGGGCGATTCGATGCGGAAGGAGCCGGACATGCCGAGATGCATGGCGAGGAGGAGGTCGCCTTCGAGGCGCGCCACGAGATACTTCGCCCGCCGGCCGAGCCCCTCGATCCGCCGGCCCGCGACGCGATCGGCGAAACCCTCCTCGAAGGGGAAGCGCAGGCCCGTGCGGCGCAGCTCCACGGACTCGACGCGCGCGCCCTCCATTACGGGAGCGAGGCCGCGGCGCACCGTCTCGACCTCTGGTAATTCGGGCATTTTCGATTAAGTCCGCGGTTCGGGTCGGCGGCGCGCGAGCGTGTCGCGCCGGCCGGTTGTCACGAGGGGGCGTTGGCCGCTCCCTTTCGCATTAAGTGTTGGGCCGCGGGGAAAGCGTCAATGTCGCGAGAGCGAGTCACCGCCGCCGAGGCGATGGAAACCGCCTACGGCTTCGAAACGGTCGGCGGGGGCGCGGAGAAGCAGGCCCGCGTCAACGACGTGTTCCACCGCGTCGCCGAGCGCTACGACCTGATGAACGATCTGATGTCGGGCGGCCTGCACCGTGCCTGGAAGACCGCGATGGTGTCCTGGCTCGCGCCGCCGCGCCGGGCCGGCTGGCGCTTCATCGACGTCGCCGGCGGCACGGGGGACGTCGCCGAGCGCATCGTCAACGCCTCCGGCGGCAAGGCGCACGGCACCGTCCTCGACATCAACGCCTCGATGCTCGGCGTCGGCGCCGAACGCGCCAAGAAGCGCGGGCTCGACGCCAACCTCGTCTTCGTCGAGGGCAATGCCGAAGCGCTCGACCTTCCCGATTCCACCTTCGACGCCTACACCATCGCCTTCGGCATCCGGAACGTGCCGCGCATCGACAGGGCGCTGTCCGAGGCCTTCCGTGTCCTGAAGCCGGGCGGGCGCTTCCTGTGCCTCGAATTCTCGGAAGTGGACGTGCCCGGCCTCGACCGCCTCTACGAGGAATGGTCGTTCCGGGCGATCCCGCGCATCGGCGAGCTCGTCGCCAAGGACCGCCAGTCCTATGAATATCTCGTCGAATCGATCCGCCGCTTCCCGAACCAGGCGAACTTCGAATCGATGATCCGCGAAGCGGGCTTCGAGCGCGTGTCTCACCGCAACTTCACCGGCGGCATCGCCGCGCTCCATTCGGGCTGGAAGCTCTAGAGGCGAAGTCAGAACCCCTTGTCCAATCCGATCACCGGCACCTTCGCGCTCCTGCGCGCGACCTGGGTCCTGACGCGGGAAGGCGTCTTCGCCTCCTTTCCGGGCGACGGGCTGCCGCCCGGGCCGGCGCTTCTCCACCGCATGGCCAAGCTCCTCGCCCGCAGGCCCCCGAGCGGCCGCAAGCCGGGCGTGGTGCCGGGGGAGGGGCTGCCGCGCGCGCTCCAGCGCCTCGGCCCCTCCTACGTCAAGCTCGGCCAGTTCCTGGCGACGCGGCCCGACATCGTCGGGCTCGACATCGCTCGCCGGCTCGGCCAGCTCCAGGACAAGGTGCCGCCCTTTCCCGACGCCGCGGCGATCGCCGAGATCGAGCTGACGCTCGGGCGCCGCGTCGATGAGTTGTTCATCGAGCTCGGCGAGGTCGTCGGGGCGGCGTCCGTCGCCCAGGTCTACAAGGCCCGCATCCGCAATCCCGACGGCAGCGAGCGCTTCGCCGCGGTGAAGGTGATCCGGCCGGGCGTGCGCCAGCGCTTCCGGCGCGAGCTCGACACCTTCGCCTTCATCGCCCGGTTTCTGGAGCGCTTCGTGCCCTCCTCGCGGCGCCTGCGGCCGAAGGCCGTGGTCCAGACGCTCGCCCAGTCGACGCGCATCGAGATGGATCTGCGCCTCGAAGCCGCCGCGGCCTCCGAGATGGGCGACAACACGGCCGGGGATTCGGGCTTCCGCGTGCCGCGCATCGATTGGGAGCGAACGGGCCGCGACGTTCTCACCATGGAGTGGATCGACGGCATCAAGATGAGCGATGTCGAGGCGATCCGGCAGGCCGGCCACGACATGCAGGCGCTCGCCGTCACCGTCGTCCAGTCCTTCCTGCGTCACGCGATGCGCGACGGCTTCTTCCACGCCGACATGCACCAGGGGAACCTCTTCGTCGCGCCCGACGGCGCGGTGGTGGCGGTCGACCTCGGCATCGTCGGCCGCTTGAACGACCAGTCCAAGCGCTTCCTCGCCGAGATCCTCTACGGCTTCATCCGGCGCGACTACCGTCGCGTCGCCGAGCTGCACTTCGAAGCGGGCTACGTGCCGCGCGGGCAGGACGTCGCGAGCTTCGCGCAGGCGCTGCGCGCCATCGGCGAGCCGATCTACGGCCAGCCCGCCGAGACGATCTCGATGGGCCACCTCCTGTCGCTGCTCTTCGAGGTGACCGAGCTCTTCGACATGCGGGCGCGGCCCGAACTGGTGCTCCTGCAGAAGACCATGGTGGTGGTGGAGGGCGTCGCGCGCTCCTTCGACCCGAAGTTCAACATGTGGGTCGCGGCCGAGCCGGTCGTGTCCGACTACATCCTCCACGAATTGGGACCCGCCGCGCGGCTGCGCGAGTTCCAGGAATCCGTCGTGGCGGTCGGGCGGCTCCTGCGCCACACGCCGGAGCTGACGCAAGGATTGGAGATCCTCGCCCGCGAGCTCCCCGACCTCATCGAGAACGGCATCCGCCTCAACGACGACACGCTGGTGGAACTCGTCCAGGACACCAAGCCCGGCATCATCGTGACCAAGATCGCGGTGGTGACGATCGCCGTCGCCCTCGCCGTGATCGCCTGGAGCATGGCGACGGGCGGGTGAGGCGCGTTGCGCGAGAGGGCGGCGCTTCCTATGCTCCGGGCGCTCCCAAGGAGGATGGCATGGGCGAGCTGACGATCCACGACCTCGACGACGACCTCGTGCGCCGCCTGGAAACCCGCGCCGCCGCCAACGGCCGCTCGCTGGACGAGGAGATCCGCGCGAGCCTGGAACGGGTGGCGCGGGAGGAGAAAGCCGGCATTCCGACCGGCAGCGAGGAGCAGCGCCAAGCGCGCATCGCGCCTATCCGGGCGCTCGGGCGGCCACCCAAGGAGCCGTTCGACCTGAAGGCTTTCTCCGATGCCCTTTCGGACGGAACCGAGTGATCGTCCTCGACACCTCTGCAGTCGTCGCGATCCTCGGAGACGAGCCGGATGCGGCCGAACCGACGGACCGTGCGACTTTGGCGCTAGCAACGGTGATGTCGGCCAGCACTGCGCTGGAATTGCCTATCGCGGTGCTCAGCAAGTGGGGGCCGGACGGTCTTGTCCATCTTGAAACGCTTCTGCGGGAGCTGACAAACACGGTCCGGCCGGTCGACGAGGTGCAGGTCCGGGTGGGAACCGAAGCCTATCGACGCTTCGGCCGCGATTCCGGCCATCCTGCCCGCCTCAACTTCGGCGTCGGCTTCGCCTACGCTCTCGCCCGCACCCTTGGCGCGCCGCTGCTCTTCAAGGGCGACGACTTCGTGCACACCGACATCGCTCCGGCCTTACACGCATGACCACGCTCCGGTCCAAGCGCGTCCTGCTCGTCGTCGGCGGGGGCATCGCGGCCTACAAGGCGCTCGACCTCGTTCGGCGCCTGCGCGAGCGCGGCGCGACCGTCGTGCCGGTGATGACGCGGGGGGCGGCGGAGTTCGTGACGCCCCTCAGCCTCGGGGCGCTCGCGGCGGCGAAAGTCTATTTGGACCTGTTCAGCCGGGACGACGAGCACGACGTCGGCCACATCCGTCTCGCCCGCGGTTGTGACGCGGTGATCGTCGCGCCGGCGACCGCCGATCGCATGGCGAAGATGGCGGCGGGCATTGCCGACGATCTCGCCGGCGCCGTTCTCCTCGCGACCCGCGCGCCGGTGCTCCTCGCGCCGGCCATGAACCCGGCCATGTGGAGCCATCCCGCCACGCGCCGCAGCGCCGAGCGCCTCTTCGCCGACGGCATCCGCTTCGTCGGCCCGGAAGCGGGCGAGATGGCCGAGAGCGGCGAGGCCGGCCTCGGGCGCATGGCCGAGCCGCTCGCGATCGTCGCCGCTCTCGAAGAGATCCTCGCGGCCCCCGCCGAAAAGCCGCTCGCCGGGCGTACGGCTCTCGTCACCTCAGGCCCGACGCACGAGCCGATCGACCCCGTGCGCTATATCGCGAACCGCTCCTCCGGCCGGCAGGGCCACGCCATCGCCGCCGCGCTCGCGCGGCTCGGCGCCGCGGTCCGGCTCGTCTCGGGTCCCGTCGCGGTCCCCGATCCCATGGGCGTCGAGACCGTCCACGTCGAAACGGCGCGCGAGATGCTGGCGGCCGTCGAGGCGGGCCTGCCGGTCGACCTCGCCGTGTTCGTCGCGGCCGTCGCCGACTGGCGGACGGAAAGCCAGGCACCGACCAAGCTGAAGAAACGCCCCGGCGCCGAGCCCGAGCCGCTGCGCCTGACGCTGAATCCGGACATCCTCAGGACCGTCGGAACCGGTCCCCGCCGCCCGCGTCTCGTCGTCGGCTTCGCCGCCGAGACGGCCGATCTCCTGGCCAATGCCGGCGTCAAGCTGGCCTCCAAGGGAGCCGATATGATCGTCGCCAACGACGTGTCCGCGGAAGGCGGCGTGATGGGCGGCAGCGCCAACACCGTTCATCTCGTCACGGCCCAAGGCGTCGAGACCTGGGAGACGATGGCCAAGGACGCCGTCGCCGAGAAGCTCGCCCATCGCCTCGTCGCGATGCTGGCGGACAAGGAGCGGCCATGAACGCGCCCGGCTCGATTCGCATCCTCGTCCGTCGCCTGCGCGGCGACGCGCCACCGGGAGACGCGCTGCCGCAGTACGCGACGGCCGGCGCGGCGGGCGCCGACCTTCGCGCCTGCCTGCCCGCGGGCGAGGCGATGATCCTGCCGCCGGGCGGACGGGCCGCCGTTCCGACCGGGCTCGCCGTCGCCGTGCCGGAGGGCTTCGAGATGCAGGTGCGGCCGCGCTCGGGGCTCGCCGCGCGCCACGGCGTCACCGTCCTCAACGCGCCGGGCACGGTCGACAGCGATTATCGCGGCGAGGTCATGGTGCTCCTCGTCAACCTCGGCGCCCAGCCCTTCGAGATCCGGAACGGCGACCGAATCGCGCAGGCGCTGTTCGCACCGGTCACGCGCGCCATCTTCGATCTGGCGGACACGCTCGACGAGACATCGCGCGGCGCCAACGGCTTCGGCTCCACGGGCCGCAGCTAGGCGCTGCCGGCGAGCGGGCGCCGCGCCTTGCGGGAAAGGAGAGGCCGATGTTCGTCGACTTCCGCGCAGAACCCATGCCACCGCCGCCGCCGCGACCGGAACCGCCGCGCCCGCGGCTGACGCCCCGCCAGCAGCGCGGGCTCGCCGCGATCGTCGGGTTCAACGTCCTCCTGCTCCTGCTCGCGCCCGTCGGCGGAGCGACGCTCGTCGGCGCGCTGATCGCCCTCGTCGGCTGACGACCATGCACCGCGCGCGGCGGACGAGGTGAACCAAGTCGGCGACCGCCCGTTCGCCGGTTCATGATCACGGTCCACCATCTCCAGGACTCCCGCTCGCAGCGCGTCCTCTGGCTTCTCGAAGAACTCGGCCTCGCCTACGAGGTGAGGCGCTACGAGCGGACGCGGGACTATCGTGCGCCGCCCGAGCTGAAGGCGGTCCATCCGCTCGGCCGCTCGCCGGTGATCGAGGACGGTTCGCTGCGCCTCGCCGAGACCGGCGCCATCGTCGATTACGTCATCGAACGCCACGCGAACGGCCGGCTGATGCCGCAGCCGGGCTCGTCCGACTTCTGGACCGCCCGGCACTTCCTCCACCATGCCGAGGGAACGGCCATGCCGCCGCTCGTCATGCGGCTCGTCTTCAACCGCATCGCGGCCCAGGCTCCCCGCCTCGTGCGCCCCATCATCGGCAAGGCCATGGCGACGGCCGACGCGCGCTTCCTGGCGCCCGAGATCGAGGTTCTCCTCGACTATTGGGACGGGGCCCTGGCGGGCACCGGCTGGTTCGCCGGGCCGGAGCTCTCCGCCGCCGACATCATGATGAGCTTTCCCGTCGAGGCCGGGGCCAAGCGTCTCGACTATTCCGGGCGGCCCCGCCTTCGCGATTTCGTCGCCCGCATCCAGGCGCGCCCCGCCTACCGGCGCGCCCTCGAGCGCGGCGGCCCCTACGCCTATGCCTGAGCGTCGTCAGGCGCGCGCGAGGAGGATCTTCGCCGCGAAGACCGAGAAGACGCCCGCGAAGAGCCAGTCGATCGCCCGGACGATCGCCGGGCGGCGACGCAGCGCGAGCGACAGCCGGTCGGCGAGAAGGATGAAGGCGACGTTGAGGGGCGCCGCGAAGACCACGAAATAAAGCCCGAGGAAGAAGAGCTTGCCCCCGGCATGCGGGTCGTTCACCGACACGAAGGAGGGCAGGAAGGCGACGAAGAACAGGACGATCTTCGGGTTCAGAAGGTTGATCGACAGGCCCTTGGCCCATTCGCGCAGGAGCGGGGGCCGCTCGCGCCGCACGCCGGTCGCCTCGCTGGCGGGAAGGGCCGAGCCGTGGCGGATCGCCTGGATCGCCAGCCACAGAAGATAGGCCGCGCCCGCGACCTTCAGCACCAGGAAGGCGGTCGGCGATGCTGCGAGGAGCGCCGACAGCCCGAGCGCGGCCAGCGCCGTGTGGACGAGCGAGCCGGTCGACGCTCCGGCATAGGCGGCGAGCCCGGCGCGCCGGCCGGCGGCGAAGGTCCGCCCGAGATAAAGCGTCATGTCCGGCCCCGGCGTCACCGTGAGGACGAGGGCGGCGAGGGTGAAGGCGGCGAGCGTGGCCGCATCGGGCAGAAAGGACATGGGCGTCGGCCTTGTCGAAGAACCGTCGCTTCTTAGCCGAAGGGGCGGGACGGCGGAAAGCGCGCCCGGGCGTCACGCTCCTGTCATGTGTCGAATCGCAGATCGGTCGAGCGCTCGGGACGGGGCTCGCCGAGCGCAGAAAAATCCGCGTCGAATCAGAGGTTTGCGACAGGTCGCGGAATCAACTGGAGGTAGTGGTTCGGGCTCCCCGGGAACCTCGGCGAGTCAAGTCGCGCCCGCCGAAAAAGAATCATCGTGTCGTCGGCGAACGCGCACGAGACGCGCCTTCCCTTGGATTCGCTATCCGATTCATATGCTTGGAGAACTTGTCCGCGCGCCTCGATCCGGAACTTGCGCGGGGCTTGCGGCAGATCCGTGAACGCGGCGCCGGACTCCGCCTTGCCGGCCGGCGGCCGCGCCCGTAATTTCCCGAATGCGGCAAGATGACGGTCCTGCAAAGGATGGGGACAAGCCTTGTTATCCAAATCTTTTCCATACCGTGTGAGTCTGGGATTCGAGGCCGGAACGGCTCACTGAGTCTTCGTTTCGATCCATTGGATGTTCGTACCCGGTCCGGGCCCCTTCGCGGGTTCGGGGCGCCGGTTTGCTGCTGCCCGGAGGCGGCGTGGAGCGATCCGCGCGGGGCCGAAAGGGCAAGGGAGAGTTTCTCGTCATGGCCGAAGGCTACAAGGGCGACGTCGATGTCAGGACCTGCTGGCAGGCGCTCGCCGGTGAACCCGACAGCTTCCTCGTCGACGTGCGCACCCACGCCGAGTGGAGCTATGTCGGCCTTCCCGACCTGCAGGCGATCGGCCGCGCCCCCGTGCTCATCGAGTGGCAGAGCTACCCGTCCATGGCCGTCGCGCCGGACTTCGCCGCGCGTCTCGCCGAGGCGGTGACGCAGGCCGGCGGCTCGACGCAGTCCAGCCTGTACTTCCTGTGCCGCTCGGGCGTGCGCTCCATCGCCGGGGCGGTGGCCGCGACGCGGGCGGGCTTCGCCAACAGCTACAACGTCCTCGACGGCTTCGAGGGTCCCCCGGACGAGCAGGCCCATCGCGGCCGGCTCGCGGGCTGGAAGGCCGCCGGCCTGCCCTGGGCGCAGCGATGAGCGTCGGCACCTTCGACGCCTTCGGACCGGCTCAGCCGCCGCGCCCGGACCGCCCCTCACACTCCACAACGACAAGAAGAACAGGCCCATCCATGACGGCAAGCGTGACAGACGGCCCGGCCCGCGGCGAATCGGACATCCTGGAGCGGGTGTCGGCGCGGCTGAAGGCGCAGCTCGGTCACGACATCTATGCCTCCTGGTTCCAGCGCATGAAGCTCGACGCGCTGGGCAAGGGCGTCGTCCAGGTCTCGGTGCCGACCGCCTTCCTGCGCAACTGGATCCAGACCCACTATCGCGACCTCCTCACGGAGACCTTCCGGGCGGAAGTGCCGGGCACGCTGCGCGTCGACGTCGCCGTGCGCAGCGCCGTGCGCTCCAGCCCGCCGCGCCTCGCGCCCCAGGCCCAGGGCGAGGCGTCCTCCGGCGCCCAGCAGACCGCCGGAGCCGTTCCCGCCTCCGCCGCGCTCGCGCCCGTCCGCTCGAACGCGGCAACGTCCGGCGGCACGACCCGCTCGGCCCGAAGCGGGACGGAGGGCCAGGAGGCGGCTTCCGCCAGGGCCGCGGCCGGCACCCCCGACTGGAGCTCGCCGCTCGACCCGCGCTACGTCTTCGAGACTTTCGTGGAGGGGCCCTCGAACCGCGTGGCGCTCGCCGCGGCGCGCGCCGTCGCCGAGAACGGCCCGCAGTCGGTGCGCTTCAACCCGCTCTTCATCCATGCGAGCGTGGGCCTGGGCAAGACGCATCTCCTTCAGGCCATCGCCAACGCCGCGGCAACGCGCCCCGACCGGCCGCGCGTCGTCTACCTCACGGCCGAAAGCTTCATGTGGCGCTTCGCCACCGCGATCCGCGACAACCAGGCGCTCGACTTCAAGGAAACGCTGCGCGGCATCGACATCCTCGTCATCGACGACATGCAGTTCCTGCAGGGCAAGTCGATCCAGCAGGAGTTCTGCCACCTCCTCAACGCGCTGATCGACTCGGCGCGACAGGTGATCTGCGCCGCCGACCGTCCGGCCTTCGAGCTGGAAAGCCTCGACCCGCGCGTTAAGTCGCGGCTCGCCGGCGGCGTGTCGCTCGAGATCGTCTCGCCCGACTTCGACATGCGCCGCGACATCATCGGCACGCGCACCGAGGCCATGCGCCGCGACGATCCGAGCTTCAATCTCGACCGCGGTGCCATCGAGACCATCGCGCGCCGCGTGGCGGGCTCGGGCCGCGATCTCGAAGGCATCTTCAACCAGATCGCCTTCCGCCACGCCGTCGGCCAGCCGCTTTCGCCCGAGCACCTCGACGACCTCCTGACGCAGGTCACGCGCCAGGGCGGCGAGAAGCGGGTGCGCATCGAGGACATCCTGAAGTTCGTGTCACGCCACTACAACGTGGCGCGGACCGACATCCTCTCGGCCCGGCGCACGCGCACCATCGTGCGACCGCGCCAGATCGCCATGTATCTCGCCAAGACCATGACGCCGCGCTCGCTCCCCGAGATCGGCCGCCGCTTCGGCGGGCGCGATCACACGACGGTGCTCCATGCGGTGCGCAAGATCGAGAACGAGCGGGCCAAGGACGAGAAGCTCGCCGAGGAACTCGACCTCATCCGTCGCATGATCGAGGAATAAGGACCCCTCGTCCTGTCGGGGCCCTCGTGCCATCGGGAACAGGAGGTTCGGCGGCTCCGCCGCCATCCCCGCCCCGCATCAGAGGCGGGATAGCAGATCCCGCTTCTTCTCGGCGAATTCGGCTTCGCTGAGGATGCCCTTCTCCTTCAGCGCGCCGAGGCGCTCCAGGGCGTCGAGGATCTCGCCGTGGCCCCCGCCGGGAGGCTTGGCCGGGGCGGGTGCCTCATGAGCGGGTACGGACGCGGCGGAGGCGGTGTCCTGCGAGCGCGTGCCGGGGGGCGGATGCGAGCTCGAGCCGGCCGCCGGCTCGTCGTCGCCCGCGCCGCCGATGCGAGGCAGGCGGTCGAGGGGCACAGGTCCCTGCGCGCTGGAGAAGGTCGCCGAGCCGAAGCCGCCCTGCTGCTGGCTGACCCCCGAAATGTCGTAGCCGGTGGTGTCGTAGAGCTCCACGGCACCGCCGCCGCGCTGGATCGCGAGCCGACGCGACTGCGGAAAGTAGGCGTAGCGCGAATCGTTCTGGGCGCCTGCCGTCGAGGGATGTCCGAGATCGCCCGGCCACCAGTTGCCGCCGCCTCCGAACCCCCTCCCGCCGAAGCTGCCCTGGCTTTGGCTCTGCATGCCGCCCGTTCCTTGTCCGTCCTGCCACGGCGATTGGTTGCCGCCCTGGGGCGCGCCGGTATCGGTACCGGTGCGGCCGGACGCGCCCGCCAGCTCGCGCTGGAGCGTGAAGGGCGGGTCGAAGTAGAGGGTGGCAAGCTCGGTGGCGAGGCGGTCGACGCGGGCGCGAAGTTCGTTGTCGAACATGTTGCCGACCATGGTCATCCCGCCGCGCATCCACTGGCCGGGGCCGCCGAGTTCGACGATGTTGAACTGCGCCATGCTTCCGCCGCCGGCGACCACCGCCCGCAGCATGCTCTCGACGCTGTCGCGGCCGATCCCGAAGCGCGCCGCGATCTCGTTCAGCATGCCTTCGCCCGACCTGCTCTCCCTGCTCATGGCCGCCGTCCTTTCAGCGCAAAGCACCGCCGGCGGCTCCCGCCAGGGTTGATCGTTCAATGGAACGCGGAAGCGACGTGAAACGATCCGGCCTCGCCGAAGCCGCCGAAAAGAAACACGGCGCAGAAAACCAGGGCCGCGGCGAAGAGCGCGGCTTCCAGGCGGACGGATCCGGGCGCGAAGCGTCGTCGCCCGGGCGGATGAGCGGGCGTGGCCCGCCGCTTGTCGATGGTCATGGCCTCAGATCCCTTCTCCGTCCCGGACGTCGCTTTGACCCGGAACGCCGCCGATCCGCACGGATCGGCGCTCCCATGCCTTGACAACGACGGCGTGGAGGAAGGGTCGCAACACGAAGTCGAGAGCCCCGAGAAGCAGAGCGGCAAGGATCGGCAGGCCGAGAACGATGCCGAAGAGCGCGACGAGAACCAGCGACGAGGCCGCGCGCGAGGCGACGAGCGCCGAGTGCCCCGCCGCGACCATCGCGGGCCGCGCGAGCCAGAGCGAGCGAAGCTGCCGCGCCCGGCGCTCGAAGGGGCTCGCGGGGGGCGCCTCGCCGGGCGCCGTGATCTCGACCGGCTCGGCGCCTTGCGCGTCCACGTCGACGAGGCGGCGCACGAGGCCGAGCGCGACGGTCTCGTTGGTCAGCGGATCGACCAGGATGAAGGCGCCGAGCTCGCGCGCCTCGCCGTAGGGAGCGACGACGGTCGGGCGGTCGAGCGTGATCGTGACGCGGCCGATGCCGTTGGCGAGAAGCGCGTTGGCCGGCCGGTCCTCGTAGGTGTGGATGTCGACCGAAGCGTTCAGCGCGCGCACCGTGGCGGGCGTCTGGGCGCTGGCGATGCGCGCGACGAAGCGCCCGCCGGCCACCAGCGGACGCTCGACCATCCACAGGATGTCGGCGTCGATCCGGCGCTGCGGCACGAGGCTGTCCGCCTCCAGCGCGATGACGTCGCCGCGCGAGGCGTCGATCTCGTCCGACAGGCTGATCGTCACGGACTCGCCGGCCTCGGCCGACGACTGGTCGCCGTCCGGCCCGAGGATCGCCTTCACCGTCGAGACCTGGCCGCTCGCCAGCACCTTGACGCGCGCGCCGACCGAAACGACGCCCGACGCCACCGTGCCGGAGAAGCCGCGGAAGTCGAGGTTCGGCCGGTTCACCCATTGCACGGGGAAGCGGAAGGGACCGCCGCTCTCGTCGAAGGTCGCGGGGCGCACCGTCGCCAGGTGGTCGAGCAGCGTCGGGCCGGCGTACCAGGGCGTGTTCGGCGAGCGCTCCGCGAGGTTGTCGCCGAGCTTGGCCGACAGGGGCACGAAGACGATGTCGGTGAAGCCGAGCGCCGGAAGCAGCGTCTGGTACTCGCGCTTGATCGCCTCGAAGGTCGCCTCGGACCACCCGACGAGGTCCATCTTGTTCACCGCCACCACGACCGACTTGATGCCGACCATGGAGGTGATGAAGGAATGGCGCCGCGTCTGGGGAAGGATGCCCTTGCGAGCGTCGACGAGAATGACGGCCAGCTCGGCCTGGGAGGCGCCGGTCGCCATGTTGCGGGTGTACTGCTCGTGCCCCGGCGTGTCGGCGATGATGAAGGCGCGCCCGCGCGCCGAGAAGTAGCGGTAGGCGACGTCGATGGTGATGCCCTGCTCGCGCTCGGCCGACAGGCCGTCGACGAGGAGGGCGAAGTCGAGGTCGCCGCCGGTGGTGCCGAACTTCTTCGAGTCGCGCTCCAGCGCTTCCATCTGGTCGTCGAAGACGGCGTCCGTCTCGAACAGGAGGCGCCCGATCAGCGTCGACTTGCCGTCGTCCACCGAGCCGCAGGTGATGAAGCGCAGCAGCGTCTCGGACGGCGCCGCGACGGGCTCGATGCCGGCCAGCGGGTCGACGACGCGAAGCGGCGCGGCCTCGCCGTCGAGGTCCGGGGCGGGGCCGGCGAAGGTCTCGTCGGCGGCCAGGGCCTTCTCGTTGACGGGGGCATCATCGACGGAGCCGACGACGTCGCCGGGCACGGTCTCGCCGTCGGCGAGCCGCTTTTGAAGGGCGCTCGTGCTCATCGTCAGAAGTAGCCTTCCTGCTTCTTGTCTTCCATCGAGGCGCCGGAGTCGCGGTCGATGACGCGGCCCTGGCGC
>CANJKV010000049.1 GCA_947474855.1 Aurantimonadaceae bacterium | reverse complement strand
TCGGCGAGGGGCGCGAGACGCTCCAGCGCCAGCTCGGTCGGCACGCCGAAGTCGATGAGGCAGCCGATCTCGTCGACGCCGATCGCCTTCGCGGCGCGCGCGCGGGCCTTCGCGTCCTCCACCGTGCCGAAAAGGCCGCTGTCCTCGAAGTAGCGCAGGAAGGCGAACTCCAGGATCGCGTCCATCTCCTCGGCATCGAGCGATTGGAGATCGATCTCCGCCGCGCTGCCGAGGCCCGCCGGCTTCTTGAAGGCCGGGAATGCCCAGGCATATTGCTTGATGAGGGCCGCTGCGCTCTTCAGGTAGGCCTTCATCGGCTCGCGCGCTTCGGCCCGCACCGCGTCGCGATCCCCGCCGATCAGCGTGTGCAGCATGAGCGTGACGGTGAAGTCGTCCGGGTTGCGCCCGCTCGCGGCGAGGGTTCGGCGGTAGAGCGCGATCTTCTCGCCGACTTCCGCCAAGGACTGGCCGAGGAGGTGCGTGAGGACGTTGGCGCCGAGGCGCGCGGCTTCGACCCAGGTTTCGGGGTTTCCGGCTGTGGTCACCCAGACCGGCAGCTCCTTCTGCACGGGGCGCGGCTGCGTGACGACGGAGGCCGAGCGCCCTTGCGCGAAGGGGAAGGCGACGCTTTCACCGCGCCAAAGCCGCCGCACCGTGTCGATGCCGTCGAAGAGAGCCGGCTTGTTGTGCGGCGGGGCGTTCTCGGGACGGAGCACGAAGTCCTCGGGCATCCAGCCCGACGCGAAGGCGACGCCGACGCGGCCGTTGCTGATGTTGTCGAGAACCGCCCATTCCTCGGCGACGCGGATGGGATGGTGCAGCGGAAGAACGCAGCTGCCGGCGCGCACGGCGAGGTTCTTCGTCACCGCCGCGACGGCGGCGCCGGTGACGGCCGGGTTCGGATACGGGCCGCCGAAGGCGTGGAAGTGGCGCTCGGGCGTCCAGACGGCCGAGAAGCCGTTAGCGTCGGCGAATCTCGCGCCTTCGATGAGGAGCCGGTACTTCGCCGGACCGATGCCATCGTCGTCGCCCCAGAAGAAGAGGCCGAAGTCGAGCGCGTTCTTCGCCGGCGCGCCCCGCGAGGCGGCGCCTTCGCGCACCTCGCTCGAATGGATGACGACCTTGAAGCCGCGCGCCAGGGTCCAGAAGAGCTCCAGGACGGAGATGTCGAAGGACAGGCTGGTGACGGCCAGCCAGACGGGCTGCGTGCCATCGGCCATGACGGCGGGCACGCGCTCGTCCATGCCGACGAAGAAATTGGCGACGTTGCCGTGCTCGATCATCACGCCCTTGGGGCGTCCGGTGGAGCCCGACGTGTAGATGACGTAGGCGAGATCGTCCGCGCCCACGGCGACGTCGGGGCGCGCGTCCGGCCGCGAATCGGCAAGGAGATCCTCGATGGCGGCGAAGCGCACCGAAGGCGCGACGATGGCGCCGGCCAGCGCGCGTTCCGTGACGACCACGGGCGCGCCCGAGTCCTCCACCATCATCGCGACGCGATCGGCCGGAAACATCGGGTCCAGCGGCACGTAGGCGCCGCCCGCCTTGAGGATGGCGAGAGCGCCGATCACGAGCGAGACGGAGCGCGTGAGATGCAGTCCGACGCTCACGCCGGGTCCGACGCCGAGGGCGAGGAGGCCGTGGGCGACGCGGTTCGCGGCGGCATCCAGCTCGGCATAGGTCAGGCTGCGCGCGGCATCGGCCAGCGCGACGGCATCCGGCACGCGGTCGACCTGCGCTTCGACGAGCCGGTGCAGGCACGGCTCCGACGGGAGGGACCTTTCAGTCGCGTTCGCTTCGTGAAGCAGCCGGTGCGTTTCCTCGGCGCTCATCAGCGACAGGTCGACGAGCTGATCCGGGCAGTTTCCGGCGAGTGCGCGGGCGACACGATCGAGGCGAACCACCATGTCCTCGGCATCCGCGGCGCTCAAGCGCGCCGGATCGAAGGCGAGGCGGGCCCGACCGTCCGGGTCGAGAAGAAGGGCGAACGCGGCGCCGGCCGGGATGTCCGAACCGTCCGAAGCATCTTCGACGACGGCTGCTGTGAGCTGCGGAACGGAGAGGCCCGGCTCCCGCACGTCCAGATCGGCCAATGCCGGGCCGTCGCGGAGGAGGGCGGACCGCTCGGCGGCGACGGCGGCGAGGAACTCGTGCGTCGGCGTCGTTTCGCCGGCCGAAACGATGAGCGGCTGGCTGGACGTGAAATAGCCGGGGAAGCGCGCGGCGAGCGCGCGCGACGCGACGTCGGACCAGGAGATGGCGGTGCTCTCGCCGCGCGTCTTGCGGAGAAGGAGGGCCGCGAAGGCGCCGATCATCGTGTCGGTCGAGAGGCTTGCCGGACGAACGAGGTCGATCGTCCGGACCGTCGCCGCATCGCCCGGACTGCCGGGTTTCACGCCGAGGACGTCCAAGTCACGGGCGGCGGCGAGGCGCCGGCGAGCCGAAGGTTCGGAGATCGCTGCCCGCGCGACGGCGGCATCCAACGCGTCCGCCTCGGCCGTTCCGAAGCTTGGCAGAACGGATCCCGGCAACGGTGACGTCTTGGGAACCGCGGCGAGGGTGAGGCGCGTGGCTGCGTCCGTCGCAGCGACGGTCAGGATCGGCCCCTCCGCGTTGATCACCATACCGGGCATCGCGCCGAAGGGCAGGCCCGCGTCCGGCAGGATCTCCAGCGCGGACACCGCGACCGGTCCGCCCGGCAGCGCGACCTTGGGCGTGACGAGCGGGTTGCGGTAGCCGGGACCGAAGTCGAGGCCGCGCACCAGCCGGTCGAGCTCGGCGGCCGGCCGATCGAAGCGCAAGGTTCCAGCGAGCGGCGGCCGTGCGGCCCGGCCGAAATAGCTGCGAGGTTCGGCCTCCTGGGGGACGGGTGTCGCCCGGTCCGTCTCGATCCGCTCGACGAGTTCGGAGAAGGTCGCGATGCCCGCCTCCAGGCAGCGCGTGTTGAGCATCAGCGCCGTGTCGTGGTCGGCAACGTCGAAGTCCTGGCGGGCCAGGATACCGCCCTCGTCGACGCCCGCGGTCATGACGTGCCAGGCGACGCCGTGCCGCTTCTCGCCCGCCATCAGGGCCCAGGCGGGCGCGTTGAGGCCGGCATAGCGAGGCAGAGGCCCGTCGTGGAAGTTCACGGCGCCGCAGCGAGGCTGCGCGAGGATGTCCGGCGAAACGATCCGCAGGTTGGCGGCGGAGAAGAGCCAGTCGAAGCGCATCGAGGCGAGGCGCGCGGGCAGATCGTCCGTCCAGCCGTGCGCCGGCAGACCGGCCTCGCGGGCGAAGGCGCGGATCGCGTCGCTCTGCGTGACGATCGCCGCGATCTCGTGGCCCCGGGAACGCAGGATCTCGGCGCACTGCACGAGCAGCGTTTCGTCCCCGATGAGTACGCACGAGAAGGTCATGATCGGCATCTCCCGCCGCAAGCAGTCGCAAAACAGATATTAAAATTCTAAAGAGATCGTCGTCGTCGATTATGCCCTTTCAGCGCTTCCGATCCAGTCGCGTCGATGTCTTGGGTTAACGACAATCATTCTGGCCTTCAGTCTACTGCAGGACATGCGACACAATCGGTCCAGTTATAAGGTTAATATGGGTCTTATCGTGATTTTCATCGTTGCTGCCGCTATGTGATCTCATCAGCGGGACGGTTTCGTCCGAAGGGGTGGTGGCATGAGCGGCAGCGGCGGTTTCGAGGCAGGCCCCAACGACATCGCGATCGTCGGCATGGCCCTGCGCGTGCCGGGCGCGCGGACGGTCGACGCGTTCTGGTCGAACCTCGTGGAGGGCGTCGAGTCGATCCGCGATCTCACCGACGAGGAACTGCTCGCCGCCGGAGAGAGCGAGGAGCGGCTGCGCCATCCGCGCTACGTCCGCCGTGCCGCCGAGCTGCCGGACATGGAGATGTTCGATGCCGACTTCTTCGGGATGAGCCCCAAGGAAGCGGCGATCATGGACCCGCAGCACCGCCAGTTCCTCGAATGCGCCTGGGAGGCGATGGAGGATGCGGGGCGGATGCCCGACACCGCTGCCGGACCCGTCGGCGTCTTCGCCGGCTGTGGCATGGGCAGCTACTTCTACTTCAACGTCTGCAGCAATCGGCAGCTCGTCGACCAAGTCGGCATGTTCCTGCTGCGCCACACCGGCAACGACAAGGATTTCCTGGCGACCCGCGCGTCCTTTCTGTTCGACCTGCGCGGCCCGAGCGTCAACGTCCAGACCGCCTGCTCAACCTCGCTCGTCGCCGTGCACTCGGCTTGCCAAAGCCTTCTGGCGGGGGAATGCGAAACGGCGCTCGCCGGCGGCGTGACGATCGAGCTGCCGCATCGCCTCGGCTACATCCAGCAGGAAGGAGAGATCCTGTCGCCGGACGGCCGGTGCCGGCCCTTCGATCACCGCGCCGCGGGCACCGTATTCGGCAGCGGCGCGGGCGTCGTCGTCCTGCGCCGCCTCAGCGACGCGCTCGCGGACGGCGATCCGATCCACGCCGTGATCAAGGCCACGGCGGTGAACAACGACGGCGCGACCAAGGCCGGCTACCTCGCGCCCAGCGCCAGCGGTCAGGCCGAGGCGATCATCGAGGCGCAGGGGCTCGCCGGCATCTCCGCGGATACGATCGGCTACGTCGAGTGCCACGGCACCGGCACCTATCTCGGCGACCCGATCGAGGTGGAGGCGCTGACGGAAGCCTTCCGGCAGTCGACCTCGCGCACCGGCTTCTGCCGGATCGGGTCGGTCAAGAGCAACATCGGCCACCTCGATACGGCGGCGGGCGTCGTCAGCCTGATCAAGGCGGCGCTGTGCGTCAAGACCGGGCAGATCCCGCCGACGCTCGGCTTCGAGAAGCCGAACCCTGCCATTCCGTTCGAAACCAGTCCCTTCCGCGTCGCCGATCGCCTGGCCCAATGGGATGTGCCGAGCGCACCCCGCCGCGCGGCTGTGAACTCCCTGGGCGTCGGCGGCACCAACGCCCATGCCGTGATCGAGCAGGCGCCGAACGTCCAGGTGCCGATGCCGGGCCGCGCCGAGGGTCCCGAGCTGCTGCTCCTCTCCGCCAAAAGCCGTGCCGGCCTCGATCTCGCCTCGACACGCCTCGCAAACGCCTTGGAAAGCCGGCCCGACCCGTCGCTGACCGATGCCGCCTATACGCTGGTCGCCGGGCGCCGGCTCTTCGAGCACCGCCGGGTCGTCGCTGCCGGCAATCGCTCAGATGCCATCGAAAGCCTCACCGGGCGTCGCAAGGGCCTCGCCTTCACGCAGGCCGCCATCGCGGACGCGGGCGAGCCGGTCTTCCTGTTTCCCGGCGGCGGCGCCCAGCACGTCGGCATGGCGCGCTCGCTGATGGCCGGCGATCCCGCCGTTCGGGCGACGATCGACGAGGGGCTTTCGGCGCTCGAGCCGGAAGCCGCGGCCGAGATCCGGGCAGCCTGGTTCGCGGACGGCGCGGCCCGGCCCCATGCTGAGCAGGCGTTCCTGCGCCCGTCGCTGCAGCTGCCGGCGATCCTCCTGGTCGAGGTCGCCGTCGCCCGCTGGTGGATGACGCGCGGCCTGCGCCCGGCGGCGCTGCTCGGGCATTCCATGGGCGAGAACGCCGCGGCCTGCATCGCCGGCGTCCTGTCCTTGCGCGATGCGGTTCGCCTCGTCCGGCTGCGCGGCGAGCTGTTCGAGACGGTCGAGCCCGGCGGCATGCTGAGCGTCTCGCTCGGACGCGACGCGCTGGCGGACATTCTGCCGCCAACGCTCGACGTTGCTTCGCAGAACGCCCCCGACCTTTGCGTCGTGTCGGGCCGCAACGAGGATCTCGAGGCCTTTGCGGCGGTGCTCGAAGCCTCGGGCGTCGAGACGCGGCGCGTCGCCATCGACATCGCCGCCCATTCCCGCATGCTCGACGCGATCCTGCCGCGCTTCGAAGCGTTCCTGCGCTCGATCCGTCTTTCGGCACCGACGATCCCGATCCTGTCGAACGTGTCCGGTGGCTGGCTCTCGGCCGCGGACGCCACCGATCCGCGGTACTGGGTCCGGCACCTGCGCTCGACGGTGGAGTTCGGGCGGGGACTCGCGCTTCTCGCCGAACGGGCCGGGCGCATTTTCGTCGAGGTCGGGCCGGGCCGCGCGCTGTCCTCGCTCGCGAAGCTCCAGCCGAGCATCAGTGCCGACCAGGTGATCAACAGCCTGCCGCACGCCGACGATCCGACGAACGACGCGCTGCACCTCCTGGCCGGCTTTGGCCGCGCCTATGCGGCCGGCCTCGACCTGCCGATCCGGCGCCTCTTCGACGGGCGAGCGGCGCGGCGCGTGTCCCTGCCGACCTATCCCTTCCAGAAGCAGCGCTACTTCATCGAGCGAGCGGCGCCCACCCGCGCCGACGAAGCGGACGCGGCGCTCAGCCGCTTGCCCGACATGGCGGCCTGGGGCCACCGGCCGAGCTGGCGCCGCTCGGCTCCGGCGCTCGCGATGTCCGCCCCCGGAGCTGCCGCCGATCCCACGTCGTTCCTCGTCTTCCTCGACCGCTACGGCTTCGGCGCGCCGATCGTCGACATGCTGCGGCGGGACGGCCACGCGGTGGCGACCGTCACGCTCGGCGACGTGTTCGCGCGTCATGACGCCGACGCTTTCGCACTCGCGCCCGAGGAGGGCCGAGCCGGCTACGACGCCCTCGTCTCCGCGCTGGGGTCGCGCGGGCCTTTGCCGAGCCGCATCCTGCACCTTTGGCAGGTCACGCGAGGAGAGGTCCCGGCAGACCGAATCAAGGAGGAGGGGTTCCGCAGCCTCGTGCATCTCGCACAGGCGCTCGGCGACGCAGCAGGGGGCGGGGCGAGCTTCGCCCTGACGGTCGTCGCGAACGGCATGCAGCGCGTAGGCGACGAGCCTCTGGCCCATCCGGACAAGGCGCTCGGGCTCGGCCCGGCGCTCGTCATGCCGAAGGAGATGCCGGGCGTCACCGTACGGTTTCTCGACGTGCAGCCGAGCTTCGCGCGGCGGCGCGATCGTTTCGGAATGCCCGGTGATGCCGACACGGAGCTGCGCGGGCGCATCGTCGAGGAACTGTTCGCGGAGCCCGGAAACGAGGTCGTCGCTTATCGCGGCGAGAAGCGCTGGACCCGCGGCCTCGAATCCTTGCCGCTGATGCCGGCCGCCGACGAGCGCCAGCCGCTGCGGCGGAACGGCACCTATCTCATCACGGGAGGCTGCGGTGACCTCGGCCTCTGCATCGGCGAGGCGCTCTGCGAGCGCTTCGAAGCGCGGCTCGTGCTCGTCGGACGAACCGCTCTGCCGCCGCGCGATGATTGGGACGCCGAGATCCTGGCGCGTCGGGGCGGCGACCGCCTGCGCCGGACGATGGAGCGGATTCTCGCCCTGGAGGCTGCGGGCCACGAAGTGCGCATCGAGCGCGGCGACGTCGCGGACGCGGACGACATGGCGCGCGTCCTCGACGCGGCGCGGGCGGCGTTCGGGCCGATCCACGGCGTCTTCCATGCCGCGGGTTCGGTCGACGACGGCCTCCTCGCGACCAAGAGCGACGCCGCCATGGACAGGGTGCTCGCCCCCAAGGTCGAAGGCACGCGGGTTCTCGACCGCTTGTTGAAGGACGAGCCGCTCGACCTCTTCGTCCTGTTCTCCTCGACGAGCACGGACACGGCACCCGCCGGCCAAGCCGACTACGTCGCGGCCAACGCCTTCCTCAACGCCTATGCCGAAGCCGCGAGCGCGAGCGATCCGCGCCGTCGAACGGTGGCGATCCATTGGGGCGTCTGGAACGAGATCGGTCTCGCGGCTCGAACCGTCGGGATCGACGCGAGAGGGAGCGCGGACGCGCGGCCCGCCAAGGGACCGTTCTTCGAGCGCTGGGTGGAGGACGGCGAGGGCGTCTCCTGGCTGGAGGCCGAACTGTCGGCCGCGGACCGCTGGCTCCTCGACGAGCACCGCATGGTGTCGGGCGAGCCGGTGATGCCGGGCACGGGCTACGTCGAGATCATCGCGCAGCTTCTGTCGGAATACGGCTTCTCGGCGTCCATGGCGATCGAGGACCTGCTGTTCCTTCGTCCGCTGCTCGTTCCCGACGGCGTGGTCCGGCGGCTCCGGGCGCGGATCGCCGCGCGCATCGAAGGCGGCTACGAGATCACGGTGGCCGCGAACGAGGGCGAGGGCGCGGATGCGTTCGACGTCGTGGCCGAGGCGCGGCTTTCGCGAGCCGAGGCCACGGCTCCCGCTGCGCTCGACCTCGCGGCGATCCGGGCTCAGTTGGGGCAGCCGCGTCGCGCCCAAGGCGGCGAGGCACTGCGATCCGTTCAAGAGGATCACGTCCGCTTCGGACCGCGCTGGCGCGTTCTGACCTCGATCGCCGCCACCGGCCGAGAGGCCGTCGCCGATCTGCGGCTATCCGAAGCCTTCCACGGCGACGGGGCGATCCTTCATCCCGCGGTTCTCGACATCGCCACCGGCTTCGCCTTGGCACTCGCGCCCGGCTACGGTACCGGGAGCGTGTTATGGGCGCCGATGTCCTATGGCCGGATCCGCTTCCGCGGCCCGCTGCCTGCTCGCGTCGTCAGCTGGGCGCGACTCGTCTCCGACGGGCTCGGCGAGGATTATGCCAGCTTCGACGTCACGATAACGGACGAGGCCGGGGCGGTTCTCGTCGAGATCGAGCGCTTCACCATGCGCCGCCTGGAGAGCGACCGCGCCTTCGCGGAGGGCTCTGCGCCGTCGCGCGCCGCAACACCCTCGGCGCGCGCGGCTTCGCCGCAGACGCGCGAGGCGCTTCGCCTGGAAGCGCAGGTCCGCCAGGGCATCCGGCCGAGCGAAGGTTTCGAGCTCCTGTGCCGTGCGCTAGCCACGAACGAGCCGCAGCCGGTCGTGAGCTCGCTCGACATCGGGCGGCTCGTGGCCGAAGCCGCGTGGTCGGCGCCCATGACGGCCAGGGACAGCGTCGTGCAATTCGATCGCCCGGAACTGGAAACGGCGTTCGTCGAGCCGCGCACGGAAGTCGAGCGCATCCTTTCCGGCTTCTGGAGCGAGTTGCTCGGCATCGAGGGGATCGGCGTCGACGACGATTTCTTCGATCTCGGCGGCCATTCCCTCGTCGCCGTCCGCCTGTTCCGGATGATCCGCAAGACCTTCGGCATCGATCTGCCGATCTCCGTCCTCTACGAGGCCCCGACGATCGCCGGCTGCGCGACGCTGATCGGCCCGGTCGACGGCGTCACGACCGCGGAGGATGCAGCCCCGATCCGGCCAACAACGGATAGGCCGACCCATCTCGTCGCCATGCAGGCCGGCCCGGCGGCCGGCGGCACGCCCTTCTTCCTGTGCGCCGGCATGTTCGGCAACGTCCTCAACCTGCGACAGCTGGCGATCCATCTGGGAGCGGATCGGCCGGTCTACGGGCTCCAGGCGCGCGGGCTCCTGGACGGCGACGAGCCGCACGAGACCTTCGAGGACATGGCTCGCAGCAACCTCGCGGAGGTGAGGGCGGTGCAGCCGCACGGCCCATACCTCCTCGGCGGCTTTTCCGGCGGCGGCCTGACGGCCCTGGAGATGGCGCGGCAGCTACGGGCCGAAAACGAGGAGGTCGCCCTTCTCGTCATGCTCGACACGCCCTTCCCGGCCACGACGCGGCTGGACCTCGTCGACCGCGTTTACATGAAGGTGCAGGACGTGCGGCGCGACGGCCGACAAGCCGTCCGGCGCTGGCGCGAGAGCCGAGCGACCTGGGCGAGTGCCCTGCGCGACAAGCACCTGGCCGAAACGGGAGCCGCCGGCGCCGAGCAGCTGCGCAGCGCGCGCATCGAGGCGGCGTTCCGCGCGGCGCTGCCGCGCTACACCGTCGAACCCTATGACGGACGCGTCCTGCTGCTTCGCCCCAAGCTTCACGTCCTCTACCGCCTGCGCGGCGGCCGCCGACTCCAATATGGCCGAACCCCCGCCAGCGAGGACAATGGCTGGGGTCCCTTCCTGTCGCGCTTCCTCGTTCGCGAGGTGCCGGGCGACCACGACGGGATGGTGCTCGAACCTTTCGTGCACGTTCTCGCCAACCGCCTTCGCCCCGCCTTGCGCGCGGCCGAAGGCGAGGCGGGTCGCTTGAAGAGCCATCCTTCGTCGATCTTCGGCGTGGCCGCGGAATGAGGCGCGATGCCGGCGAAGCATGCTCGCCGGCACGCTCGACCGTTTCCCGGTGCGATCACGTCGCGATGCAGCTGCGGCAGGGCTGACCGGAACCGGCTCTCGCGGGGACCGTCGAAGCGGAAGAGAAAGGCGCGCTTCAGCGTGTCCTTCGCCGAAATTCCCGAGGCGTCCCTTGGTGGGCGATGACGGGCTCGAACCGCCGACATCCTCGGTGTAAACGAGAACGACTTTGCTCGAGGCCCTTGCGGCGCAGGGCTTCCGGCGATTTCCCCCACGCCGGTCTTCCCCGTTCGTTCCCGTCCGTTTCGCTCCCTCCGGGAGGGAGGCGGGAGGGAGGATCGAAGGGGCCGATGTTGGAAATATGCGTCATATGGCGCCCATATGTCGGGTTTATCCAACATGGCGCCCTGGCCCGGCCCTGAACGCGGAAAGGGCCCGCGGGGTGATCAATCCCGCGAGCCCTTTCCGTTCATTCCCTCGCCCTCGCGGGCGGATCAAAAGCGGCCTGTGCCCGTCTTTGGGGCTGATCTGCCGGCTCCATCCATTCGGCTCGCCAGAGGCGCGCAGATCCACGCTACGGCCTCGGCCCGCATGTCGCAAGCGGATCTCCGGATCGTCCTCGCCAGCCGGTAAACGTGCCTACCAGAGATCCTCCGAGAACAGGTTCGGGAAGGCGGCGAGACCCTCCTGATCGACCTGCCCCGAAGCGACGGCAAGGCCGGCTGCCTCGATCCGTCCGAGGAAGCGCCCGTCGCTCGTCAGGAATCCCTGTTCGTCGAACGCGGTCAGAGCGTGACCCTGCCGGCGCATCTCCGCCAGGACGTTGTGGTGGCGGGCAGGGCGGGGCAGCGTCCAGACCCGGCCGTTCGAGAGGATGGCGGCGGTGGTGATGGTCTCGGTCACAGCACGCCCTCCAGTGCCAGATCGTCATCACGCTCCGCCTGCGTTGGCGACCTCGTCGCCTCGGCGGCTTCCCGAGCGTCGAGTTCTCGCTCGTATTCCCAGAGCGCTTCCTCGCGACCGGCCACCATCGCGCCGTCCCGAGCCTTGAACACGGACACGCTTCGGTACCAGCCCTCGGGCGAGATCCAGGTGCAGCGCATCGCGTGTCGCCTCCGGAGCCGTTCGCCTCCGGAGGCGTCTCGATTGGCACAGGCGACACTTCCGACCCGGCGGATCGTGTGACCCGACCCGGAGATGCCGGTGTCGATGATCCAGTGTCCACGGTCCCGCAGGACGCCTTCCCTGGAGAACGGCGCCATCTCCGCCTCGTACAGCCGGCGCTCCTTCCGGAGCAACTGCACGGCCTTGCGAACCACTGCCGGATGCGGCCGGCAGCCAAGCTCCCTGTGGATCGTCAGGCCGTCCGACGTCGACACGACAAGATGCGTGGTCGTGATCAGGCTCGCGGCCCCGTCCAGAAAGCCGTGCAGCAGACGGATCGGTCCGCCGTCCTGCTTGCGGTCGGCATAGACCTCGGCGTCGACGAGGACGGATCCGAGGAACGTCTCGCGGCCAAAGGCCTGGACGCGCATGGCCCCGTCGACGGTCAGCGTGAAGAGGGACCGGATCCGCGACTGGTCGCCTTCCGTGACCCGGGTGCAGCTGTGCCCGACCTCGTCGCCGATCGCGATCTCCGACGACCCCCACCGGCTGTAGCGGCGCAGGTGCACGTCGCCCAGCTCGCGGAAGCGCTCGACAATGCGCTGCTCGAGGACGCTCACAGAACGCCCTCCAGCACCTCGTCGTCGGCGGCCTCTTCGGCCGTCGGCCGATAGCGCTCCGCCTCCTCCAGCCGCAGCCGCTCGGCCTCCTCGGACGCGAGGCGCTCCTGCTCCCGCTGCTTCAGAGCGCCATGGACCCAGTAGAGCGATCCATTCGGCCAGTTTGGGCGGTAGACAATCCAGACGCCGTCGCCCGCCCTCATCGCGGCCACCTCTTCCGCCATGCGGCAGCGGCCGGGGAGGATGATGCCATGCCCCCGAAGGCGAACGGCGACGGATGGCGCGTCATCGTCGTCGAGGGAGAAGTCCCAGCCGCCGAGAGCGACGTTCGTGACCGTCATCCCCGAGTTCGTCGCGGAAGAGCGCCGATACGCGACACCCTCTCTCGTCCAGAACTCCATGCGGGCCGCCGACCAGTCGACCGACACGAGCGCGTCGTAGCGATCCCGCATCCGCTCGACGCCCTTCGCGGTATTCCCGACGACGAGGCTGCCGTCCCTGGCCTTCGTCCCGAACCGCTCGACGACGACGGCCAGGGAGCGGGGCTGGCGCAGGCCCGTGAGCTTCCAGACGTCGCTGCCGAGCGGCCGGCGCTGGGCCACCTCGGCGTCGACGAGGACGGCGTCGTCGAACGCCTGCTGGCCGACGAGGTCCCAAGCGGCCTGGACGCGGTCGAGGGACAGGTTGAAGGTGTTGCGTGGATCCCGGGAGCCGATGCGCGGAGGGCGCTTGCCGACCACGGGGCCGCCGATCGGCAGCGTCCCGCGGACGACGGCCGGGTTGGTGCCGGGCCAGCGGTCGAGATAGATGCCGGCCAGGCGGCGGAACTCGGTTTCGGTCGGGGTCATGACCTGTCTCCTCCTCGATTTTCGCGCGCACCCCAAAAACCTTTGTGGCGCAGGCGCTTGGACCGCTTCGAAGGCCGAAAAACGTCGATTCTGCGCGCTACCCCTTCGAACAGCGGAAGCGGCTCCATCGGCGGCCGGTGCTCGGGCGGGAGCAGCCACGGCGTCTTCGCCGCGATGAAGGCGATGCGCATCGCCTCGACGAGGGCTGGTCCCTCGAGCTGCGTGAAGCCGTCGTCGCTCATGCCGCCGTCTTCGCCGCCGCCCGCCGCGCCCTGCGGTTCGGCATCGGCGGGCGCCGCGTCTCGGGTCGCAGCACGTCGTCGGCGAGCCGCTCCAGCCGGTAGGCCTCCTCGAGCATGTCGAACGCCTGCTCCCGCAGCCCGAACGCGAGAATCGTGAAGCCGTGACGGGGCAGCGCGTTGGCCTGGTCGGCGAGGAGCTGCGCCCGCTCGCGAAACTCGGCCGGCGTACGAGGCTCGGGCAGGGGGTCGTGATCCAAGATGTCCATCATGCTTGGTGCTCCCGGATGGTCCGGCGGATCACCGCCCGGACGTTCTTCGCCGCATGCCCACGCTCGGCATGCCGGCTGGTGGAGAGGATGGTCACGGCGCGGCCGCCGATGCGCAGGAGGAGGTGCCGCTTGCGGGCCTCGAGGCTCCACGGCAGCGGGCAGCCCCGCAGCTCGCGCTCGATGAGGGGGTCGAACTTCATGCCGACCTCCTCTCGCGGGCCTCGCGAGCACGCCGCTGCTTGCGGTTCTCCGTGCCGGGATCCTGCTCCTTGCGCCAGAAAGGAAGGAGGTGGCTTCGCTCCCGATGGAGAGCGATCTCCATCCGCGGCGGATGCGGCTCCCGCCACTCGGACGCGCCGGCGTCGTCGCCGATCAGTTCGCGCATCGTCCGCAGCTCGGGCGCGAGGCCGACGAACCTGACGCCGACGTACCTGTCCTCCTTCCGCACCTCGAACTCGACGGGCTCCTCGCCGCCGTCGATCGTTTCCTCGACTTTAACCTTGAGGTTGGAGAAGGAGCCCAGTCTCTCGTAGGCGCCGTCGGGTTTCATGGCGAGGATCGTGCCCGCCGGCTTGAGACGGGCGGTCAAAACGGCAGCTCCTCGTCCTCGGAGGTGGCAGCCTCGGCGGCCGGCGTCGGCTGCACTCCGCCGGCGGAAGCGGTCGCGTCGAGCATGGCCTGGACGACGCCGTCGATCGCGCTCTCGCGGACCCGCTCGAAGACCTCGTCGTGGAAGTAGGTGTCGCCGCCGCGCTCCATCCAGAGCACCCAGCCGGAGTCGGAGGGGTCCCGCTTCAGGCGCTCGGGCTCGCCGTACGTCCATCGCAGGAGCGTCCGTCCGAGGCTCTCGCGGGTGGTGGTGGGTGCGGGCGAGGGTGCGGACGCGGCCGGCGCCGGCGAGGACGTGCCCAGGGCGGCGAGAGCCTTCGCCAGATCGGCGCGGAACACCGCCATCGGGATCGTCTCCCGCCTGGTGTCGGCGTGGAAGAACGTCTGGTCCGGGGCCGGCTTGGGGCCCGTGTAACGGTCCATCCCGGAGCGGTAGATGCCGTACTTGCCGTAGATCCAGTCGGCGCCGACCTCGACCAGGTCGTAGTCCTCGGCGGCCGCGATCGGCACGCCGTCCGCCAAGACGATGAAGGCGCCGCGGCCTTCCCCCGCGAGCCAGGCAAAGGCCGCGGTGATGATGACGGGGCGGCCCTTGGTCACGGGGATCGTCGCGTCCGTCCCGAAGCCGTCGGACTTGGCGCTGCCGTAGTTCGTGACGAAGGACAGCCTGCTTCCCTCGTAGCGGACGAACGCAACGGGGTAGCCGTGCTTCTCGTCGAACCACTGCATGGCCGTCTGCTTGGGCTTGAAGCTCGGATAGCCGGCGGGGATCGTCAGGCGGGTCTGGTAGACGAACGCCACCTCCTCGTCGTTCACCGGATCCTCGGTGCGGGAGCGGGCCTCGGTGCGCTCCGAGTGCTTGCGGTCGTCGGAGCTGTCGCCGCCCGACTGCCAGTGGTCGCCGCTCTTGACGGTGAAGCGCTCCGTCCCGTCCGGCAGCACGCCGTAGCGGTCGTCCGCCGCCTGCTGCCGGTACAGCGTCATGCCGCCGCGCTGGTAGTCCTTCGTCTGCATCGGTCTGCCTCTCCGTGTGACCCGACCGGCCTCATGCCGGCGCCTCGGGCATCGTGGTGGGTGGACTAGGTCGTGCGGCGCTCGACGAGCGTGTCGAGAAGCGCACGGACGGTCTCCTGCTCCTCGCTCGACAGCTGCCCCAGCTTGCCGAGCGTCGCCGCCGCCTCGGCGCCGCCGGCTTCGATGTCGGCGCTGCGCCCGAGCAGATAATCCGTGCTGACGGACAGCACGTCCGCGAGGCGGATCAGCGTGTCGGCTCCGGGGGTGCGGTCGCCGGCTTCGTAGTGCGAGATCGCGGAAGGCGAGACGCCGACGGCGGCTGCGAGCTGAGCGACGCTGAAGCCGCGGATGCGGCGGGCGTACGCCACGTTGTCGCTGAACGGAAACGTCGTGATCATGCTCGTCCTCCCTGCGGCAGACCGAGCCGCCTGCGGCGCATCACGACGGCCCACACCGTGGTCTCCAGCGCCTCGGCGATCTCGGCGTCGGTCCGGCCGAGGCCGTGGAGGCGTCGAAGCTCGTCGGTCCTGGCCGTCGTCCAGACCGGTGGTTCCGCCCTCACGTAGCCGTGCGTCATGCGCACAATCCTGATCGCGCTCGCCGTCCGCCCCATCGCGGCGCCGATCCCCGCGTCGTCGAGGCCGGAGCCGTGCAGCTCGCCGACGCGCTCGACGTCGGCCTCGGTCCGCCGCCGCCTCATGCCGCACCTCGCAGCTCTGCGATGGCCTCGCGGCGGGCGAGGGTGTGGACGCGGGAGTTGACGGTCCAGTGGCGGGGCAGGCAGTTCGAGGTCCTGTCGACGATCCGGTAGCCCTGGGCCCGGTCCGTCTCCCCCGCGACGCCGCGGTCCCGCAACTTGAAGATCGTGCAGCGGACGATGTTGTCGGCCGACAGGGGCCCTCCGTCGGCCTGGTCTCCGTAGAGCGCGTCGACGATGTCGGACGTGCGCAGGTAGCGCTCGTGGGCGTCGTAGAGGATCCGATAGAGGCGGTCGACGAGGCTCACGACAGGCCTCCGACGCGCTGGACGGTCTCGACGCTCGCGCCGACCTGCGCGGCGATCCTGGACGGCCTCCAGCCCTCCGCGAGCAGCTCGACGATCCGCTCCCGGGTCGCCCAGGCGATGGCCGCGTCGGTGCGCAGGCCGAGGGCCTTGGCGCGCTTGGCCGTCGAGCCGGGGTGGCGGCCGATCTCGATGCCGGCCTCGACGAACGTCGCTCCGCCGAGGACGAGGGCCCGCAGGCGCTCGTCCTCGGCGGGCGACCACGGCTTCGGCTTGCTGCTGGGCACGCTCGGGCTCTCCATCCGGGCCTCGCTCTACGCTGACGCTCCGACACGGATCCGTGTCATTGAGACACATATGCCGATTCGGCCGGCGTGCTTCAACTGGTACAGACGAAGAACGATCAAGAAAACGAACGGCATCATCCGATTGAATACTGAACATTATTCACTCGGCCGGGCATTACCCAAATTCATGCGAAAGTCGCACGGTTTTTTTCGAGGTCAGACCGTATGAAATCTTTCTTGGAGCGCACATATGATCCTCCAGGTCGCCAGGATCGGCGAAGGATTGCTGTGCGGAGCAAGGATATGCGCGGATTGATCGCAAGGATTTTGGCGTCTGTGGCAAGGATTTTGGCTCAGACGGTCACGCTGACGGTGCAGCTCGTCGATGGCATGTGGACGACGGTGCGGCGGGTGGTCTTCGGCCAGGGCGCGCCTGCGCTCGCCGGTGCCGCGGCAGCCGTGATCGACGAGACGGTGCCGGACGTCGAGCTTCCGGCGGCGACGCCGGCGGCGCGGCGCGAGATGGTGCTGAGCGAGCCGGAGCGGATCCGTCGGGCGGCGGCCGCGCTGCGCGACGGGAAGAGGGTGCCGACGGCCTATCTCGATCCCCAGAAGTCTGGGGACGCCGAGCTACTCAAGTGGATGGGCCCGCTCGATCAGCTACATCTCGCGCACCTGGTGAGGGCGACGGACATGGACCTGGACCTGCATCTGGCTGGAACGAAGCGACTCCCCTTGCCGCTCTTGCCGCGGGACGAGGAGGTCGCCGAGCGAGTCCGCGAGGCGAAGCGTCCACTCTCTTATAGCGAGTGGGTGCGCATCCTTCAGATACGCGCCGCCGAGGATGGGGACGACGATCCAAACGTCGACGCCATCCTCGACAGGGCTGAAGAGCTGGTGTCCCGCAACGCCTGTCTCGGCGACGAGCGCGACGCCGGGCACTCCAGCCCTGCGCCCCGCGATTCCGGCGTCAGCGACGACCTGACCGAGGACGATTCCTGAGCCGCTCCTCGGCGGCCTCGAGGCGGGAGTAGACGTCAGCCAGCTCGCGACGAAGGGCGGCGCTGCGGCGGCGCTCAAGGCGCAGGTGGCGGATCAGGGCATCGACGGCGGCGGGGCCGCTCATGTCGGGGCGGGGGGTGTAAAGGTCCGCGGTCGCCGTGTTGAGGGCGCCGAGGAGGCCGGCTTCCATACCGTTCGCGAAGCGAGTGGCGTTCCAGGTCATGTCGGCATCCCTCGCTCGTCGTCCATACCGGCATAGGCCGGCGCACTGATATCGGAGCACGAAATGACTAAGGAAACGTCAACGGCCGTCGAGCCCCCGCGTCGCCGGACCGCGAAGGATCGTCGGCGGCAGGCTGCATACAGCGCCGCCCATCGCGAGCGGACGGCCGGCGTGCCGGAAATGCGGGTGATCGACCGGACCCTCGTCGAGGCCCTCGGCGCCTTTCTCGAGACCGCGCCGTTGAGCCTGACCGCGACCGTCATGCCGGCCGTCGTCGGGCTCGCAGTCAGCGGGTTGGTGCACGCTGGCATCGACGAGCGGACGGCCAAGCGGGCGATCGGTACGCGACTGCAGTACTGGCGCACCACGAAGCCCCGCGGTCTCGTCAAACCCGCACGCGACCGGGCTTCCGCGACCAAACTCGATCTCACGCCGTGAGATCTGAAAGGCGCCGCACTCCCGTTACGTCGTCATCCGGCGTGAGATGGGGACCCGCCGCATAACGGTTCGCAAACATTCTCGCAGCGGTCACGAAAACCCCCTTTTAATGTGCGGGAAATCTGCACGCATTGATGAGGCGACGAACGAGCATGCGGCTCCTCCCTCGCACCGGAGACAGCCACCATGCGCGTTCACAAGGATCCGTACTCGTCCCCCAAGGCCACCTTCCTCGCCGGCATCCCGATCACGGCCGCATCGTCCGAAATCGTGTCCGAAACCGGCGAGGCCGACGCTGTCTACTCCGAGCCCCTGAACCCCCGCGCCGTGCGGAACCTGGCATGGGCCGGCGTCCGCAACTACGCCGACGTCTATTTCGCCTCCCAGCGCGACCTCGAGGTCGACAACGCCCACGAGGGCGAGCACCTGGAGGACGTCCCGCACGTCGGGCCCGTGGCGATGCGCATGCTCCTCCTGAACCTCTGGGCCGCGGAGACGCTGTTCGACGGGTCGAGGCGCGCCGGGAACGCGACGCCGTTGTCGAGCCCGACCGGCCGTCCTCGCGCTGCGGCACCCGGGTCGTCGAGCCCAAGGATGGCGCCGGCGTCGTGTTGGCGGTCAACGGGATGGATCCTGTGCGCGTCCTCATGCGGTCGCGCCAGCAATCGCTCGAGCGCCTGGAAGCCGCGGTCACCCCAGAGGAGAGTGAGGAAGCGGAGCTGCTGCTCGCGCTGGACCGCGGCGCCCTCGAGACCCTGGGCATCGTCATCGCCAGCGACCTCGTCGACGAGATGGACGGCGCCCTGGTCGAGTTGCGGGGGCGCTTCTGATGGCGGAGGAGAACGCATCCGATCTGCCGCCGATCGACCCGGCGACGGGGGTGCCGTACGGCGCCAGGACCAAGTTCGCCCATGCGATCGCCGCATGCGGGCTGACGCACGCCGAGGCCGCCGAGTACCTCGGGCAGGCGGTCTCGACGATCGAGAAGAAGTCCGTGGGCGCGAGATCGATGACCGCTGCCGACGGCGCTGCGCTGAGCGCCCTCTGGCACAAGATCCGACAGGGCCATCTCCGGGGGCTGCCCCGGAACTCGATCGCGATGGCCGCGGCGCTCGAGATCCTGCGGGGCGCCAAGGCGGTCCAGCCGAAGACGCGCAAGAAGAAGTCCACCGAAGGAGAGGGCGCATGACGCACGACGACGACGACGACTATCCCGCGCCGGACCTGAGCGTCCGGGCGACCGCCGCCTACGCCTCGCTCCGCAACGCCCTCGTCGTCCGCCTCCTCGGCCTCGACGAGCCGCCGGGGCCGGGCGCCAGCGTCGACGCTGCCTATCTGCATCCGCACTGGGTGATCCGCATCCGCGATCGGGGTGCGTTCGACGCCGGCGTCGGCGGCGTGCCGATCCACCCTTATGGCGACTGGCGGACCTGGCTCGCCGGAGCCGTCGACGACCTCGTCGAGGCGCTGCTGACCGAGGACGAGGAGATCGAGCACGACGACTGGCGTTGGGGCGAGCGTCCCCAGTCGCCGATCCCGCTCTGACGGCAGGCGAATCAGGCGGGGCGGCGACGAGAGCTGCCGCCCCAGTTTCCTAGACGAGCCGGCGCTGTCGGCGACTGCTGCACGCCTCGCGTGGCATGAATTTCGGCTTCGACGCGCTTATCGGCGCCGCCCCGGCCGAGAATCTTTCGAGTGGTTAACGCGACTTCCTATCCTTCGGAGCGGATTGCAATCCTTGGACGTCGCGCCAGGGAGAAAAGCCGATACGGATCAGAGCCTTGTGTGCAGATCCGATCTCACGGCGATCTCGAGACAAGTGATTCCGGGTTCGAGCGGCCCGTTACGCGTCTCTGCAGCGCGATTTCTTCAAGGATTTCATTGGGCTTAGCCGCAGATCGCCCTGTTGATCTGTGCTCCGAATCTGCCATCCTGAAACGACGAAGGCCCCACCCGGCAAGGTGGAGCCTTCATGATACCAGGGCCGTCGCGGGGCCGAGGTGTGACAAGCCGCACTCTAGCGCAGACGCTGGCATGCGGCAATCGTCAGCCCCGCGAAGGCTCGCATCGAAAGCGAGCGACATGCGGGCGTCCCCCGTCACCGACATCCTCGACTGGATCGATCCTTCCGAGCGCGAGCGCCAGCCGCCCCTGTGCCTGCGCTGGGAGACCCGGGGCATCTGGAAGGCCCTCGAGACCCTCCTGCCGTGCAGCGAGGAGGAGGCCGCCATCGCGACGGACATCGTCCTCAACGCCTTGGCGGGCCGGCCGGAGACGTCCTACAGCCGCGACAGGTCGATGTACCTCCGCGGCAACGCCCCGAGCCGCCTCCACACCTACCGGCGCATCGTTCCGGTGATCGACGAGATGGAGCAGAAGGGCTGGATTCTGCACGATCGCAGGAGTCCTTCCCCCCGCGGGTGCGGATGGCAGAGCGCCGTCGCCCCAAAGCCGGAGCTGATCGACGCCGTGAAGGCCGCGATCGCCATCAGAGGCAAGCCGCTGCCGATCAGGCCGGCGAAACCGATCATCCTCCGTGCTGCCGACGGCTCCGTCCTGCCGCTGCCGAAGACCAGGCGGATCGAGCGCATGACCGGCGTGCTCGACGACTACAACAGGGCGATCCTCAAGGCCACGCTGACCGGATGCCCTCCGGCCTGTCTCCGGCGGGTCTTCAACGTCGCGCCCGACCTGAGCCGTGGCGGACGCTTCTATGCCATCGGCGGCGCCTGGCAGACGATGTCGGAGGAGGAGCGGCTGCAGATCTTGATCGGTGGAGAGGCGGCGATCGAGATCGACATCCGGACGTTGCACCCGGCGATGCTCTACGAAGAGGCCGGACTGCGCCTCGAGGGCGACGCGTACGACGTCGGCGACTGGCCTCGGGATCTGACTAAGGTGGCGATGCTGGTGCTCGTCAACGCCGCCGACGCTGATCAGGCGGCCCACTCGATCGCCAGGAAAGAGGCGATGAGCCTCTACACGACGCCTGGCACCGAGGACGCCGAGTATGCCGCCAGGAGGCTAATCCGGGAGATCCGTCAGCGTCACCAGAAGATCCAGCACGCTTTCTGCAGCGATGCGGGGGCGCGTCTGATGCGGAGGGACAGCGACATCGCCGAGAGCGTCCTCAAGGGCATGATGAAGGCCGGCGAGATCTGCCTGCCCGTGCACGACTCTTTCATCGTCCGCGAGGGTGCGGCGGGCGTCCTCGAGGAGGTTCTGCGGCAGGCGGTTTGTGCGGCTGGTCTGCACGATATCGAGCTGACGACGAAGGTCGCGGAGAAGGGGGTCGGCGGCGCGTCAGACCACGGCGGCGCCTGGGGATTCCCTCGAAACGTTCTGACATACCCTTCTCTCTCTTGTTCCCTTCTTTCCTCTTCTCTCGGCGATTCAGAATCTAGCTCTTCTGAGGGATCGCCGACGGTACAGGAGAGGCACCCCGGCGCCGAGCGAAGCGAGGCGCCCGAGAACCCGCCGCAGGCGGACGTCTTCCCCAAGCCTTCCCTTGCTTCGGTCGGGGACGTCCGCCACGCCATTCAGGATCCGGCTGTGGCAGCCATC
Source organism: Aurantimonadaceae bacterium (assembly GCA_947474855.1). Classification (GTDB taxonomy): domain Bacteria; phylum Pseudomonadota; class Alphaproteobacteria; order Rhizobiales; family Rhizobiaceae; genus Antarcticirhabdus. Next base: position 3,203 of record CANJKV010000049.1, on the reverse strand, counting down.
GCGTCAGGCACGTCCACCATGGCGACCGTCGCTCCTTCGCTGTCGTCGGACGATCCTCGCGACCCGCGACAGCACCCGGGACGCTCGCCGTCGCCCACCGATACGGCCGTGGCGCTCGAGGATCCTCACTCGTCGCACAACACGTCCGGATCGGCCGCTTTCACGTCCAGCCTCGAAACACCCTTCCACGTCGATTCTCGGACCCCACAGGCCATGCCCACATCTACGCCCTCTCGTCGCCTTCCGCTGCCCGTCTTCCGTCCGTCGCAGTCCTCGGCCGTCGCGATCGTCCCGTCGCAGGCGTTGGAGGTCGCCGCCTCGTCGCCGCAGGTTGCCACGACACGCCACGACATGAACGCCTCCGTGGCGCTCGAGGATCTATCCTCGTCGCAGGATGCGGCTGAACCGAACAACCAGCCGTCCAACAGCGCTTCTCCGTCTAGCGGCGATCCTCAAGCGCCACAGACGAAATCAGGGTTCCGGTTCTCGCATCGCCTCGCCGACGGGACGATGATCGACAGGTGGTCGCCCGGTGTCGACGTCTCGCCCGCCGCACTCGCCGGCCGTCCGTGGACGCTGCGGGTCACACGCCCCGGAGAGAGGCCCGTTGTCAGCCGCCATCCTGACCAGGCTTCGTGCGACGCCGCCTACTCCCGCATCGTCGGCGCCGAAATGCCGACCCTCAAGTGGCACGGGCCCTGGGATCCGGCGTTGGACGAAGATAGCAACTACAAGGCGAAGGTCGCGTGGGCGATGGATCTCTACGGCATGAAGCCCCGCAGGGAGGTGCGTCCTCCTTCCGTGGAGGTCGGAGAGATCCTGCGGGCATTCCCCGGTTCCCGGATCCGCGAGGTCAGCGTCCGTCGCCCGTAGCCGCGACTCCTGCACGGTCGCCGTGGCAGGCATCTTCGACGCCGAGGATCGACGGAGAGAGGCATGGTCAGGACGACGAGCATCGTGACCGTAGGCGGTCTCAACGAGCTGGAGACCCGCTTCCGGCGTCTTGGCGTCGCTTTCGGGCCCAACGCGCAGGCCGCTCCCAACGAGGTCGCCGCGTCGGCCTTGAAGCGCCTCCAGCCGGTCTTCGAGACCGTCATCGAGCAGCCCGTCGCCTCCACGGCAATCAAGCCGACCGGCAGGTCATCGTCCGTCGTTCGGGATCGCGGCCGATGGGCCGACGGCGACGCCGAGATTGCCTCCCAGGTGCGCGTTTCGGACCTCCAGAGCCGCTATCTGAAGTACCAGCTCGGCGAGGAGGATACGCGCCTACCGGGCGACGCGGGGGTGGCGAGCGAGTGGAACTTCATTCCCATGCGCGACGCCGACGATGCCTTGGAGGAGCAGGGCGCCATGGTCCGCAATGGCCAGAATCTCGGGCGCGGCCTTTTGAGGCGCCTGTTCCGACGGGCCGAGCAGCAGCGTGCGAAGATCCGCACCGCCTGGGCCGCCGGCCGCCGCGTCTCGATGACGGGATCGCTCCGGTATCGGCAGCTGTTCTTCGGCCGCTCGCCCGGCAAGTGTTGTCAGCAGTGATCGCCTAAGCACTGACCATGGTCACCGAGAACCTCGATCACCCGGCACTCGGCGACCGACCCGTGCTCGCACTCGGTCATCCTCGCGACTTCCGTCCGGAGAGCGGAGAGACGGGCTATCTTGTGGTCGATGTCCGCGAGATGAGTGCGGGCGATACGGTCGGCGTCGGCACAGGGTCGATCCGGCTCGCCTGCCAGGGCGAGCAATTCGCGGATCGGCTCGATCTCGAAGCCCAACTCGCGGGCGTGCCGGATGAACCGCAGGCGGCGCATGTCCCCGTCGTCGTAGAGGCGGCGGTTCGTGTCGGTACGGGGAGGAGCGGGCAGGAGGCCGATCTGCTCGTAGTATCGAATCGTCGGCACCTTGATGCCCGTGGCCTTCGACGCCACGCCGATCGGAACGCCGCCCTGGCCCATCATCCACCTCCTCGAACTGGTGTCCGCATCGTCATCGGCCACCGAAGTCGCTCCGGTCAAGGCGCGGCGTGGCGGAGATCGCGCCGACATCGCCCGAGACCAGCCAACCATTGCCCGATTGCCAGGACCGTCGTCTGGGTAGCACAACATCAAGAAAGGGTCTCGGGCCCGGCTCCTCATATGAGCCGAGAAGAGGATGATCATGATCGATCGGCGCCGATTCCTCGTCGGCATCGCCGCAGCGTGCATGCTCGCGAGCGATGCGCAAGCCCATCCCAAGTTCCGGCTCGCTCGCCGCTTTCGACCGCAGCGCGTCCGCTTCGAGGGCTACCGCCCTGGCACGATCGTGGTCGATCCCGCCGAACGCTTCCTCTACCTAGTCACGGATGAAGGGACCGCCCGGCGCTATGGGGTCGGTGTCGGCAAGGCAGGGCTCGCCTTCCGCGGTTCCGCAGTTATCGGGCGCAAAGCCAAGTGGCCGCGCTGGATGCCGACCGCCAACATGATCGAGAGGGACCCCGGAAAGTACGGCCGCTACGCGGACGGAATGGAGGGAGGGCCGCGCAACCCGCTCGGCGCGAGGGCGCTCTATCTCTACCGGAACGACCGGGACACGCTCTACCGGATCCACGGCACCAACGAGCCGTCGACGATCGGCAGGGCCGTCTCGAACGGCTGCATCCGGATGATCAACGATCACGTCGTCGACCTCTACGACCGCGTCGCCGTCGGCACGCGCGTCGTCGTGCTCTGATCGCTCGTCATGGTTTTTTGGAACCGGCGCCTCTTGCTCCTCCAGCCGCTCGAGGATGTAGGGACGTCTCCGATCAAGATTCGAGCGGAGACGTCCCATGCGCAAGACCCTGCACGTCCTGGCCATCGGCCTCGTCACCGTCGTGTACGCGTTCCTCGGACTCCTTCTGGGTGTCTGCACGGGATTCCTCGTCCTCAAGATCGTCCAGGTCGGCTTCGCCCCGCCGGACCACGTCATGGTGGTTCTCCAGTGGCTGGTCATCGGCTGGTCCGTGTTCGTCGCCGTCGGGGGAGCCGTGGCCTACCTCCGCTCGTCCAGGGGCGAACGGTTCGTGACCTGAGGTCGCGCAAGACGGTCCGACGCGACGCCGGCGCGGTCGCAGCCTCGAGAACCGGCATCCGAGAACCATGTGGGTATTAACCATCGTCCGAAACGGACCCTTCACCGAAGATCTTCGCCGACGTTAAGCTTTCGTTAACCAGCCGCCCGAGCGCGGCCGG
>CANJKV010000048.1 GCA_947474855.1 Aurantimonadaceae bacterium | reverse complement strand
GTCGTCGGCTCGTCGGCGATGAGGAGCTTGGGCTCGTTGGCGAGCGCCATGGCGATCATCACGCGCTGGCGCTGGCCGCCGGAGAGCTGGTGCGGAAAGGCGCCGAGGCGGCTCTCGGGATCTCGGATGCCGACCTGGGTGAGGAGTTCCAGCGTGCGCTGGCGCGCGGCCGCCCGGCCCAGGCCGCGGTGGATGGCAAGCACCTCGCTCACCTGCCGCTCGATCGTGTGGAGCGGGTTGAGCGAGCTCATCGGCTCCTGGAAGATCATCGAGATGTCGTTGCCGCGCACGCGACGCAGCGTCTTCTCGTCGCCGGCGAGGAGGTCCGTCCCCTCGAAGCGGATCGCCCCGGTCGGATGACTCGCGGCGGGATACTGCAGGAGCTTCAGGACGGAGAGCGCCGAGACCGACTTGCCCGATCCGGATTCGCCGACGAGCGCCAGCGTCTCGCCCGGCATGATGCGGAAGCTGACGCGATCGACGGCGGTCACGACCTTGCCTTCGCTGCGGAAGGCGACGGAGAGGTCTTCGACGGAGAGGAGGGGGGCGGACGGTCGTAGGCCCGATGGCGCAACGCGTGTCATGGACGTCATGATGAAAGGAATCCGGCGAGATCGGAAGTCGCGACCCGCGTCAAGCCTGCAGGGACTCGCAGGCGGCGATCCGAGGACACGATGACGGAGCACCCTACGAGAACCGCCGTCGCGACGTGGATGCTGTCGGGCAGCTTGCCGCCGAGCCAGGCTCGCGTCTCCGCGCTCTTGCGAAGGACGTCTCGATCAACGGCCAGCGACTCGATCAACTCTCTGCCCGAGAGAAGCTCCTCGTAGATCGCGATGATCTCGACGCTGCGCTCGCGAACGGGTCGCGTCGGGACCTCGGCCAGGGTCAGGTCGCTGGTGACGACGCGCGTTCCATTCGCGACGAGCGAGCCGGGATCGGCAAGGAGCGTGTCGCCCGGACCTTCCACCGCCTCGATGAGGACGTTGGCATCCACGTAGATCGGGCTCCCCATCAGTCCCATTCGTCCCGAAGCGCGCGAATCCGCGCAGCGGCTTCCTCGGATGTTACAGGCGGCGTGGTGCGTTTGGCTTGGTAGGCCTTCACCTGCGCGATGAGATCCAACCAACGGTTCCGTGACCTGTCCTCGACGACGACCCGGACGCGATGACTCGGATCGATGTCGCCACGCATGGCGGCGGGCAGTTCGGACGCAGGAAAGTCGTCGATGACGACGCGCTTCGATGGGCTGTCGTCGGTCGGTTGATCCGCCGAAATCCGCCTTCGCCGATGTTTGCTCATGCCGGCCTCCTCACGCGAAGCTCTTTCTCGGGTCGAAGGCGTCGCGGACGGCTTCGCCGACGAAGATCAGGAGCGACAGCATGGTCGCGAGGACGATGAAGGTCGAGAGCCCGATCCAGGGGGCCTGGAGGTTGTTGCGGCTCGGGGAGAGGAGTTCGCCGAGCGACGGCGAGCCGGGCGGCAGGCCGAAGCCGAGATAGTCGAGGGCGGTCAGCGACTCGATCGAGCCGTTGAGGATGAAGGGCAGGAAGGTCAGCGTCGCGACCATGGCGTTGGGCAGGACGTGGCGCACAATGATCGTGCGGTCGCGCACCCCCAGCGCCCGAGCGGCGTTGACGTATTCGAAGTTGCGGGCGCGCAGGAACTCGGCGCGCACGACGCCGACGAAGGCGACCCAGGAGAAGAGCAGCATGATGCCGAGGAGCACCCAGAAGCCGGGGGGGAGGATCGCGGCGATGATCAGGAGGAGGTAGAGGACGGGGATCGAGGACCAGATCTCGATGAAGCGCTGGAAGAGAAGGTCCACCCAGCCGCCGAAATAGCCCTGCACCGCGCCCGCCGAGACGCCGATCACAGCCGAGGCGAAGGTCAGGATCAGGCCGAACAGCACCGAGATGCGAAAGCCGTAGACGAGGCGCGAAAGGACGTCGCGCGCTTGGTTGTCGGTGCCGAGCCAATTCCAGTTGCCGATCGTGCAGTTCGGATCCTCGACGCCGAGCGGATAGGCGCGGCAGCGCTCCTCGGCCGAGAAGGTCCAGGAGGGGGCGGACGGGGCCGGCGTCGGGATGGAATCGTTGACGGTGCCGTAGGAGTAGCGCACCGGCGGCCAGATCGCCCAGCCGTTCGCCGCGATCTCCTCCTGGATGAAGGGGTCGCGATAGGTGGTGGTCGGCAGGAAGCCGCCGAAGACCTCTTCCGGATAGTCGACGAGGAGCGGGTAGTAGAACTCGCCCTTGTAGGAAACGAGGATCGGCTTGTCGTTGAAGATCAGCTCCGCGACCATCGACAGCGCGAAGAGCGCGAGGAAGATCCAGAGCGACCAGTAGCCCCGGCGGTTGGCCTTGAAGTTGCGCCAGCGCCGCTGGTTGAGCGGCGACAGGCGCGAGCGGCGCACGATCGGCGCGGGGCCGACCTGCGCGATGCCGGCGGTGTTGAGGCGCGCCTGGTTCGCCGCGTCGAGCGCGGCGGGCTTGACCGGCTGGCCGAGTTCGTCGGCGACTTGAGGATCGGGGCGGTCGGCTTCACGGACGCGGTCCACGGCTCAGACCTCCCGCTTCTCGAAGTCGATGCGCGGATCGATCCAGGTGTAGGTGAGGTCGGAGACGAGCGTCGTCACGAGGCCGATCAGCGAGAAGATGTAGAGGGTGGCGAAAACGACCGGGTAGTCGCGCTGGTAGACGCTCTCGAAGCCCAGCAGCCCGAGGCCGTCGAGCGAGAAGACCTGCTCGATGAGCAGCGATCCCGTGAAGAAGGCGGAGATGAAGGCGCCGGGAAAGCCGGCGACGATGATCAGCATGGCGTTGCGGAAGACGTGGCCGTAAAGGACGCGCCGCTCGGTGAGGCCCTTGGCGCGGGCGGTGGTGACGTACTGCTTTCGGATCTCGTCGAGGAAGGAGTTCTTCGTGAGCAGGGTCGTCGTCGCGAAGGCCGAGAGCGACAGCGCGATCAGCGGCAGGGTGAGGTGCCAGAAGTAGTCGGGGACGGTGCGCGTGACGCAGTCCACCGGCGCGAAGGCGGCGCTCCAGGGCGCGCACCAGGCGCCCTCGACCCCGTCCGACAGGAGGCCGCGGATCGGGAACCAGTCGTAGAACGAGCCGCCGGCGAAGAGGATGAGGAGGAACACCGCGAAGACGAAGCCGGGAATGGCGTAGGCGATGATCACGACGCCGCTCGTCCAGGCGTCGAAGGCCGAGCCGTCCTTCAGGGCCTTGCGGATGCCGAGCGGGATTGAGATCATGTAGGACAGGAGCGTGATCCAGAGGCCGAGCGAGATCGAGACCGGCATCTTCTCCAGGATCAGGTCCACCACCGAAACCGAGCGGAAGTAGCTCTCGCCGAAGTCGAAGCGGGCGTAGTTCCAGATCATCAGGCCGAAGCGCTCCAGCGGCGGCTTGTCGAAGCCGAACTGCTGCTCGAGCTTGGCGATGAACTCCGGGTCGAGCCCCTGCGCGCCGCGATAGTTCGAGGTCTCGGCGCCGCCCGCAGACTGGCCGGCGAAGTCGCTGCCGCCACCTCCCAGCCGGTCCGTCGCCTCGCCGCGAAGCTGCGCGATGACCTGCTCGACGGGGCCGCCGGGCGCGAACTGCACCACCACGAAGGAGATCGCCATGATACCGAGAAGCGTCGGGATCATCAGGAGGAGGCGGCGGAGGATATAGGCGCCCATCGGGTCCCTTCGGCATTATCGACCGCCCGCGCCGCCCTGAAGGGCGCCGCGAGCGGCGGAATCGTTCGCTCGGGCGTCCGGCGGCGTCAACCCGCCATGCCGATCGCCTCCGCCTTCTGCCGGTCGAACCACCATGTGTCGAGGGCGCCGACGTCGTAGAGGGGCTTCTGCGCCGGCTGGGCGTACATGTCCCAGGCGGCGAGCCAGTTGGTGCCCTTGTACCACTGGAAGACATATGCGTGGCTTGCGCGGAGCACGCGGTCCAGCGCCCGGTTCGCCGCCTGAAAGGCCTCGGGCGTCGTCGCGGCGACGATCGCCTCGACCAGCGCGTCGACCGCCGGGCCGCCGACGCCGGCGAGATTGTAGGACCCCGGCGCGGCGGCGCTGCGGGTACCGAAGACGTTGCGCATGAAGCCGTCGGGATAGAGCGGCAGCGAATAGCGCGAGACGGTGACGTCGAAGTCGAAGCTCCGGGTGCGGTCGGTATATTGCGAGGCGTCGACGACGCGGTAGCCGGCGTCGATCCCCAGGCGCCGCAGGTTGTCCACGAAGCCCTTGTGGTGCGGCTCGAAGGTGTTGTCGTCGTCGAGGAACTCGATCGCGAGCCGCTGGCCGTCCGGCAGCAGCATCCGGTTGTTCTCCAAGCGGCAGCCGGCCTCGCGGAAGAGGTCGAGCGCGCGGCGTGCGAGCGCCCGGTCGCGGCCCGTGCCGTCGCTCGCGGGCGCGACGTAGGGCTCGCCGAAGGCGGCCTCCGGAACTTGCCCGCGCCAGGGCTCGAGGAGAGCCAGCTCGGCGGGCGAGGGCATCCCCCGCGCTTCCAGCTCGGTGTTCTCGTAGAACGAGCTTGAGCGCTTGTAGGAGCCGTACATCAGGTTGGCGTTGGTCCACTCGAAGTCGAAGAGGAGCCCGATCGCCTCGCGCACGCGCGGGTCGCCGAACTTCGGGCGGCGGGTGTTGAGGTTCCAGCACTGGCCGCCGGAGGCCGAGCCGTCCGGCACCTCCTCCTTCTTCACGCGCCCGGCGGCGATGGCGGGGAAGTTGTAGTCCAGCGCCCAGAGCCGGCTGGTGAACTCCTCGCGATAGGTCGTCGCGCCCGCCTTGAAGCTCTCGAAGGCGGCGATGCGGTCGCGGTAGTAGTCGTAGCGTACGCGGTCGAAGTTCCAGCGGCCGCGGTGGGCCGGCTTCTCGGCGGCCCAGAAGTCCGCCACGCGCTCCAGCTCGACGAAGGAGCCGAAGGAGAAACGGGCCACCTTGTAGGGGCCCGATCCCAGCGGCGGCTCGGACAGGCTGGCCCCGAAATCGCGGCCCTCCCACCACGCGGCGGAGAAGATCGGGCAGCTCGCCGCGATCGTCAGCGGGATCGACCGGCTGGCGCCGGGCACGAGGCGGATCGAGATTCCGTCATCCCCTGCCGCCTCGACGCTCTCGATCTCGCGCAGCTGGCTCGCGAGGTTCTCGTGGCCGTGGTCGCGAAGCGTGGTGAGCGAGAAGACGACGTCGGCGGGCCGGATCGGCGTGCCGTCGTGGAAGCGGGCGGCGGGGTCTAGGCGGAACAGCATCGAGCGCCCGTCCTCCGGGAACTCGACGGAGCGCGCGGCATAGGCGTAGGCGCTGCCGATCTCGTCGCTCGAGGGCGCCATCAGCGTCGCGAAGGTCAGCGCCATGCCGAAGGCGCCGTTGCCGCGCAGGACGTATGAATTGAGCGTGTCGAAGGTGTTGAAGTTCTGGTTGTAGATGCGCGAGGGCGGCTGGAAGACGAAGCGCCCGCCCTTCGGCGCGGCCGGGTCGGCATAGTCGAAATGGGCGAAGTCCGGCGCGTACTTGACGGGACCGAACACCGCGAAGCCGGTCCGCTCGCCGCGCGGCTGGCCGGTGAGCGGACCGGCGGCCGGCGCCTGCGCGAAGGCCGGCAAGGGCAGGCCCGCCGCCACCGCCGCGCCGCCGAGGGCGAGGCGGCCGAGGTCGCGGCGGGTGAGGCGGAGCGTGCCGCCGCTCACGGGGTGGCTCCGGGCGGGGGCGCCTCGCCCTGGAGGACGGCCGCGTCCGGCTCGGGCGCGGCCGCCGCCGGCGCGTCGGGCCTCACCCAGAACGAGAAGGGGTCGATGCCGGCCTGCTCCGACGGCTGCTTCTCCGGTCGTTCGAGCTTCGTCCAGTAGGCGAGACGAACCTCGGGCGAGAACCATTGCGGCACCACGTAATGGCCCCACAGCAGCACCCGGTCGAGCGCCTTCACCGCCGCCACCTGGCTCTCCCGGTTCGGCGCGAAGATGATCCTGTCGATGATCGCGTCGACGACGGGGCTCTTGATGCCGGCGCGATTGTTGCTGCCCGGCTGGTCCGCGGCGGCCGAGCCGAAGAAGTCGCGCTGCTCGTTGCCGGGCGAGATCGACTGGGTGAAGGGTCCGGTGACGAAGCCGCTGATGACGTCGTAGTCGAAGTCGTTGATGCGGGCTTGGTATTGGGCCGAGTCGACGATGCGCGTGCTTGTCTCGATGCCGAGCCGGCGAAGCTGGTTGGCGAAGGGATCGATGACCCGGCTGTCGGAGGGATCGTCGGCGAGGAACTCGATCGTGAGCGGCTGACCGGTCGCCGCCTTGACCATCCGGCTCCCGTTCCGCTCGTAGCCCGCTGCCTGGAGCAGTTCGAAGGCCTGTCGCAGATAGGTTCGCTCGGCGTTCGGCTGGCTGTAGTCCGGCTGGGTGAAGGGCTTGGCGAAGAGATCGGCCGGAAGGTCCGCCCGGAACGGCTCCAGGATCTCCAGTTCCTGGCCCTCCGGCAGGCCGGTCGCCATCATCTCGGAGTTCTGGAAGTAGGAGGAGAGGCGCTCGTAGAGTCCGAAGAACAGCGTCTCGTTCATCTGGTGGAAGTTGAAGGCGAGGCCGATCGCCTCGCGCACGCGCGGATCGGCGAATTGCGGCCGACGCGTGTTGAGGATGTAGGACTGCATGGGCTGGATGGAGCCCTGCGTCAGCGACTCCTTCACGACCCGCCCGTCCAGCGCCGCGGGAAACTCGTAGCCCTGGACCCAGCGCTGGGCGATGTTCTCGATGCGGTAGTCCTGGTAGCCGCCGCGCTTGAAGGCCTCGAAGGCGGCGTTGAGGTCGCGGAAGTAGATGTAGTTGATGCGGTCGAAGTTGTAGCGGCCCTTCTGCGGAGCCTTGTCGGCGGCCCAGTAGTCCGGCACGCGCTCCCATGTGATCGAGGCGCCGGCCTTGAAGCTCGCGACGCGATAAGGCCCGGAGCCGAGCGGAATTTCAAGCGTCGGCTGCTCGATGTCGCGCTTGCGCCCCTCTGCGTCGGTTCCCTCCCACCACGCCTTGGGCAGGACGACGAGATCGCCCATGATCTTCGGCAATTCGCGGTTGCCGGTCTGGTCGAAGGTGAAGGTGACCTCGCCGGGCGCGGTCTCGGACGCCCCGGTGACGTTGGCGTAGTAGCTGCCGAAGTTGGGCTCGATTCGCTTCAGCGTCTCCAAGCTCCAGATCACGTCCGCGGCCGTGATCGGCGTGCCGTCGTGGAAGCGGGCGGCCGGGTCGAGCTTGAAGGTCGCGGAGGAATAGTCCGCCGGCCAGCGGACGGCCTGCGCGATCAGGGCGTGGCTGACCGCGGCCTCGTCGGTCGCCTGCACCATCAGCGTGTCGTAGATCAGCCCGCCGCCGAAGGCGGCGAAGCCGGCGGCGGGGGTGCCGCGCACGACGAAGGGGTTGAAGGTGTCGAAGGAGCCGTAGCCCGGCTGGTTCAGCGTGCCGCCCTTCGGCGCGTCCGGATTGACGTAGTCGTAGTGCGTCCAGTCCGCGGGGTACTTCGTGGTGCCGACGAGGCTCGTCGAGGTATGCCACTCGCCGGGCGCGGTGAGGTCGGCCTGCGCCTCGGCCGCGGGCGGCTGGGATGCGGGCTCCTGCGCGGGGGCGGGCTGGGCCAGGGCGAGGAGGGCGGCAGCGAGGAGAAGAGGGGCGGGGCGCGTCAAGGGCGGCGGTGCTCCGGGTGGGCGCGGGGGGACCAGCGAGGCTCCACGGACTTTGTGGCCATCCTTCGGCCGGGGCCCCGCCATGACGGATTTGTAACTGAGGCCGGCGGGCGCGGGGAGAAGGCGGGCCGCACGAAAAAGCCCCGGCGGATGCGCGCCGGGGCTTTCGGTGTCGTTCGCGTTCGATGCGGCCGGCGCACCCTCGTCAGCGGGTGCTGCCGTCCTCGGCGAAGGTCGCGAGATAGGCGATGACGTTGGCGACGTCGGCCGGCTTGTTCAGGCCGGGGAAGGCCATCTTGGTGCCGGGGACGGTCTGGCGCGGATTGGTAAGCCAGGGCGTCAGGGTCGCCACGTCCCAGGTCGGATGGGTCTGGGCGAAGGCGGTCATGGCCGGCGAGAACTGGTAGCCCTCGACCGCCGCGACGGCCTCGCCGACGATGCCGTTCAGCTCCGGGCCGATCTTGTTCGCCGCGCCCGGGCCGACCGCGTGGCAGGCCTTGCACTTGTTGAACACGGTCGCGCCGGCCTTCGGGTCGCCGGCGACGGCGGCCGTCTGCTGCGCGGCAGGCGCTGCCGGAGCGGCGGGCGCCGAAGCCGGGTCCGCGGCCGGAGCTGCCGGTGCGGGGGCGGCCGGAGCCGGAGCCGCCGGAGCCGGAGCCGCCGGCGAGGCCGGGGGCGGCGTCGTGGCGGCCGGGGCGGGAGCCGCGGGCTGCGGCTGGGCGGGCGGCAGTGCGGCGCCGGGCGCGGCCTGGCCTTCCGAGCCGGCAGCCGTGGTATCGCCGCCGGTCGGCTGAGCGGGCGCCGGCGCGGCCTCGGCCGGCGAGGCGCCGTCGGTGCCCTGCGGCACGACGTTGCCGGCCGGGGCGGTCGGCGCGGCGCCGGTGGCCGAATCGGTGGTGCCCGGCGACTGGGCGTTCGGGACCGAGCCCTCGGCCGTGTCGGTGGTGGTGGCGGGGTCGGTGACGGGCGGCGCACCCTCGGCCGGGGCCGCGGCTTCCGCCGTCACCTCGGGCAGCGGGGCCGGGTTGGGGGCGAGCGAGCGCAGGTAGCCGATCAGGTCGGCGCGGTCCTTCGGGTCCTGGAGACCGGCGAAGCCCATGGCGGTGCCGGGAACGTGGGCCTTGGGCGCCTCGATGAAGTAGTCGAGGTGCTCGTAGTCCCAGGGCACGCTCTGACCCTGCGAGAATTCGGTCATGCCGGCCGAGTAGTTGAAGCCGGCATGGCTGGCGATCGGGCGGTTGACGACCTCGTAGAGGTTCGGGCCGATGCCGTTCGGTCCGCCGGGATCGGCGTTGTGGCACGCCGCGCAGCGGCGGAAGATGGTCTGGCCGGCGGTGGCGTCGGCGGTCTGCATGCGCACGGCGATCGGCTCGACGGCCGGCGCGGCCTCGCCGCCGCCCGCGGCGGCTTCGGCCACCACGATCTCGTATCCCGGCGTTTCCGGCGGCTCGCCGTGGAAGATCCCCTCTGCCAGGAGGCTGCCGCCGAACAGGACGAACACCGTCCCGAGAACGGCGCCGGCGATCTTGTTGAACTCAAGCGAATCCATCGGCAGAGCGGCTCCTCCAAGCGGCCGGCCCCACTCGCCGGCATCGCATGCGCATCCGAAAAACGGCCGGACGCTATGTGTTTTGCGTAAATCGGGCAACCTCTGTAAGGAGCCTACCCATTGGGCCTTTTGTCATTGTCCTATGCGATGCGAAAGCCCCTGGAAGCGTTCCAACCTGCAATTTTCCCAAGCTGCGTCCGATCGTCCCCATGCCCGTGCTCGTCGTCATTCCCGCTCGCCTGGGCGCCACGCGCCTGCCGCGCAAGCCGCTCGCGGACATCGGGGGGCGACCGATGGTGGTGCGCACCGCCGAGAAGGCTCGCGCCGCCGATGTGGGGCGGGTGGTCGTGGCCACCGATTCGGTCGAGATCCGCACCGCGGTGGAGGCTGCCGGCTTCGAGGCCGTGATGACGCGCGAGGATCACCCCTCCGGCTCCGACCGCGTCTTCGAGGCGCTGAACCTCGTGGATCCCGACGGCGCGTTCGACACGCTCCTGAATCTCCAGGGCGACTTCCCGACCATCTCGCCGGACACGGTGAAGCGGGCCCTTGCACCCTTGTCGGGGACGGGCTGCGACATCGCGACACTGTGCGCCGAGATCCACGACGAGGCCGAGAAGACCAACCCCAACGTCGTGAAGGTCGTCGGCTCGCCGATCGGCGAGCGGCGGCTGCGCGCGCTCTACTTCACCCGCGCCACCGCGCCCTGGGGCGAGGGGCCGCTCTTCCACCACGTCGGCATCTACGCCTTCCACCGCGCCGCGCTCGGCCGCTTCGTGGCGCTGCCGCCCTCGGTTCTGGAAACGCGCGAGAAGCTGGAGCAGCTTCGCGCGCTGGAAGCGGGCATGCGCATCGACGTCGGCATCGTCGACGAGGTGCCGGTGGGCGTGGACGGCCCGGCCGAGCTGGAGCTGGCGCGCCGCGCCTTCGCGTAAAGGACACCATCCGCCATGACGCACGACCCGCGGCCGATCGCCTTCCAGGGCGATCTCGGCGCCAATTCCCACACGGCGATCCTCCAGAAGTTCGGCGACGACGCCCGCGTCCTGCCCTGCGCGACCTTCGAGGACGCCTTCGTGGCGGTGGAGAGCGGCGAGGCGCGGCTCGCGATGATCCCGATCGAGAACACGCTCGCCGGCCGGGTCGCGGACGTCCACCACTTCCTGCCGAAATCGGGCCTGCGGATCGTCGGCGAGCACTTCCTGCCGATCCACTTCCACCTGATGGCGCTGCCGGGCGTCTCGGAGGACGAGATCCGCGAGATCCACACCCACGTCCACGCGCTCGGTCAGTGCCGGCGCCTCCTCGGCGAGAAGACCGAGACGCGCGATCCCGAGACCGGGCGCATCGTCATGCGACCGCGCTGGAAGGGCGTGACCGCCGGCGATACGGCGGGCGCGGCCAAGCTCGTCGCCGAGCGCGGCGAGCGCTGGATGGCGGCGCTGGCGCCGCGGCTCGCCGCCTCGCTCTACGGGCTCGACATCCTGCGCGAGCACGTGGAGGACGAGGCGCACAACGTGACGCGCTTCGTCGTGCTCTCGCCCGCCTACGCGCCCGCCGAACGGCTCTGGGCGCCGCAGGATACGCCAGGGGGCACCGTCACCACCTTCGTCTTCCGGGTGCGCAACATTCCGGCCGCGCTCTACAAGGCGCTCGGCGGCTTCGCGACCAACGGGCTCAACATGACGAAGCTCGAAAGCTACCAGCTCGGCGGCAAGTTCTTCGCCACGCAGTTCTACGCCGACGTCGAGGGTCATCCCGAGGACGCGCCGCTGAACCGGGCGCTGGCGGAACTGCGCTTCTTCGCGGAAGTGGAGATCCTCGGCGTCTACGCCGCGGCGCCGGACAGGGCGCGGCTGGCGGCGGCTGACGGCTGAGCGGGCCGGGGAGCGGGCCGCCGCGCCGCCCGCACGTCTTCGCGGCGAGCGGGCGACGGCCCTTGCCTCCCCAGGCAACTCCTTCGGCGGCACGCGAGGTCGCCCGCCGGCGGACGAGGGAAAGACTAGGGCCGCCCCCGATCCCGCGAAAGAGCGCGGGAGACACGGCCGCAGCCCGCTTGGGATAAGCCTTAACGAAGCGTGAAGCCGCACGCCTCGTCAGCGCAGGGCCCTGGCGAGAGCCGGCGTCGGCCAGCAGGTTTCCGGCCGACCGCTCTTCGCCTCGAAGGCGCCGATCGAGCGGCGGGTCTTGAAGCCGGCGAGGCCGTCGACGCTGCCGACGTCATAGCCGAGCGCCACGAGGCGCTGCTGCATGCGGTAGACGTCGCCGCGCGTCATGGCGCCGCCCGGCGGGGTCTGCCAGGGCGCGCGGAAGGGCTTGGCCCCGGCCATCCGGTCGGCGAGGTGGCCGACGAAGAGGGCGTAGAGGTCGGAATTGTTGTAGGCCTTGATGACGTAGAAGTTCGGCGTCGCGACGAAGGCGGGGCCGAAGCGGCCCGCGGGCATCAGGATGTGGCCGGCACCGGCGAGCTCGCGCTCGGGGAAGGGGCGGCCGGAAACGCGGGCGGCTCCGGCCGACGCCAGCTGGCGGATGGTGCGCGACACGTCAGGGCCCTCGGTGGTGCAGGACAGGCCGGCGGGGATCGTCGCCTCGAAGCCCCAGTCGCGGCCCGGCTGCCAGCCGGACTGGCGGAGATAGTTGGCGATCGAGGCGAGCGCGTCGGGCACCGAATCCCAGATGTCCTTGCGCCCGTCGCCGTCGAAATCGACGGCGAGCTGGAGGTACTTGGTCGGCATGAACTGCGGCTGGCCGAGCGCGCCGGCCCAGGACGAGCGCATCTTGGAGGCCGGCAGGTGCCCCTCCGCCGCGATGCGCAGCGCCGCCAGAAGCTCCTCGCGGAACAGCGCCTTGCGACGCGACAGGTGCGCCTTCGTCGCGAGAACCCGGAAGGCGTCGTGGCGGATGTCGGCGGTGCCGAAGGCGGATTCGCGCCCCCAGATCGCGACGACGATCGGCGCCGGCACGCCGTAGGCCGCCTCGATGCGGGACAGCACGGCCCGGTGCTCGGCGAGAAGCGCGCGGCCCCGTGCGGCGGTGCCGGCGAGCGCCTTCTCCGACATGTAGGCCGCCGGGCTCCTGAACTCGGCCTGCGCGTTGAACTCGGCGACCGCCCCCTCGTTGCCCGGCCTGACGAGGTCGGGAAGCTTCATGTCGGGCGTCAACCCGCCCAGCGCCTCGTCGAGCACGCTTTCCGGCACGCCTTGCGCGCGGGCAGCGGGGCGGATGTCCCGGTCGAGAAAGGCGCGGAAGGAGCGCTGGACGTCGGCGGACTGGGCGTGCGCCGCGAGCGGCGACATCAGGGCGAGGGCGGCGAGCACGGTCGCGGGAAGCCAACGGCGGCGGATGGTCGTCATGGCGCGTCTCGTCCTCGATCGGTCTGGGTGCCCGACCCATCCCGCCCGGCGCTTGCGGCAGGCTGATGGCGCGGCCCGCTTCACCGCATCGTCATCCCTCGCTCAGCTTCACTCACCCTCCCGTCTTCCGGCACCCCTCCACCTTCGTCACCCCGGGCTTGACCCGGGGGCCATTCCAAACCGAGGTGCGTGGCCGGAGCGGTGGATCGGCGGATGCGCGTCGTCGATCGGTTCTGTCATGACGAGCGCGGAGGCATCGACCCAGGGTCAAGCCCGGGGTGATGAATCGGGGAGGGTAGAAGGGGGCCCGAGGCGCTCAGCTACGCAATCGTCGAAGCGTGGCAGGGGCGTCGGCCCCGTCAAACGCTGGTCCGCGCCCGCATGGCCGCCGACAGCGTGCCCTCGTCGAGGTAGTCGAGTTCGCCGCCGACGGGGACGCCGTGGGCGAGGCGGGTGACGCGCACGTCCAGGCCCTCGATGCGGTCCATGATGTAGTGGGCGGTGGACTGGCCCTCGACCGTGGCGTTGACGGCGAGCACCATCTCCTTGACGTGGCCGTCGGCGACGCGCTCGACGAGGCGGTCGATCGACAGGTCGTCGGGGCCGATGCCCTCGAGCGGCGAGAGCACCCCGCCGAGGACGTGGTAGGCGGCGTTGAGGGCCTTCGCCCGTTCCAGCGCCCAAAGGTCGGAGACGTCCTCGACCACCACCACCGTCGACTGGTCGCGGGCAGGATCGGAGCAGATCGTGCAGGGATCGCGCGTGTCGATGTTGCCGCAGTTGGAGCAGACAGTGACGGTGCGCAGCGCCTCGTCCATCGCGGCGGACAAGGGCGCGAGGAGCTGCTCGCGGCGCTTGACGAGGTGGAGCGCCGCCCGGCGGGCGGAGCGGGGGCCGAGGCCCGGAAGCTTGGCGAGAAGCTGGATCAGCTTCTCGATCTCCGGGCCGGCGATGGGCTTTGCCATGGATGCGGAACGCGTCTTTCGGTCAGAACGGGAACTTCATGCCGCCCGGCAGCTGCAGCCCTTCGGTCAGGGCGGCGGTCTTCTCCTGGAGCATCAGGTCGAGGCGCTGCTTGGCGTCGTTGTGGGCGGCGAGAACGAGGTCCTCCAGGATCTCCTTCTCCTCGGGCTTGGCGAGGGACTCGTCGATCGCGATGGCCGTCATCTCGCCCTTGCCGCTCAGCGTCACGGAGACGAGGCCGCCGCCGGACTGGCCGGTGACGGTGGCGCTGGCGATCTCCTCCTGGAGACCGGCCATCTTCTCCTGCATGGCTTTCGCCTGCTTCATCATGCCCATCAGGTCTTTCATGGGGCCTCCTTCCGGAAAGGGGGTGGAACGGCGCGACGCTGGATCAGCGCTCGCCATAGGGATCGGGTTCCCAGTCGGGACCGAACTCGTCGTCGGACTCCTCGACCGGCGCCAGGACGTCGCCCCGGCCGTGAAGCGAAACGTCCGCCTCGCCGTCGCCCTCGGCCTCCGCGTCGGTCTCGGCTTCCGCCTCCGCCACGATGTCGGCGATGTCGGCCACGGTCTCCGGCGGGGACGCGGGGGCACGCTCGCGAACATCGCGGATCACCGCGCCGGGAAAAGCGGCGAGGATCGCGGCGACCTCGGGGTCCTCGGCGGCCTTGGCGAGGCGCGCGGCCTTCTCCGCTTCCTCGATCTCGAAGAGCGTCGGCGCGTCGCCGGCCGAGACCGACACCATCCAGTGCCGGCCGGTCCAGTCCCGCAGGCGCCGCTGGAGATCGCCCGGCAGGGTCGCGGGCGCGCCGTCGGCCAGCGCGATCGACAGGCGGCCGGGCCCGATGGAGACGGGGCGCAGCCAGCGGCGGATCGCGACGCGCATGAAGCTGTCGCGCCTGGTCTCGGCGAGGCGGGCGAGGTCGGCCAGCGAGGCGATGTCCTCGGCGTCCGCCTCGGGCTCCGGCTGCGGTGCGGGACGGGGCGCCCCCTGCGGCTGGGCGCCGCCGCCGATCGCGGCGAGGCGCGGGCGGGTCTCGCCGAGGCGCGGCTGGGGCGCCATGCCCTGCGCCTGCGGCGCCGCGGCGCTCGCCTGCAGGGCGGGGCGCGGTCCCGGACTGGGCGGAGCCGCCATGGCGGGCAGCGGCGCGCCCGCGCCGGCTGCGGCGTTCAGCGGCGGGCGCGGCGGCGCATCGCCGGGCAGGCGGGGGCTCGGCTGGGATCCGCTGGCGGCGGGAAGGTCGGCGAAGGCGTCGCTCTCGCCGGAGCGGTAGCGGCGCAGCAGTTCCTCGGGGCCGGGCAGGTCGGCGGCGTAGGCGATGCGGATCAGCGCCATCTCGGCGGCCTGGCGCGGCGAGGCCGCGCCGCGCGCTTCCTCGATCGCCTTGAGGAGCATCTGCCAGACCTGGCTCAGCGCCCGGATCGACAGCGTCCGGGCGAAGGCGAGGCCGCGCTCGGCCTCGGCCGGCGAGAGCGAGGCGTCGGTGGCCGCCTCCGGCACGAAGCGCAGCGTCGTGACCAGATGGGTGAAGTCGGCGAGGTCCGCCAGCACCACGATGGGATCGGCGCCGCCGTTGTACTGGTCGCGCAGCATGGTCAGCGCGCGCGGCGCCCGGCCGGCCATGACCTCCTCGAAGAGGTCGATGACGCGGGCGCGGTCGGCGAGGCCGAGCATGTCGCGCACGGGCTGCGCCTCGATGCGCCCCGCACCGTGGGCGATGGCCTGATCGGTCAGCGACAGGGCGTCGCGCACCGAGCCCTCGGCGGCGCGCGCGATGAGGCGCAGCGCTTCGTCCTCGGCCGGAACGCTTTCCTTCTCGGCGATGCTCTTGAGGTGCGCGATGAGGGTGCCGGCCTCAACGCGGCGCAGGTCGAAGCGCTGGCAGCGTGACAGGACCGTCACCGGGACCTTGCGGATCTCGGTCGTGGCGAAGACGAACTTGGCGTGCTCGGGCGGCTCCTCCAGCGTCTTCAGCAGACCGTTGAAGGCCTGCGTCGACAGCATGTGGACCTCGTCGATGATCGTCACCTTGTAGCGCGCCGAGAGCGGCTTGTAGCGGACCTGCGCGATGATCTCGCGGATGTCGTCGATGCCGGTGTGCGAGGCCGCGTCCATCTCGACGACGTCGACGTGCCGGCCTTCCATGATCGCCTGGTCGTGGATGCCGGGCGTCGTCATGTGGATGGTCGGCTGCTTGATCGCGTCCGTCTCGTAGTTGAGGGCGCGGGCGAGGATTCGGGCCGTTGTGGTCTTGCCGACTCCGCGCACGCCCGTCAGCATCCAGGCCTGCGCGATGCGGCCGGTCTCGAAGGCGTTGGTCAGGGTGCGCACCATCGGCTCCTGGCCGATGAGGTCGTCGAAGGAGCGCGGGCGGTACTTGCGGGCGAGGACGCGGTAGGAGCCGGTGTCGGCGGCGCCGGAATCGCTCATCGGGCGGAGCCTTTCAAGCCGTCGCCTCGGCCTGGGCGCGCCGATGCGGGGGTCTCGGCAGAAACATGCGGAAGGAAAACGGCTCGCCTCATCGGCTCCGGTTGTGACGGCTCGGCGGGCGCCGCGCAAGCCCCGAATCCGGAAGGTGCGGCGGGGCGCGGCGGCGCGCGTCAGTCTTCGGTCCGGCCCTCGTCGGGGCGGTCGCGCTCGTAGCGGCGAGCCAGGGGAAAAGGCGGGAGCCAAGCCTCGCGGCGCACCGTCCAGCTCTCGTAGGTCGGCGCGAGGACGTTCGGGGCGTCGAAGGCGCCGAGGCTGAGCTCGACCTCGTCGCCGGTGCGGGCGAAGACCGCGGAGCCGCAGCGGGGGCAGAAATGGCGGCCGGCATAGGCGCGGGTCTCGCCTTCGATCGCGACGGCGCCTTGCGGAAAGATGGCCGAGGCGTGAAACGGCGCGCCGCTGTGCTTGCGGCAGTCCAGGCAGTGGCAAAGGCCGACGCGATAGGGGCTGCCCGTCGCCGCGAAGCGGACCGCGCCGCAAAGGCAGCCGCCGGTGTAACGATCCATGCTGCGCCTCCATCGCCTCGTCGGAGCGCGGAAAGCTATCGCTCGCGCCGGCCGCGTCCATGAGCGGCCGTCCGGCTGGCGGAGGGTGGGCGGATGCTGCTAAGGGGCGCCGCCGCATTTGTCGCGGACGGACACGTTCCATGGCTCTCCACAGCTATCAGCGCCGGCGCCGGCTGGCGCTCGCCCTTCTGATCCTCGCCGCCTTCGTCGCCTTGTCGGTCGTCGGCTCCAGCCTCAGCGAGGCGGTTCATGAATATGTCGAGGCGGCCGGGCTCGGGCTGATCGCGCTCGGCATCCTCGGGCGCATGTGGTGCACCCTCTACATCGGCGGACGCAAGGCGGCGGAGATCGTCGAGGCCGGCCCCTACTCGGTGACGCGCAACCCGCTCTACCTGTTCTCGACGGTGGCGGCGGCCGGCGTGGGCGCGCAGAGCGGCAGCCTGGTGCTCGGCCTCGTCTTCGCGCTGGCCTGCGCGGCCGCCTTCCAGGTGGTGATCCGGCGCGAGGAGCGGTTCCTCAGCGAAGCCTTCGGAGAGCCCTACCGCGCCTATCTCCTGCGCGTGCCGCGCTTCCTGCCGCGCTTGTCCGGCTTTCGCGACGCGACGGGCCTGTCGGTGCGCCCGGACCGGCTCTACGCGACGCTTCTCGACGGACTCGTCTTCTTCGCGGCCATTCCGGTCTTCGAGAGCATCGAGCACCTCCAGGATGCCGGCATCCTGCCCATCCTCGTGCGCCTGCCCTGAGGCGGTTCGCCATGCGAGAAGCGCCCGCGCGGGAGTGACCCGCCGGGCGCTCGTCTCGATCGTCGTGGTCGAGGGTGGGAGGCTGGCACGATGACCCGTGCCGGAGCTCGTTGGGGCTGCTTCCTTCCGGACCTGACCCGGTTGGCGAGTGGCTCGTCCACCACCAACCTCCCGGCGCTTCATATCGTCTCTCGCGGCCCTAATTGCAAGCACCGCTTTTCTCATGAAGAGGGACGGAGCCGGCATGCGGGCCTTCGAACTCGACTCTCGGCTCGCGGCCGACACGCTTTCCGTCGCCCCGCTGGGGCTTTGCCAGCTCCGGCTGATGAACGACCGGCGCTGGCCCTGGCTGATCCTCGTGCCGCAGCGCGGGGAGATCACGGAATTCCACGACCTCAGGCCGCTCGACCAGGCCATGCTGACCTTCGAGCTGGGGCTCGTGTCGAAGGCGTTCAAGCAGTTGGTCCGGGCCGACAAGATCAACATCGGCATGATCGGCAACCGCGTGTCCATGTTCCACTGCCACGTCGTGGCGCGCATGACGGACGATCCCAACTGGCCCGATCCGGTCTGGGGATATGGCGCGCGCGAGCCCTACGAGGCGGAGGAGGGCGAAGCGCTGGCGCGGCGCGTCGCGGACGCGGTGTTGTCGTCGTGAGCGCGGCGGCGGACGGTGAGCGCATGGGGTTCGCCGGCGCTGGCCCGGTGCGCAATCTCGAGCATCGGCCGGCCGAGGCGCTGACGACGGCGCTGGAGGACGCGCGCGCGGCCTATTTCCTGCGCGATGCGGCCGGGCGGTGGCTGACCGGCCCCAGCGGCGCGCGCTTCTCTCGCGGCGAGGCGGAAGGGCTGGGGGCGGACCTGACGGCGACCGACGAGGTGCTGCTTCTCGGCGAAGCGGCGGACGGCGCGCCGCTCCTTGCGACGAGCCTGTCCCGCGAGGTCAGGCGGCTCGATGCGGGCGATTGGGACGGCGGGCCGGCAGGGGCGGATCGCGGTGCATCCGGCGACGAACGGGACGTGGGCGCCCTCGATCTTCGGACGCTGGCCATGCGCGGCCTCGCGCCGGCCGGCGACGAAGCGGCGCTGGGCATCGCGCAGCACCTCTTCAACTGGCATGCCCGCAACCGCTTCTGCGGCACCTGTGGCGGGCGCACCGTGCCGCAGCTCGGCGGCGCGCGGCGGCTCTGCACGGCGTGCAGCGAGATTCGCTTTCCGCGAACGGATCCGGTCACGATCATGCTCGTCCACGACGGGGCGGGGAACTGCGTCCTCGGACGCCAGCCGCGCTTCGCGCCCGGCATGTGGTCGTGCTTGGCCGGCTTCGTCGAGCCGGCCGAGACGATCGAGGCGGCTGTGCGGCGGGAAACGATGGAGGAGGCAGGGCTCGTCGTGTCGCGCGTCGACTACCGCGCATCGCAGCCCTGGCCGTTTCCGGGCTCGCTGATGATCGGCTGCATCGCTCTGGCGGAGCCGGGCACCATCGCCTTCGACGCGGCGGAACTCGAGGCCTGCCGCTGGTTCGAGCGCGGAGAGGTCGCGGCCATGCTCGCGGGGACGCATCCCGACGGGCTGACGGCGCCGCTTCCCTTCGCCATCGCTCACCACCTGATCCGCGCCTTCGCGGACGGTTTGGACTGAACGCGAAAAGCGCCCGGATCCGCTTGGACCGGGCGCGCGAACAAGGCCCGCGCGCCTCAGGGGAGGCGGCGCGAGGCCTGGGCGGTCGAAGACCGGGTCGTTACTCGGCGGCGGTCGCCGACGGGGCGCCGGGCGAATCGTTGAAGCGGCGCGGGCCGTTCTGACGAACCTTGCGCTTGGGCGCGGCGATCAGTCCTTCGCGCTGGGCCGCCTTCCGGGCTGCCTTGCGAGCGCGGCGGACGGCGTCCTGCTTGGCGCGGGCGCGGGCCTCGGAGGGCTTCTCGTAGAAGCGCCGAGCCTTCATCTCCTTGAACACGCCCTCGCGCTGCATGCGCTTCTTGAGGACGCGGAGGGCCTGCTCGACGTTGTTGTCGCGAACGATGATCTGCAATTTATCTCCTCGCTGGCTCTCCGCTCGCTTCCGAGCGGATGCCTGTTTGACAGGGGTGGACGGCGCGTTCCGTCAGGTGCGGCCGCGCTTGACGCGCTTGCGCGCCGGCGGCTTCGCCGCCGCCTCCTGCGGCTCGGTCGCCTCGTGAGCGAGGCGAAGCGCCTTCAGCTTGGCCGTTTTCTCGCGGCGCGCCTCGGCATCGGCGCGGATGAGGCCCATCGCCGAGCCTTTTTCGTGCTGGTCGATCTTCGGCAGGAAATGGCCTTCGGCCCGGGTATGGGCCGCATTGGACGACTGCATGGGATCGTGCTTTCCGTCGGCCGAGGGTGTGATCGCATCGCGCGTGGGCGCGGAAAACTCGGCAGCAGGCTGATGTCGGTCGGACCGCTCGGGATCGTCGGCCGATCGACGCTCAGGGATGGGAGCGACATAGGGCACCCAGCCCCGAAGAGAATGCGGACCCGGTCCCCCTCCGGTCGGTGGCAAGCCGAGGCGGGCCGGGTCGTAGGCTGGCGGGCCGCTACAAACGCGCTGACCCGGCCGCCGGTTCATCCGTGGTCGGCCGGGAGCGTCGAATGTCGAAATGTCAGCCGCGCCAGACGCGCTGATCAGCCGACGAGGCGCAGGTTGGCCGCCGAGGCCTTGCCGCTCTTGCGATCGGTCTGAAGCTCGTACTCGACCTTGTCGCCCTCGTTGAGGCCGGACAGGCCCGAACGCTCGACGGCGCTGATGTGAACGAAGGCGTCCGCACCGCCGGAGTCAGGCGCGATGAAGCCGAAGCCCTTCGTCGAATTGAACCACTTCACGGTTCCAGTAGCCATGCGTCTATCCCTAGACATGGAGGATCGTTCGGCGATCGAAGAGGTCGAAAGCCGGTGAATATCGATGTTTCAGGAGAAGCTAACGGAGCAAAGCGGCTGCAGATAGCGCGCTAGGCCAAAGTTCAGGCCGTCGATCGATATCGACAAGATGGGCGAGACGCCGACGAAAAGCAAGGGGCGAATCCTCGAAGGACGGCAAAGCCCCACCGGAGCAGTCGATACAAGGCCGTTAAAGCGCCTGGCAACTGGCGGTTTTTTCGTGCCGGACGAACGATTGTTCGAGGTCGATCCGGCCGGGTCGGCCGATCGTTCGGGAGAAGGTGGTAGCAGCGGGCGGAATTGAACCGCCGACCCCCGGGTTATGAGTCCGGTGCTCTAACCAGCTGAGCTACGCTGCCACGACAAGCGGTCGCTCGATGCGTCCGCGATAGGCCGGCGCCACGGCGCCGAGGCTCCGGGCGGCGGCGCCGCCGGAACGATGCGAGCTATAGGAGGCTCGCCCGGTTTTTGTCAATGGCGGCCGATCGCTCTTCAATCGCCCAGATCGGACAGCGCCATGGCGGGGTAGGAAGCCTGCGCGCCCTGGCGCGTGACCGAAAGGCCTGCGAAGGCGGCGGCGTTGCGGATCGCTGCCTCGACGTCGCCGTCGTGGACGAAGCGCGCGGCGAAGGCGCCGATGAAGGCATCGCCGGCGCCGGTCGTGTCGAGCGCGCGCACGCTCGCTGCGGCGAAGCGGCGCGGCTCGCCCTCGCCCTCGACGAGAAGGGCACCCCCGGCACCGAGCGTGACAACGACGGCGCCCACGCCTCGGGCCAGAAGGGCGCGCGCGGCGGCCGCGAGGTCGGCCTCGGTCTCGGTCGGCATGCCGGTGAGAAGCGCGAGCTCGCCGCGGTTGGGCACGACGAAGCGGAGCGCCGGACCGATGAGGCCGGCATCGAGCGAATCGGGCGCGGGGGCCGGGTTGAGGCAGACGGGCGTGCCGACGCGCGCCGCCACGGCGAGCGCCGCCGCGACGGTCTCCATCGGCACCTCCAGCTGGAGAAGGACGAGCCTGGCCTCGGCGATCGTATCCGCCGCGGCCTCTACGTCGGCGGGCGTCAGTGCGCCGTTGGCGCCGGCGACGATCATGATGCGGTTCTCGCCGTCCGGCTCGACGAGGATCGTCGCCGTGCCGGTCGGCTTGTCGGGAAGCTCGCCGACATGGGTCGTGTCGATGCCGGCGGCCCGGAAGTTGGCGAGCGCGTCCGCGCCGAAGACGTCGCCGCCGACCTTGGCGACGAGCGCGACCTTGGCGCCGAGCCTCGCGGCGGCCACCGCCTGGTTCGCGCCCTTGCCGCCATGGCTCTGGAGGAAGTCGCGGGCGTGCACCGTCTCGCCGCCGGCCGGCATGCGCTTGAGGACGGTGACGAGGTCGCGGTTGACCGAGCCGACGACGACGATCGATGGCGTTTCCTGTCTCATGGCTCCTCCAGCCGGTAATCCGGCGCCACGCTGGACCCGAGAACGAGCCGGGCGTTGGGCAGGTCGTTGTCGTCGAGCTTGGCGCGCAGCGCCTCGCCCTGGAGATCCGCCCAGCGGCGGCGCAGGCGCGCCTCGACCACCTCCATCGGCTCGTCCAGCATCACCGTCGCGTCGAAGAACCGACGCAGCGGCGCCCAGTCGGGATCGTCGAGAAGTAGGTAGTTGCCTTCGAGGATGATCAGGCGCGTATCGGCCGGCACGATGCGCGCGCCGGCCCGGGCGATCTCGATGGCGCGGTCGAAGACGGGAACGGCGATGTCGCGGCCTTCGTCGCGTGCCAGACGCTCCAGCATGGCCGCGAGGCCGTCGACGTCGAAGGTGAAGGGCGCCCCCTTGCGCGGGCGTTGGCCGCGCGCTTCCAGCACGCGGTCGTCGTAGTGGTAGCCGTCCATCGGCAGGACGGCGGACAGGCCCGGGCGAGCCGCCTCGATGGCGGCCTGAAGCGCGTCGGCGAGCGTGCTCTTGCCCGCGCCCGGCGGCCCGGCAATGGCCACGATGCGCCGCTCGGGGCCCGCAGCGAGGTCGAGAAGGCGGCCGGCAAGAACGGCGCGGGTGATCGTCTCCGTCATGGGCAACGGCGATAGCGCAGATCGCGGCGCGCGGCCATGGTTCTGTCGAGACCGGTACGCCGGGCCGCGGCCCCGCTCCGCGAGGGCCTACTCGGCCAGTGCCGGCCCGATCGCCGAGGCGGCGAGGCGGGCGGTCGCCAGGAGCTGGTCGAGGCCGTGCCCGCCGCGCGCCTTCGCGGAAAGGCCGAACATCGTCGTCGCGACGAAGTCGGTCACCTGCTCGGCCTGCCGTGGATGGCGCGCGGCGATAAAGGCGCGGATCGCCTCTTCCGCCGCGAGGTTGTAGGCGCGGGCCGCCTCGCGGGCCTCCGCGTCGCTGCAGCGGGTGCCTTCCACGACCATGCAGCCGGCGGCGCCGCCATCGGCGGCGTAGCGGCGCGCGGCATCCTCCAGGAGCGCCGCGAGACACTCGGCCACGGGCCGGTCGGGTCGAAGGATGTCCGCGAGCGGGATCGCATCCGTGCCGGCGTAGCGGTCCAGGATCCGGGTGTAGAGGCCGAGCTTGCTGCCGAAGGCCGAATAAAAGCTCGGCGGATTGATGCCGAGCGCTTCGGTCACCTCGCTGACGCTGACGGCGTCGTAGCCGCGGGCGTGGAAGAGCTGCGTCGCGGTGGCGACGGCCTCGTCGGGATCGAAGCGTCGCGGCCGGCCGCGACCGCGAGTATTTTTTGTAGTTTCCATTATAAAATTATTGACCGTCCAATTGCCTCCGTTTATGTAGCGGCCTCTAACTTAATCCTCAAGGAGGGTCACATGACGACGTTTCAAGGCAAGTCCGTGCTGGTGATCGGCGGAAGCCGCGGGATCGGGGCCGCCATCGTGCGGCGCTTCGCGGCGGACGGCGCGAGGGTGACCTTCACCTATGCCGGCTCGCCCGAAGCGGCGGCGCAGGTGGCCGCGGAAACCGGCAGCACCGCTATCCGTACCGACAGCGCCGACCGCGACGCCGTGATCGCGACGGTTCGCGACAGCGGACCGCTGGACGTTCTCGTGGTGAACTCCGGCATCGCCATCTTCGGCGACGCGCTGGAGCAGGATCCGGACGCGATCGACCGGCTGTTCCGGATCAACGTCCACGCCCCGTATCATGCCTCCGTCGAGGCGGCGCGGCGCATGCCGGAGGGTGGGCGGATCATCGTGATCGGCTCTGTCAACGGCGACCGCATGCCCGTTCCCGGCATGGCGTCCTACGCGCTGAGCAAGTCGGCCCTCCAGGGGCTGGCCCGCGGGCTGGCGCGCGACTTCGGGCCGCGCGGCATCACGATCAACGTCGTGCAGCCCGGCCCGATCGATACGGATGCCAATCCCGCCGAGGGCCCGATGCGGGACCTGATGCACAGCTTCATGGCCAACAAGCGCCACGGGCGGCCCGAGGAGGTCGCGGGCATGGTGGCATGGCTCGCGGGACCGGAAGCGGGCTTCGTGACCGGCGCGATGCACACGATCGACGGCGCCTTCGGCGCCTGACCGGGGCTTGGACGGGCGAGCGCCGCGCACGGCGCTCGCCCCGGCTCATCCGAAGCGGCGGGGATCAAGCCGCGTCGTCGGGTTCCCAGCCGATGGAGCGCTGGAGGAAGCGGATGCCGAGGGCCGCGAAGGCGGCGATCTCGGCATTGTCCTTGCCCGCGCCGTGGCCGCCGGTGGCCTGCTCGTAGAGCCAGGCGTCCTCGTAGCCCATGGCCTGGAGTTTGCGCGCCATCTTGCGGGCGTGGCCGGGATGGACCCGGTCGTCGCGGCGGGTGGTGGCGATGAGGATCGGCGGGTAGGGGCGGCCGGGCTCGGCGACGTGGTAGGCCGACATGTGCCGGATGAAGTCCCAGTCCGCGGGATCGTCCGGGTCGCCGTATTCGGCGATCCAGCTGGCGCCAGCGAGAAGCTTGGAGTAGCGGCGCATGTCGATGAGCGGCACGGTGCACAGGAGCGCGCCGAAGCGCTCGGGATAGCGCGTCAGCATGTTGGCGATGAGGAGGCCGCCGTTGGAGCCGCCCTCGGCCGCGAGGCGCCCGGGGGTCGTCACGCCGCGCGAGACGAGATCGGCGGCGACGGCCGCGAAGTCATCGTGCGAGCGCGCCTTGTTCTCGCGCCGGCCGGCCTCGTGCCACCAGGGGCCGAACTCGCCGCCGCCGCGGATGTTGGCGACGACGGTGGTGCCGCCCTTTTCTAGCCAGAGCTTGCCGAGGCCGACCGAGTAGCCGGCGATGTTGGAGACCTCGAAGCCGCCATAGCCCGAGAGGTGGACGGGCGCGTCGCCCGTTTCGCCGGGCGGGCCGGCCTGGACGTAAGGGATACGCTCGCCGTCGACGGAGACCGCCTCGTGGCGGGTGACGACGAGGCCGTCGGTGCGGAAGAAGGCGGGCGAGCGCTTGAGGAT
>CANJKV010000047.1 GCA_947474855.1 Aurantimonadaceae bacterium | reverse complement strand
TCGTCGAGGTCGCTCGTCACGTAGTGGGCCGTCGCGCCGATCAGCTTCACGCCGCGGGCATGGGCCTGGTGGTAGGGCTTGGCGCCCTTGAAGCTCGGCAGGAACGAGTGGTGGATGTTGATGATCTTGCCCGACAGGCGCTTCGACAGATTCTCCGACAGGACCTGCATGTAGCGGGCGAGCACGACGAGATCGACGTCCTTGTCGCGCACCAGCGCGATCAATCGCGCTTCCTGCTCGGCCTTGGTCTCGGCGGTGACCGGCCAGTGGTGGAAGGGGATGCCTTCCATCTCGGCGGTGCGGGCGCTGTCGGGGTGGTTCGAGACGATCGCCACGACCTCGGCGTTCAGCCAGCCCGCGCGCACCTGATAGAGGAGGTGGAGGAGGGCGTGGTCGAACTTCGATACCATCAGGACGACGCGCGGCCGGCGCGCGAGGTCGGCGATCGAGAGCTTCATGTCGAAGCGGCTGGCGACGGGCTGGAGCTGGCGCTCGAAGGCGTCGCGGCTCTTGGCCTCCGATGCGTTGAAGGCGATGCGCAGGAAGAAGCGGCCGGTCTGCCGGTCCCAGAACTGGGCGCTCTCGGCGATATTGGCGCCGCCCTCGAACAGTTCCGTCGTGACCGCGGCGACGATGCCGGGCTGGTCCGTGCAGGACAGGGTGAGGACGAAGCTGTTCTCGGACATCGCTGGGGCTCCCGCTCGCAGGCTGCGGCGCGAACCATCGAGCCGCCGCCGTGCCGGGTCTTGCCCATGCGCGACATGGCCGGTCAAGCCGTGTCAGCGCGCGGGCGGCCGCATCTGCTCGCGCGCCCGGTCGGCGAGGGCCGGGACGAAGGTCTTGGCCGCGCAGGTGCGCGTCGCGGCGACCACGCTCTGCTCCGACAGGTCGTCCTGGCCGATCGGGCAGACCTCTGCCGCGAGGTTCGTGTCGACGACGACGGTGAGCGGCACGTCCGAGATGCCGACCTGCAGCGCGGACGCGACTTCGTTCTTCACGCCCCAATCGCCGAGCGACACCTCGACCATCCGCTCGTCCACGGGGCTTTCCACGATCGACCCGTCCTCGGGATCGGCTGCCAGCGGGTCGTCGGCGGGCGGGGCGGTCGGGGCGGCGGGCGCCGGCTCGGCCGAAGGCGCAGGCGCCGCGGGAGCGGCCTGCGGCACCTGCGCCCCCGCCGAGGCGGGCAGGAGGGCGAGCGCGAGAGCGGCGGCGAGAAGGGCACGGTCGTGCGGCATGAGACGGCAAGCCTCGTTGTGCGGTGCGGCCGAAGAAAGAGCGCCGCAGTCCGATTTCAATCCGCACGCCGCCGCGGGCTCGGCCATTCGGCCTTTCTTGCTCCGGACGGGCATGGCAGTGTCGCTGCATGGCTGCGATTCGACCTTCCCGTAACGACGCGCTCGTCGTCGTCGATGTCCAGAACGATTTCTGCGAGGGTGGAGCGCTCGCCGTGCCGGACGGCTCGGCCGTGGTGCCGCTTCTCAACGCGCTCGGGCGTCGCTTTCCCGTCGTCGTTCTGACGCAGGACTGGCACACGCCGGGCCACGTGTCCTTCGCGTCCAGCCATGATCGCGATCCCTTCGGCACGATCGAGCTCGGCTACGGCACGCAGGTGCTCTGGCCGGACCACTGCGTCCAGGGCTCGGCAGGGGCGGAGTTTCACGCCGATCTCGACCTGCCGCATGCCCAGATGGTCGTGCGCAAGGGCTTCCACGCCGATGTCGACAGCTATTCGGCCTTTCGCGAGGCGGACCGGACGACCGCGACGGGTCTGAAGGGCTATCTGGCCGAGCGCGGCGTGTCGCGCGTGTTCGTGGCGGGCCTTGCCACCGATTTCTGCGTCCTGTGGACGGCGCTCGACGCCCGGCAGGCCGGGTTCGAGGTCGTGGTCATCGAGGATGCCTGCCGCGCCATCGACATGAACGGCTCGCTGGACTCGGCCTTCGCCGCGATGGACGAAGCCGGCGTCGTGCGGGTGCGGGCGGCCGACATCGTGTCGCACGAGTCGGCCTGATCGCCGCAGCGCCCCTAAACGCGCTGGAGCCTGGTGCCCGCGCATCCTATCTGAGGACGCGAACAGGATCGGGCGGCGGATGGCCGCCACGATCCCGAGAAGGAGGTCCGTTCATGGATGCCAAGACCTATCCGGTGAGCCACACCGAAGCCGAGTGGCGCGAGATCCTGACGCCCGAGCAGTACTATATCATGCGCGAGCACGGGACCGAGCGTCCGGGCAGCTGCGCGCTCCTTCACGAGAAGCGCCAGGGCAGCTTCACCTGCGCCGGCTGCGGACAGGAGCTGTTCGAATCCAGTCTAAAGTTCGAGAGCGGCACCGGCTGGCCGAGCTTCAACGACCCCGTTCCCGGTTCCGTCGAGACGACCACGGACCGCTCTTTCGGCATGGTCCGCACGGAGGTCCACTGCGCCCGCTGCGGCAGCCACCTCGGCCACGTCTTCCCCGACGGTCCACCGCCCACCGGGCTTCGCTACTGCATCAACGGCGTGGCGATGAACTTCGAGCCGAAGGCGGCCGACTGACGGCCGGCGCCCCGGAAGGCGACGGTGTCCTTCGCAAGATGAACGGCCGACGGATCTCCCCGCGAGGGGAGGTCGCGTCTGGAAGAGGTTCGTTCAGGATCCGCGAGCGAGCTCGGCCCTAGAAGTCGCCGAGGCTCAGCTGGTTCTTCGCCCGAACCGGCACCGGCGGCTTGCCCGCGAGGCGCCGGAGCGCGCGCCGCGGCTCCTTCGGCTGGGTGCCGACCCCGCGGTCGGCCCGGTCGACGGCCTTGTCACGGGCCTGCGCCTCGGGCGCGGCGGGATCGTCGGTCAGCCACTTGCCGCGCTTGATCACTTCGTTGACGCGGCCCTGGTTGACGCCGAGCTGGAAGGCGATCTCCTGCTGGGTCATCTTGGTCGTTGCGTGCATGTCGAGAATGGCGCGCGCGAGATCGGGCGTCATCTTGCGGCCGCTGATCCGCCGGGCCGGAGCGATGGAACGCTTGGCCCGGTCGCGCTCGCGCAGGCGCTCCAGGATCGCGAGGGCATAATGCATGTTCTGCTCGCGCAGCGCGTCCTCGAATTCCTTCAGCGTCGTCACGACTCGCTCCCGCTTGCCTGCAACCTTCCCTAAGGTTCCCGATTCATTCTGGTGGATTCACGCCGAAGATCAAGGCGCCGCAGGACCTTGGGTCAGACGAAGTGTTCCAGGCGCACCTGGCGTTCGGCCGCGAGGCTGCCGATGCGATAGGCGAGCGGGATGATCCGCGGATCGTCCATGATTCGAAGCCGCCGCAGCTCGGCGGGCGAGACCGCGAGATCCAGCTCCGACCTCAACCAGTCGGCTTCCAGCCGAACATCGTATCGCACGTGCCGAAAGAGCGGGCCGCCCGGCAGCGGCAGGCCCGACATGGCGCCGACCTCCGCGTTGATCGTCCAGGGCGTCGGCGTTTCGCCGAGCGCCTGCATCAGTCCGACGGTCAGGAACTGCGTATCCATCACGAGGCCGAACAGCGCGCGGAAGGCGAGGCCGATTGCGCTGAGCCGGCGGTTGTCGCGTCCGGTCATCCGGTTGCGGAAGAGCCCCGTGCCGACCGAGACGATGGTCAGCCGCTCCGGGCCGACCGGCCACTCCAGGCCGTGCTGCGGCAGCGTCGCCAGGAGGAAGAGGTAGAGCGCCGGGTTGTTGAAGGGCGACACACCCCCGTCGATGAAGAGCCCCTCCGTGCCGTCGTCGTCCACTGCGATCAGCTCGGGGTCGAAATAGTGCGGTGCCGCCGCGCTCGCCCGGATCAGCCGAGTCAGCTCGAAGGCGCGGGTGCCCCCGTGGTCCGAGCCCTCCGCACCGTTCCAGAAGCGGCTGCACGGATTGTTCGAGACGATCCAGGGGCTCGCCGTGTCCATCCGCTTCATGACGAGGCAGAAGCCCGTGCGCAGGTCCTCCGAATCGAGCCGGCGGTCGCCGAGACGGGCGTCCAGCGCGGCCTGGAGGCTCGAGGCGTCGAACTTCGCCTGCAGCCCCTTCACTCGCCAGAACGACCGCTTGAACACCTGCGGCGCGAGCGTTTCGTAGAAGGCGCGCACCTGCGAGGCGCCCAGGCCCAGCGCCAGACCGCTGCCGATGATGGCGCCCGTCGACGCGCCGCCGACGAGATCGAAATGTTCGTGGAGCCGCACCGAGCGGTGCCGGCGGCGGGCGAGGAGATCCTCCATGCGCTCCAGGAAAGCGAGGGAGATGATGCCGCGCACGCCCCCGCCGTCGAGCGACAGGATGCGCTTCGGTCCTGGCCCGAAGAGGTGCCGGTCGCGCGCCGAAGGCTCGGGCGGGCCGAACGGCGCCGGTTCGTCGTCGCTCGCCATTCTCACCGCCCGCCTCGCTCCCATTCCGCGCTCCGCTTGCCCCATGCCGCCGACGCCTGACAAGAGCGTTGGGCATCGAATGCCGGCTCGACGCGGCGGCCAGGCTCGACCATAGAAGCGGGCCGGACGGTCGCGGGCCGTCGGATCGTGGGAGGACAGGATGGATCGGGACGCACAGGAAACCGTCGGCTTCGTCGGCGTCGGGCTCATGGGGCACGGCATCGCCAAGAACCTCGTCGAGAAGAATTACCCGCTGACCGTGATCGGGCACCGCAACCGCGAACCGGTCGAGGACCTCGTCGGGCGCGGCGCGCGCGAGGCGTCGTCGCTGGCCGAGCTCGCGGCGGCGTCCACCATCGTCTTCCTCTGCCTCACCGACGCGGCGGCGGTCGAGTCCATCGTCGCGTCGCTGGAGCCGGCTCTGCGCCCCCGCAGCGTGATCGTCGACTGCTCGACCTCCGACCCCGTGGTGACCGAGCGCCTGGCCGCCCGCCTGAAGGCGCGCGGCGTCGACTACTGCGATGCGCCGCTCGGCGGCACGCCCGCCCAGGCCGAAACCGGCGAGCTGCAGGCGATGGTCGGTGCCGAGCCGGCGGTGTTCGCGCGGCTCGAGCCGGTCTTCGCCGCTTGGACGGCGCGCATCGTCCACATCGGCGGCGTCGGCGACGGGCACCGGATGAAGCTGATCAACAACCTCCTGTCGCTCGGCTACGGGGCGATCTACGCCGAGGCTCTGACGATCGCGCGCAAGTCCGGCCTGACGGTCGAGCAGTTCGACCGCGTGATCCGCGGCAGCCGCATGGACTGCGGCTTCTACCGCACCTTCATGGGCTACGCCCTGGAGGGCGACCGGAACGCCCACAAGTTCACCCTCGCCAACGCCTACAAGGACATGCGCTACGTCGAGGCCATGGCGAACGCTTCAGGCTGCGCGACCCCCGTGTCGAGCGCGGTGAAGAACACCTACGCGCTCGCCGTCTCCGCGAGCGGCGGCGGCCCGGAGGACTACGTCCCCCACCTCGTCGACCACGTCGCGCAGGCCAACGGCATCGACGATTGAGGCTCCGTCCGGCTTCGGTCAGGCGTCGGCGCGTCGCTCGGCCGCGCGGTAGGTGACCTCGCTGGTCCGCAGCGTGTCGGCGATGAAGCGGTCCGCGGCGTCGAGGCCGCGGGGCGCGACGCGGATGTCGGCCTGGGCGTCCGGCGAGCGCGACAGGAGGTTCCTCTCCGTCGCCGTCTGGATGATGTTGCGCACGTGCGAGCGCGAGACGCCGAAGGGCTGCGCGAGCACGGCGACCTGCGACTCGCGGAAGCGCGACTCGGGATCGGCGCGCTGCAGCCGGACCATGGACAGGAGCGTGTTGAAAGCGCCGGGCCGTCCGTAAAGGTCGGAGACGGCAGGATCGTGGGCGAGGACTTCGTTGGCGGCCGGCAGGGCGTCCAGCCCCTGGGCCAGGATCGCGCGCTGGAAGGCCGGGTCGGGATCGAGCGCGCGGGCGAAGCCGGGATCGGGATACAGAAGCTGCAGCGGCTCGTGATAGGCGCGCAGCCAGGAGCGGTTCCACGCCAGCAGCGGCTCGCCGGGTTCGAGGATCCGAAGTCGGGCATCCGCGGCGTCGGCGCGCGCGATCACGTGGCCGGTCTGGACGAGCCGCGCGACGATGTCGTCCACCTGCCGCTGTCCGAAAAGGCCGGCCTCGGCCACGGCGCCCTTCACGCGCGTCAGCGACAGCCGGCTCGGACGGCCCGACGCCTCGCCCTTCGCCCACAGCGCCAGGAAGATGCCGATGAGGATGACGCGTTCGGCATCCGGCTTCATCTGTCCGGGAAAGTTCCGCGTCTCGTAGACCGCGAGCGTCTGGTCGAGATAGGTCGCGCGAGCCTCGGCGAAGCGCGGGTGGGACACGATCTCCTCCGCGCTGCGCGGACCGGTCTCGGGCGGCGTCGGCTTTCGTATCTCGGTTGGATCGGCTTCGGAGCGTGGGAAAGGGCCTCGGGTCGGAAGTGCGTCCATTCTAGCCCATCAGGTCCTTGATCCAGGTGACCAGTAGCTGCGCCCGCTCGCCGTCCGGCGGCGACGCGCGATCGCCGCCCCGCACCTCGCGCGGGAGGATGCCGTAGCGCATCTTGAAGGCCCGGCTGAACGACTTTTCGTCGGCGAAGCCGACGGCATAGGCGACCGACGAGACGCGCGGCGCTCTCCCGCCGGACGCCGGTCGCGTCAGGAGGCGCATGGCGGCGGCGAGCCGCCGCTCGCGCAGGTAGGTCATCACGCCGCCGTCCTCGGCGAATTCGCGGTAGAGCACCGGACGCGACATGCCGAATTCGCGCATGATCGCCGCGGCATCGAGGTCGAGGCGTCCGAGATGGTCCTGGATGAAGCGGCGAACCTCGATGCGTCGGCGCAGGTCGCCGGCGACACCGCCGCGCTCCGCGCCGCGCAGGAAGGCGGCGCAGAGCTTCACCGCGGCGTCCGTCAGGCCGGAGAGCTGGTGCGGCGCGAGCTGCGCGCAGCACAGGATGATGCCGCGCAGATAATCGAAGAGCAGCTTGCCCGCGACGTCGGCGTCGAAGTCGAGGGCCGCGCCGTGCAGCGTGTCGAGCGGGCCGGCCTCGTCGCCGAGCCGGGCGCGGGGCACCACGAGGTTGATCGCCTCCACCGGGCGGTCGGAGCGCATCTCGATCGGCTGCGCCATGTCGACGACGACGACGCGGGACTCGGCCGTTCGGCCGCCGCCTCCTGCGGTGGAGATCTCGCTGCGGCCGCGCGTGTAGAACTGGAGAACGAGATGGTCGACGCCTTGGCGCCCCGCCTTCAGGTTGCTGCGGCGCTGGTTCTGTGCGGGGGCCGTCACGTCACCCAGAAGAATGCCGCCCAGATGAAAGCTGCGCATGGCGATAGGTTCGCCGAGATCCGTCTCGTCACGCTGTTCGACATCGAAGAAGGGCGACACGTGGCTGCTCCACGCGCCCCAGACACTCTCGTGTCCCGATGAAGAAAAACAGCTCTCGAGAGCGGCGGCCATCGATTATTATCTATGTTTATACGCACCCTGCTAAGCTGGCGCAGGGGCAAGGTCGCTCGATATTGAGTTTAACCGAGTGTTAGTCAGTCTATGCGTCAGAGACGATACGGGTTGCGGAAAGCGCAATGCAAGGGTGTAGACGCGTCTAGGTCGTGTTAATTCCTGCAACGATCTCGCCGCCGACGCCTCTACGGAAGGGATGGCGTGTGCGCCGAGCGCCTCCTCCCAGCGCCGAAGCGCCTTCCGGGAAACGATTCCGGAAGGCGCCCGAGGCAGGGGAGGGATCGAGGCCGGCCCGCTGGAGCGGGCCGGCCGGAGTTCTGGCTTACTGGAAGAGGCGCAGGATCTGCTGGGCGCCCTGGTTGGCCATCGAGAGCGACTGCACGCCGAGCTGCTGCTTGACCTGCAGGGCCTGGAGCCGGGTCGACTCCTCGGTGATGTCGGCATCCACGAGGGCGCCGACGCCCTTGTCGATCGTGTCGATCAGTGTGTTCACGAAGCCCTGCTGGAGTTCGATGCGCTTGGATGCCGAACCCAGGTTGGAGGCCGCCGTGGTCACCTTGTTGATCGTGTCGTTGACGAGCGCGACGTAGGCCTGCAGCACTTCCAGGCGATCCCCCGCCGTCACTCCCGCCGTCGCGAGAGCGGCGTCGGAGATGTCGATGTCGAAGACCGACATCGTGTCCGCGCCCGCCGTGGATCTCACGTCGGTGATCGAGAGGGAGCCGACGCCGCCGGCGGAGTCCTTCGTGAGCTTCAGCGTGTTGGTCGCCATGTCGACCGATGCCGTCACGGCGCGGGTAGCAGGAGCGTAAGCGTTGTCGAGCGCCTTGTTGAGCACGGTGGCGTATTCAGCGACGTTCGCAATGGTGCCGTCGCTCCGGGTGAGGGCGGCGTTGACGACCGACCGATTGATCGTGATCGCCTTCGTCGCCCCGTCGGTCGTCAGGTTAAAGCTGATCGAGTCGTCGGTGCCCAGCGTCTGCGGCCCCGTGAAGCCGGAGCCGCTGGTGATCGACGCGATGCTCGCGCCGGACGCCGGCGTACCGGGCGTAGCTGACACAGGAGTGGCGCTCAATCCGCCGAGGCTGGTCGTCGCGCCGCCGTCGCCGTCCATGGCGTACACGTTCGAGATGGCGACGTACTTGTCGGCGCCCTTCTCGAAAGTGGTGAGGGTCATGGCATTGCCGGCGCTCGTATCGAAGGCGTTGAACACCACCTTGTTGGGGCCCGTGAAGAGCCGATCCAAAGCGGTCTGCACCTTGGTCTGGAATCTTGCCCGGTCGGCCGCGAGGTTGGTCGTGTCGGTCGGGTCGGTCCGGCCGGTCATGCCTTCGGTGGTGACCTCGATGTCCTGCTCCGTACCGTTGACGTTCACGCGGAAGGAGATGCGGTCGGCGCCGTCGAGGTCGGTGTTGTTGAAGGCGCCGATCACGATCTTGGCAGCTTCGGAGGTGCCGAAGCCGACCGCACCCCCCGAGCCGACCGCCGTCGTCCTGTCGGAGGTGAAGCCGAAGCGGCGAGCCTGAACGTTCGCGGGCGTCGTGCTGGTGCCCTCGCCGGCGATGGTGCCGACCATGTCGAACAGGCCGATGCTCATCGCCGGGCCGGTTCCCTTCGTCTCGATGCCGAAGGCTCCGGCCGTCTCGGTGACCTTGATGTCACCGTCCTCGTAGTCCTTGCCGCCCGCCACGCCGTTGAACTTCAGCGGCGCGCCGAGGTTGCCACCGATACGGAAGTCGGTGTCGATCTTCGTCTGGAGGAAGGCCCTCCACTCATCGGCTGTCGGCCGGCCGGGCGAGGCCCAGCTTGCCGCGATGCCGACCACGCCGCCGGACGTCGTGAAGTCCGCCGCCGTGAAGTTGTGGGTGATGGTGCGCACCGTCGAGCCGTACTGCACCTTGAAGCTGAACGAGTCGCCGCCCTGGATGCGGAAGCCCGAACCGGCGTCGGCCGTGTGGGTTGCCGCCATGCCGGCGAGGCCGGCGGTGGTCGAGCCGCCGCGCGTCAGCGACAGGTTCGTCATCTGGATCTTGTCGTCGGTGCCCACAGCGTTCTTGGTGGAGATCGACGTCAGGTCGTTGGCGAGCACGATGTCGCCGGCCTGATATTCGGTGCCGCCGGTCGCGCCGTTGAACGTCAGCGGGCCGCCGCCGGAACCGGCAGTGAGGAAGGTCGCGTCGATCTTGGCCTGGAGGAGCGCCTTCAGTTCGGCCGCGGTCGGCTGGTTCGCGGTGGCCCAGGCGGGGCGGCCGGGGCTGCCGGTCATGTCGCTGGTTGTGACCGTGAAGTCGACGGTCCTTGTGGACGTGCCGTATGTGACGTCGAAGGCGATGCGGTCGCCGGCGTTGATGCCGCCGGTGCCAGCGGTGGCGGTGCCGACCGTGAGGCCGCCGGTCGCCGTGCCGGCGATGGTGTTGACCGCGACGCTCTGAGACGCGCCGACTCCGACCGTCGTGAGGGTCACGGTGCCAGTGCCGCCGGAAGCCGTGGCGGTGATCTGGCGATTACTCGCAGTCCAGCCGAACGCTGTGTCGATGCCGGCCTGGATCGCCGTCTGCATCGTGCTGGCGTCTTGGGGCCCTGCAGTGAACTCGACCGTGACAGCTTGCGGGGTGCCGTTGTGAACGACGTTGAACGTCAGCGTCCGGGCAGCAGGCGCCGCGCCAGTGAGGTCCGGCGGGGTGAGGCCGGTCAGAACCTGCCTCGCCGCCGTCGTCGTCATCGAGTAATCGCTGGCGCTGGTGAGTAGCGCGTGCGTCGCGACCGAGGTCGCGGCTGGCTGCGCGAAGGTGCCGCCGAGCGTCGCCGAGGCCTTGACCGCCGCGCCGAAGTCGGGAGCCGGGATCGAACTGCCGTTCAGGATGCCCGCGGTCGTGGTGATCGTGCCGTCGCCGTCCGTGCGGGTAACGCCGCCGAACGAGATCGAAGAGGCGGTGCCCGAAGTCGTCGCAGTGATCGACACCATCTTCGTCGTCGGATCGACCGTAACGAGGGCCTTGTCCGTCGGCGACGAGCCGTTGACGCCGATCGCGGCGTTCAGCGCGGTTTGAAGCTTGTCTTTGAAGTTGAGTTCGCTGAGGCCATCGGTCGCGAGTTCCACGGTGCCCGAGGCGCCGTCGACCGTGATGTCGAACTTCAGCTTGTCGCCCGCCGTGACGCCGGCGAGGTTCAGGATGCCGAGATCCACCTTGGCACCGCGGGCCGACTGGCCGGCAGCGCCGGTGCCGGTCAAGCCGATGAAGTCCAGAGCGGTCGTGTTCGGATCGGCGGCGGCGTTGAAGCCACCGATGTTCATGGCGGTTCCGTCGGTCTTCTTCAGCGCCACGCGCTTGTCCAAGAGGCCGCTCGCCGTCGGGCTGGCGTCGAACAGCTTCACGTCGGCGATCTCGACATTGACCGTGCCGATGGACACGCCGCCATTGGCGTCGCGATTGAAGGAAGAAACGACGCTCTTCGTTCCGTTGAACGAGGCGAGCGACGAGTTGACCGACAGCCAGTTCTCGCCCGAGAAAGTCGAGGATTCGGCGATGGACTTCAGCTGCTTCTTGAGTTCGGCGATCTCCGCCTGGATTTTCGAGCGATCGACGCCGTCCTGCGAGGCCGCGGTCAGCTTCGACTTGATTTCGTCGAGCACATCCTTGGCCGCATTGAGACCTTCATAGGCTGTGTCGATGGTGGCGGCGCCGAGGTTCAGCGCGTCCTTCACCGTGGACAGCGACTTATTGTCGGACTTCAGGCTGGTCGAGATCGACCAGTAGGCCGCATTGTCCTTGGCCTCACCGATCTTCAGGCCCGTAGCGACGCGGTTCTGGACGGATTCCATCGCGCTGTTGGTCGCCTGCAGGGTGCGCAGGGCCGTCATCGCGGCGATATTGGTGTTCACGCTGGTCATGACTCATCCCAAGTCAACAGTTACTCAAGGGACAGCGAAAGCAGTCTTCGCCGCATCATCATGATGCTGACGTTCTTGTTGGTCTTTGCTGCTTCTGGACCCATTTTTGCCTCCAGACCTTGCGCAAAGACTAACTTTCTTCTTTTTGTTATTTCTTTATTTACTCTCTTCTTGTCTCGAAAAAGGAGCGCTGTGTCTCATCGGATCGCGGCGTTAGGTTTTTGTTAACCATCGACTGCGCGGCGGCTATGTTCTGCCGCGTTTCAAGGGATGAGCGCCGGCCCATGGCGCGCAAACGAAAACGGGCCGTCCGTGCCGGTCAGGCGCAGCACCTCGCCGACGATGATCTCGTGGTCGCCGCCGGGATAGCGGTGGGCGACGCGGCATTCGAGATGCGCCATGGCGCCGGACACGAGCGGCACGCCGGTCTCGCCGTGCTCGATCGCGACGCCGGCGAACTTGTCCGGCGAGGGGCGGGCGAAGGCGAGGGCCGTCTCGCGCTGGTGCGCGGCGAGGATCGACACGCCGAAATGCTCGTGGGCCCGGAAGAGCGACAGGCTCGGCGCCTTGAGCGCCAGGCTCCACAGGATCAGCGGCGGGTCGAGCGAGACGGTGTTGAAGGAATTGGCCGTGACGCCCGCCCGGCCGAGGCCAGCGCCGCCCACCGTCATCACGGTGACGCCCGTGACGAAGCGGCCGAGCACCGAGCGGTAGGTGCGCGGGTCGACGGCGGGGCTGGGCGGGGCGGGAATGTTCACGGCGAGGGCGCTCATGGGAGATCTCTCGAAAGGGATGGATCGTTGAGACCGAGATAGGGCTCGCCAGCCTTCAGCGATAACGATAAGAAATGAAGGTCCTCATCAGCTCGGCTGATAGCCCATGAATCTGCGCCAGCTCGCCTCCTTTGTCGGCGTCTACGAGGAAGGCTCGTTCAACAAGGCGGCGCGGCGGCTGCACGCCACGCAGTCGGGCCTGTCCATGCAGATCCAGAACCTCGAGGCGGTGACGGGCGTCACGCTGTTCGAGCGCTCGGCGCGCGGCGTTTCGCCGACGGTGGCGGGGCGAAAGCTCTATGCGCGGGCGATCGAGATCCTGCGCGAGATGGAGAAGGCCAAGGCGGAGCTTTCGACGCTCGCCGGCGACGTCACCGGCACGCTGCGCGTCGGACTGATGCCGACCTTCACGCGCGGCGTGCTCGCGCCTGCTCTGGCGAGCTTCACGCGCGACTATCCTCACGTCGAGCTGAAGATCGTCGAGGCCTACAGCGCCGTCCTCACCGAGGCGGTCGCGGCGGGCGAGCTCGACTTCGCCGTGGTGCCGCGGGCGTCGCCGCGCGAGGGCGTGCGCTCGCGCCATCTCGGCACCGACAAGGAGATGCTGGTGGCGGGTGCCGGGCAGGGGCTGGCGCATCTGGCTCCGGCAGATTTCCGGCTGCCACGGGGCCTGAAGCTCGTCCTGCCGGCTCGCGGCAACGCGCGGCGCGACGGCTTCGAGGCCTTCGCCGAGGCGAACGGGCTCTCGATCGAGGCGATCATGGACATGGACGCGATGATCGCGACGCTGGAATTCGTCGCCAATTCGGACTGGATGACGATCCTGCCCGCCACGATCTGCTCGAACGACCTCGACGGGCGCGTGCGAACGCTTCACCCGATCCTCGACCCGCCGCTCACCGTCGATTACCGCGTCATCGAACCGGCCAAGGGCGCGCTGTCGCCGGCCGCGACGCTGTTCCTGGATCGGCTGGAGCAGGAATATCGCGCGAGCGACGCGCGTTGGGCCACGATCCTGGAGGCGACGGCGCAGCCGGTCGAGCCGTGAGATATCACGGAGCGTGATTGCCTCCATCAGAAATCATCGTTTCCCGCTGATAGCAGGGCGTGGCTAGACCTCGGGCACGACGATTTCTCCAGGAGGCGGCCCGCCATGCAGCTCGGCTTCTTCACCATGCCGATCCATCCGCTCGGGCGCGACTGGCGCGAAACGCTGCGGGAGGATCGGGACGCCTTCATCCTCGCCGACGAGCTCGGCTTCTCCGAAGCCTATTGCGGCGAGCACGTCACCGATCTCGCCGAGAACATCACCTCCTCGGCGCTCTTCCTCGCCTCGCTCGCAAGCCGCGTGAAGCGGATGCGGCTCGGAACGGGCACGGTGAACCTGCCCAACATCCATCCCGCCCACGTCGCCGCGCAGATCTCCATGCTCGACCACATGCTGGACGGGCGGCTGAACTTCGGCATCAGCCCGGGCGGGCTTCTGTCGGACGCGGAGATCTTCGGGACGCTCGACCAGGACCGGAACGCGATGTTCCTGGAAGCGATCGACATGATCCTCGACATCTGGACGCTCGAGGCGCCCTACAAGCTCAAGGGCCGCTACTGGACGGTCTCGACGGAGCGCCAGCTCCTGCCTGAGATCGGCCAGGGCATCGTCGGCAAGCCGCTCCAGCGCCCGCATCCGCCGGTGATCGTGACGGCCGTGGCGCCCTTCTCGAAGGGCGTGACGGCCGCAGCCGCGCGGGGCTGGGACCCGATCTCGGCGAACTTCCTGATGCCGAAATGGGTCGCGACCCACAAGGATTCCTACCTCCAGGGCTGCGAGCAGGGCGGTCGGCCGGGCGACCTGTCGAACTGGCGCGTGGCGAAAAGCGTGTTCGTGTCCGAGGACGCGGCGACGGCGAGGGCCTATGCACGCGATCCCGACAGCCCCTACGTCTTCTATTACAAGCAGCTCCTGACGAAGCTCGTGAAGAACGGCCGGGCGAACCTCTTCAAGGAGGACCAGTCCATGCCCGACGAGGCGGTGACGCTGGACTACGTTCTCGACCGGCTCGTCATCCACGGCACGCCGGACAAGGTGGCCGACGAGATCCTCGCCTTCCGCGAGAGCGTCGGCCCGTTCGGCACGCTGCTCTACGCCGGGCACGACTGGAAGGACGAGGCGCTGGCGCGGCAATCGATGCGACTGATGGCCGAGAAGGTCATGCCCGCGGTGAACGCGGCGGTCGGCGACAAGGTGGGTCTGGGGGAGGCGGCGGAATGAGCGGCGAGACGCGGATGGTGGAGTCGAACGGGGCGCGGTTGAACGTGCGGATCGACGGAGAAGCGGGCAAGCCCTGGCTCCTCCTGTCGAACTCGCTGGCGGCCGACCTCACCATGTGGGACGACCAGGTGGCCTGGCTGACGCGCACGTATCGCTTGGTGCGCTACGACACGCGCGGTCATGGGGCGAGTTCCGCGCCCGATGGTCCTTACGACTTCCCGATGCTCGTCGCCGACATGGTGGCGGTGCTCGACGCCGTCGGTGCGGAGCGCGCCGACGTTCTGGCGCTC
Organism: Aurantimonadaceae bacterium; assembly: GCA_947474855.1. Taxonomy (GTDB): domain Bacteria; phylum Pseudomonadota; class Alphaproteobacteria; order Rhizobiales; family Rhizobiaceae; genus Antarcticirhabdus. Next base: position 10,055 of record CANJKV010000047.1, on the reverse strand, counting down.
TCGCTCGGCGGCATGACGGCTCTCGGTCTCGCGCTCGATCACCCAGAACGGGTGGGGCGGATGGTGATCTGCGACGCGCGCGCCGACAACCCGCCGCCCTTCGTGCAGTCATGGGACCAGCGGGTCGCGGCGATCCGCGAGGGCGGCATGGAATCGATCGTGACCGGCACGCTGGAGCGCTGGTTCACGGCAGCGGGCCGCGAGCGCAATCCGGCGGCGGCCGAGCGGGCGGCGCGCATGATCCGGGAGACGAGCCCGACCGGCTACGAGGGGTGCGCCCGCGCGCTGCAGGGCCTCGACTATCTGCGCCGGCTCGGCGAGCTGGCGCTGCCCGTCCTCTACGCCGTCGGCGAGGAGGACATGGGCGCGCCGAAGGCAGCGATGGAGGCCATGGCCGCGGCGACGCCGGGAAGCCGGCTGGTCGTTCTGCCGGGCCTCGCGCACGTGCCGAACATGGAGGACCCGCAGGCCTTCGAGGCGGCCGTGGCCCCCTTCCTCGGCCAAGGCGCGGCGGAGCCGGCCTGGGCCGCGGCCGTGGTCGGCTGACGCGATGGCTGGGATGAACGACAACCACGTCCTGCCGACGGTCGGCATCGTCGGGCTCGGCATCATGGGCTCGGCCTATGCCAAGAACCTGCGCGAGGCGGGCTTCGGCGTCGTCGGCTTCGACGTTTCGGCCGAGGCGGGGGCGAGCCTGGAGCGGATCGGCGGGCGCTTCGTCGACAGCCCGCGCGCCGTCGGCGAGGCGGCCGAGGTGGTGCTCGTGGCGCTCGCCTCCGTGCCGGTCCTGCGGGAGGCGGTGCTCGGCGAGACGGGCGTCGCGGCGGGGATGAAGCCGGGCGGCGTGATCTGCGAGATGGGCACGCTGCCGCTCGACGCGAAGGAGGCCGTGCGCGATGCGCTGGCGTCCCGCGGCATCGCCGTCCTCGACTGCCCCGTCAGCGGCACGGGCGCGCAGGCGGCGGTGGGCGACCTCGTGATCTACGCGAGCGGCGAGGAAAGCGTCGTCGAGCGCGTCCGGCCGATCTTCGAGGGCTTCGCGCGGCAGGTGCGGTACGTCGGCGCCTTCGGTGCCGGCATGAAGCTGAAATACATCGCCAACCTCCTCGTCACGATCCACAATCTCGCCGCCGCCGAGGCGCTGCTTCTCGCCGAAAAGTCCGGGCTCGACCTCGACATGGTGCTGGAGGCCGTGGCTTCGGGCGCCGGGCAGTCGCGCATGCTGGAGGTGCGCGGGCCGATGATGGTGCGGGGCGAGTACGAGCCGGCGACCATGAAGATGGACGTCTACATCAAGGACCTGACGCTGATCCTCGACCATGCGAAATCCGTGCGCGCGCCCGTGCCGCTGATGGCGGCGAGCCTGCCCTACTACGTCGCGGCGCTCGCCCAGGGACGCGACAAGGAGGATACCGCGGCACTCTTCGCTGTGCTCCGGCAGATGTCGGCCCCAGGAGGCAAGGCATGAACGGCGTCACGTTGAAACAGGCCGATGCGATCGTCGACGCCACGCTGGAAGCGGGGCGGGCGAAGGGCGCGCAGCCGCTTACGGTGGCGGTGCTCGACCCCGGCGGCCACGTCGTCGTTCTCAAGCGCGAGGACGGCAGCGGCATCTTGCGATGCGAGATCGCGACCGGAAAAGCCTGGGGCGCGCTCGGCATGGGGTTGCCGACGCGCACGCTGTTCGAGCGCTCGAAGACGGCGCCCGCCTTCTTCAACGCCATTGCAGCGGCCTCCGAAGGGCGGCTGATCCCGGTGCCGGGCGGTGTGCTGCTGCGCGACGGCGAGGGGCGGATCATCGGGGCGGTCGGCGTCAGCGGCGACACCTCGGACATGGACGAGGTCTGCGCCTGCGCCGGTATCGCGGCCGCGGGGCTCACCGCCGATACGACGACGGGAGCCGCCTGATGCGCATCTCGCTCGACGGCCAGGTGGCGCTCGTCACCGGGGCGGGGCGCGGGCTCGGCCGGGCCATCGCGCTGGCGCTGGCCGGCGCCGGCGCGGAGGTGATCGCCGTCGCGCGCACGGCCGCCGACCTCGACAGTCTTCGCCACGAGGGCGGCGCCCTGATCCGGCCGATGGTGGCGGACGTCCTCGATACAACCTTCTATGCCGAGGTCGAGGCGCTGGAGCGGCTGGACATCCTCGTCAACAATGCCGGCGGCAACAAGCCGATGCCGATGGTGGAGGTGGACGACGAGACGCTGGACCGGCTGCTCGCGCTGAACATCCGCTCCGTCTACAAGACCGCGCAGGCCGCGGCCCGGCGCATGGTGGCGCAAGGCTCGGGCGTCATCGTCAACATGTCCTCGCAGATGGGCCGCGTCGGCTCGCCGCGCCGCACCGTGTACTGCCTGTCGAAGCACGCGGTGGAGGGGCTGACCAAGGCCATGGCCGTGGAGCTGGCGCCGAACGGCGTGCGCGTCGTGTCCGTCGCGCCGACCTTCGTCCTGACACCGATGACCGAGCCGATGTTCGCGAACCCTGACTTTTCGGCCTTCGTCATGGACCGCATCCCGATGAAGAAGCTCGCCAGCGTCGAGGACGTGGCGAACGCCGTCGTCTTCCTCGCCTCGTCCGCGGCGGGGCTGATCACCGGCGAGAGCCTGGCGATCGACGGCGGCTGGACGGCGCAATAGGCGGGGCCGCCTCCTCGGCGGCGAAGCCGCGCATCACGCTCGCCGCGCCGTCGAGAAAGGCGGCGACGGCGTTGGCGATCATCTGCTCCTTGCCGATCGGGCAATCGAAGCCGTACACGACCTTCCGCACGCCGTAGTAGAAGATGCCGCCGTGCAGCGTCCAGAAGAGTTCGACCTCTTCCGGGCGCACCGGCGCGTCCGGGTCGAGGCCCAGCTCGCGGCGCACGGCGCGGGCCATCGGCATCAGGAGGTCGGTCTCGACGTTGACGACGTAGCGCGCGTTGATGTCGACGCCGCGAAGGCCGGCGAACATGTAGATGCGCAGCCATTCCGGCGTGAAGATCGTTTCGGTATAGTCCTCGTAGAAGTGCTGGAGGCGCGCGCGCAGCGGCTCGCTCTCGTCCTCGATCATCCCCGACCAGCCGGGCTTCCAGCGGTCGAGGTAGATCTCCTTGTAGACCGCGGAGATCAGGTCGCTCTTGGACGGGAAGTAGCGGTAGAGGAGGGGTTGCGTGACGTCGAGGCGCTGGGCGAGCTCGCGCGTGCCGGCGTCGAAGCCGACTTCCGCGAAGAGCTCGACCGCCTTCGACACGAACTCGCGGTAGCGCTCCTCGGGCTTGATGCGCACGCGCCGGCGCTTTTCCGGCGGCGGGGCCGCCTCGTCTGCCGATGTCTCGGCGCTCGCCGCCTGTCTTCGCGCCATCGTCGTCAACCGTTCCATGCTGCGATGCGGCGCTCCTTTCACACGGTCGGATTGTCCGTGTCGAGCCCCAGCGCGACGCGGCCATAGGCCGAAGCGGAGGCGTCCATCGAAAAGGCGATGTGGGCGGCGACGCCGTGCGCGTCGCGGAAGCGGCGCTGGACGGGGCTCGACAGGTAGAGCGCGGCGGCGCCGCTCGCCGAGGTCACGGCGTCGACCGCCTCGGTGCACAGGCCGGTGGCGTAGGCGAGGTCGCGGCGGTAGGCGAGTTTGGTGCGGAGGTCCTCGCGCCGACCCGCCTCCGCCACCCGCGTCGATTCCTCGCACAGGCCGACCATGATGCGGCGGGACGCGGCGAGCTTGGCGCCGACCTCGCCGATGCGGATCTGAGTCGACTGCAGCTCGGCGAGCTTGGCACCGGAATAGCTGGCCGAACGCGAGGAGGAGCGCGCGACGTAGTCGTCATAGGCGGCTTCCGCGTTGCCGAGACCGACGCCTGAGAGGATGGCGGGGAAGAGCGCGAAGACCGGAAGCTGGTAGAGCGGCGAAGGATTGACGCTGGCCCCCGGCGTCGGGCCGCCCTTGAGGTCGGCGGCCGAGACGCTCATCGCCTCCGGCACGAAGACGTCCTCCAGGACGACGTCCTTGGAGCCCGTGCCCTTCAGCGCAACGGTGTGCCAGGTGTCGAGGATCTCGTAGTCCGAGCGATGGACGAGAAAGACGCGGTGGTCGGGCGCGGCGCCTTCGTCCCGCACGATGCCGGCCAGCATGTTCCAGTCCGAGGGGTCGACGCCCGACGAGAAGGGCCAGCGGCCGGACAGGCTGTAGCCGCCGGGCACTCGCTTCACCTTGGCCGCGGGAAACACGAAGGACGAGGCGATCAGCGCGTCCGGATTCTCGTCCCAGATGCGGCTCTGGGCGTCCTCCGGGAACATCGCCAGCATCCAGTGGTGGCTCGCCAGGTTCGTCAGGTTCCAGGCCGTCGAGGCGCAGCCGCGCGCCAGGATCGCGCCGATCTCGACGAGGCTGCGATAGGGCGCTTCGGAGCCGCCGCGGTGTTTCGGCTGGAGCATGCGGTAGAGGCCGGCGGCGTGGAGGTCCGCCTCGTTGTCGGGCGGCAGGCGGCGCAGCTCCTCGGCTGAGTTGGCCCGGGCCTCGAGGACCGGCACCAGCTCGGAAGCGCGGCCGAGAAGCTCGGCATAGCTCGGCGGCTCGGAGGCGGACTTGCGGGGCAGAGGCTTCGTGACGGCGATGCTGGACATGAAACGGGTTCCTTCGCCGCTCAGGAGGCTTGGCGCCGGTTGTGGTAGAGGGTGGCCTCGAGGTTCTCGCCGCGCTGTTCGTGGCGCTCGGCGAGCTTCTTCCATTCCTTGATGCGGGAGGCGTCGAGGGTCGCCGCATCCGGCCAGTTGACCTCGACGAGGTTTCCGCCGGGATCGCGCAGGTACATCTGCACGGAGCCGTCCGGCATCTCGTTCACCGCGTTGCCGAAGGCGTCGTCGAGGAGGCCTTCGGCGCTCGCCCTCTCGTACACCTGCATGAAGTCGTCGACGTTGATCGCGAAGTGCTGGAAGCGCGGCACCGAATCGGGAAGCTGGAAGACGTGGATCTGCTGGTCGCCGCAGCGAAGATACTGGGTGCGGAAGCCGAAATTGTAGGTCGGGATCCGCTCCATGCCGAAGAGGCTCTCGTAGAAGCGTACCGACCGCTCGATGTCGGTCGAGCCGATGGAGAGATGGTTCAAACCGGTGGCGGACATGGCGTTTCCTCCCTTGCCGCATCATTTATCGATTGATAAATAAGCACGCCTTCGACGCGCTTGCAATCGCCGTCCCACCTTGACAGGGCGGGTCTCTTAGTTTTCACTCGATAAATAAGAGCCGCGAACATGCGGCGGCGTCGCGCCGAGCGGCGAGGGCGCGGGCTGAGAGGCCCGGCGCCGCGAGGAGGACCCCCGAACATGATCCGCCACCTGAAGACCGCGCGAAGCGCCGAGGCCCGGGCCGAGGACGATGCGCGGGTGCGTGCCAGCGTCGAAGGCATCCTGTCCGACATCGAGGCGCGCGGCGACGCGGCGGTGCGCGACCTGTCGCAGCGCTTCGACGCCTATTCGCCCGAGAGCTTCCGCCTGTCCGAGCAGGAGATCGAGGCGGCGCTGTCGAGGGTCTCGAAGCGCGACCTCGACGACATCCGCTTCGCGCAGACCCAGGTGCGCACCTTCGCCGAGCACCAGAAGGCCTCGATGCGCGACGTCGAGGTCGAGACGCTGCCGGGCATCATCCTCGGCCACAGGAACATCCCGGTGAATGCCGTCGGCTGCTACGTGCCGGGCGGCAAGTATCCGATGGTCGCCTCGGCCCATATGAGCGTCGTCACCGCCAAGGTCGCAGGCGTGAAGCGCGTCGTTGCCTCGGCGCCGCCGCAGAACGGCGCGCCGCATCCGGCGATCGTCGCGGCGATGCACATGGGCGGAGCGGACGAGATCCTGTGCCTCGGCGGCATCCAGGCGGTCGGCGCGATGGCGCTGGGCACCGAATCGATCAAGCCGGTCGACATGCTGGTCGGTCCCGGCAACGCTTTCGTGGCCGAAGCCAAGCGCCAGCTCTATGGGCGCGTCGGCATCGACCTGTTCGCCGGTCCGACCGAGACCATGGTGATCGCCGATGAGAGCGTCGACGCCGAGATCTGCGCGACCGACCTCCTGGGTCAGGCCGAGCACGGACCGACCTCGCCGGCCGTGCTCGTGACGAATTCCGAGAAGCTGGCGCGCGAAACGATCGAGGAGGTCGAGCGCCTCCTGTCGATCCTGCCGACGGCCGAGATCGCCCGTGCCTCCTGGCGCGACTACGGCGAGGTGATCGTCTGCGACAGCTACGAGGAGATGCTTGTGGTATCCGAGGACATCGCTTCCGAGCACGTCCAGGTTATGACCGACCGCGACGACTGGTTCCTTGAGAACATGACGAGCTACGGCGCGCTGTTTCTCGGTCCGCGCACGAACGTCGCCTACGGCGACAAGGTGATCGGTACCAATCACACGCTGCCGACCAAGAAGGCAGGGCGCTACACGGGCGGTCTTTGGGTCGGCAAGTTCCTGAAGACGCATTCCTATCAGAAGGTCCTCACCGACGAGGCCGCGGCGATGATCGGCCGCTACTGCTCGCGCCTTTGCATGCTCGAAGGCTTCGCCGGTCACGCCGAGCAGGCGAACGTGCGCGTGCGCCGCTACGGCGGCGACAACGTGCCGTACGCCGAAGCGGCGGAATGAGCGTGGTCCAGGGAGGGAGAGACGCATGCTGAAGGCAGGTATCGCCGGGCTCGGTTGGTGGGGTCGCACCATGGTCGGGCGGATGAAGGACTCGGAGAAGCTGCGCATCGTCGCCGCGGCCGACGTGGCGCCGGAGCGGCACGCTGAGTTCCTGGCGCCTTACGGCATCGACCTCTACGGCGACTTCGATCGCTTGATCGCCGACGACCGGCTCGACTGCGTCATCCTCTGCACGCCCAACAGCCTCCACACCGCGCAGGTCGCGGCCGCCGCGGCGCGCGGGCTCCACGTCTTCTGCGAGAAGCCGCTGGCGCTGACGCGGGACGAAGCCGAGCGCTCGGTGGAAGCCTGCGCCAAGGCCGGCGTCGTCCTCGGCATCGGCCATGAGCGGCGCTTCGAGAGCGCCATGGAGGAACTGCGCCGCATGGTGCGGGCCGGGGAACTCGGCACGATCATGCATGCCGAGGCGAACTTCAGCCACGACAAGCTCGTCAACGTCGCACAGACCGATTGGCGCCGCTCCTCGAAGGAAAGTCCGGCCGCCGGCATGACGGCCATGGGCATCCACCTGTCGGATGCCTTCGTGAACCTCTTCGGCCCGGCGAGCGAGGTCTTCGCCGCCACGGCCAACCGGGTGCTCCAGTCGGAGAACGGCGACGTCGTCTCGGCGCTGATCCGTCACGAGGGTGGAGCGACCTCCTATCTCAACGCCGTGCTCGCGACGCCGCTCTATCTTCGCTTCACCGTCTTCGGCTCAAAGGCCTGGGCCGAGATCCGCAACGACACCCATCCCGACACGCCCGGGCCGGCCACGCTGACCGTGCAGGTGACCGGCGAGGAGCCCCGCGTCACGCGCTTCGACTGGAACGACACGGTCAAGGCCAACCTCGAAGCCTTCGTCGAAGCGATCGAGGGCGGCGCCGACTATCCCTTCACCGAAGCCGAGAAGATCGGCAACATCGCCGTTCTGGAAGCGATCGCGCGCTCGGCGGCCACCGGCGAACTCGTCCAGGTAGCATCTATCGATCGATAAATTAAGTGAGCCGACCACCGGGTCGATTGACCCGGTGGAATATCACGTCCAGTCTCGTGGAATATCAGGAAGACGGATAATCGATGAGCCTGGTACGCAACAAGATCTTCCAGATGGTGCGCAGCGAGATTCTCTCCTGCGAGCTCATGCCGGGGATGGAGCTGCGCGAGGCGGACCTCGCCAAGCGTTACGGGGTTTCCAAGTCGCCGGTTCGCGACGCCATGCAGAAGCTGGAATTCGAGGGCCTCGTCGAGATCGAGCCGCGCCGGGGTCACCGCGTCCGGCCGATCTCGGTCAAGGACGCCGAGGACATCCTGGACCTGCGCATCATCCTCGACACGGGCGTGGTGAAGCGCATCGTCGAGATCGCCAGCGCGGACGATCTGTCCTCGCTCGACCGCTACCGCACCGCCGACATGTCGTCGAAGGAAGTCTTCGCCAAGTACAACAGGCAGTTCCACACCGCGCTCGCGACCCTGTCGGGCAATCTGCGCCTCGCCGAGGAGTGCCGGCGGGTGATGGAGTTCTACGGCCGGCTCTGCATCGTGTCCTTGTCGAGCATCGGCTCGGGGCCGTTCGACCAGCCGCTCGCCGATCACGTCCAGATCATCGACGCGCTCCAGGCGCGCAACGCGTCCAAGGCCGCAAGGCTGGTGCGGGCGCATATCGACACCTCGCGCGCGCAGATCATGCGCGGGCTTCAGAGCCGACCGATCGTCGGCTGAACCGGGCGCTCCGGCGCCGGCCAGAGTTTCCCGCCCAGTGATGGGCGGGCAGGCAAGAAGGCCCCGGAAAAACGAGGGGCTCGCACACGGAAACGATCGGGAGCGGCCTCGGCCGACCCGGACCAGGGGCCCCTGCGCGCTCGTCGGTGCGCCGGAGGGCCGCGCATTGGGAGGAACCAGAGGTGAACTCAATCGCGATCGACAGGAGCAGCGCCGCCGCGAGGCCCGTGCCCGCCCGCCCGCGGGTGGTCGGCGGCGTCAGCCCCGGCGAGACCGTCATCGAGGCGCGCGGCGTCACGAAGACCTTCGGCGACGGCAGCGTCGTCGCGCTGGAGGGCGCGAGCTTCGAGGCGAGGAAGGGCGAGTTCATCTCGCTCGTCGGCCCGTCCGGCTGCGGCAAGTCCACGCTTCTGCGCATCATTTCGGGGCTCATCCCGAAGACCGGCGGCAGCCTGTCCGTTCACGGCCGGGAAGTCACCGAGCCGCGCAGCGACATCGGCATGATGTTCCAGAAGGCGACGCTTCTGGAATGGCGGACCGCCATCGAGAACGTCCTTTTGCCAACCGAGCTGCAGCGCCGCGTGACTGCGGACGACAAGCGGCGCGCGGCCGAACTCCTCCACATGGTCGGCCTCAAGGACTTCGAGTTCGCCTTTCCGCGCCAGCTCTCCGGCGGCATGCAGCAGCGCGTCGCGCTCGCGCGGCTCCTGCAGACCGGCGCCGACATCCTCCTCCTCGACGAGCCCTTCGGGGCGCTCGACGAGTTCACCCGCGAGCGCCTGAACGTCGAATTGATGCGCGTCGTCGCGGAAGTCGGCGGCACGACCTTCTTCGTCACCCACAACATCCAGGAGGCGATCTTCCTCGCCGACCGCGTGATGGTGATGACCCCGCGTCCCGGGCGTCTCGCGAAGATCGTCGACGTGCCCTTCGAGCGACCGCGCGACCTCTCCATCCAGCAGAGCCCTGAGTTCAACGCCCTCGTTTCCGAGGTCCGCGACGTCCTCGGAGGGCACTGATGAGCGTCGCCAACGACATCGCGGTTCCCGTCGGCACGGGGCTCGGCATGTCGCCGGCCCGCGCCCGGCTCGCCCGCCACCTCGCCATCTTCGGGATGATCGTCGTCCTGTGGGAAGCGGCCTCGCGGCTCGGGCTGATCGACCCGCTCTTCCTGCCCGCGCCGAGCGCGATCATCGCGGCCTTCGTGTCGCTCTACGTCACGGTCGGCAACGCCTGGTACCATCTCGGCATCACGCTGGTCGAAGTCTTCGCCGGCTTCTTCGCGGGCTCGGCGCTCGGGATCGGCCTCGCCATCCTGGTCGGGCTGAACGCCACGGTGCGGCGCTTCATGAAGCCCTACATCATCGTGCTCGAGGCGACTCCCCGCATCGCCGTCGGCCCCATCATCATCGCGGCGCTCGGCTTCGGCTGGACCTCGAAGATCGCGATCGTGATGCTGGTCTGCTTCTTCGCGCCCTTCGTGAACACGCTGAGCGGCATGCTGAGCGTCAACGAGGATGCCAGGGAGATGTTTCGCTCGCTGGGGGCCTCCAAGTGGCAGGTCTTCCGCAAGCTGATGCTGCCCGACGCCATGCCGATGATCATGGCGGGCCTGCGCCTCGCCATGGCCTCGGCGCTCAGCGGCGCGCTCGTCGCCGAGTTCATCTCGGCCAACGAGGGCATGGGCGTC
>CANJKV010000046.1 GCA_947474855.1 Aurantimonadaceae bacterium | reverse complement strand
GGCCGTCAGCGCGCGCAGGCCCGCCTTCTGGATCGCCGGCCCGTCGGCCATGGGATCGGAAAAGGGCATGCCGAGCTCGATCACGTCGGCGCCCGCCTGCGGCAGCCCCGCGAGGATCCGGTCCGTCGCCCCCTCCTCCGGATCGCCCGCCATGACGAAGGTCACGAGCGCCGGGCGGCCCTCGGCCTTCAGGGCGGCGAAGCGGGTGTCGAGGCGTGTGGTCATGGGTGGCTCTGTTGTCCGGCTGGTCGGCAGCACCGCGAGATGCGCGTTCCCCGCGATATACCGCTTTGAAAGAACGCGAAAGCGCAAGGACGCGACGAAGTCAGGCGCGCGCGAAACGCTCGATCGTCGCAAGGTCGCTCGACAGGCGCTCGGCCGCCACCGCGAGGTCGAAGGCCTGCTGGAGGTTCAACCAGAACTCGGCCGAGGTTCCGAAGAAGGCCGAAAGGCGGAGGGCAAGCTCGGCCGTCACCACGGATTCCTCGTCCAGGAGGCGGTGCACGGCGGCGGCCGGCACGTGCAAGGCCTCGGCCAAGCGTTCCGGCGGGAGGTCCAACGGCACGAGGAGCTCCTCGCGCAGGTACTCGCCCGGGTGGAGCGGCGGTGAGATCATCAAGGCCATCGATGCGCAGCTCCCTCAATGATCGTCCACGATCTCGACGTCTTCCGCCGCGCCGTCCACCCAGCGGAAGCAGATCCGCCACTGGTCGTTGATGCGGATGGAGTGCTGCTCGGCGCGATCGCCCGACAGCTTCTCCAAACGGTTTCCCGGCGGCACGCGAAGGTCGTCGAGGCCGGTCGCGGCTTCGATCGCCGCGAGACGACGCTGGGCCGACCGCAGAAGATCGGTCGGGAAGCCCTTGGGCGCAACCCCACGGGCGACGGCTTCGACGTGCCGGCCGCGAAACGACCGGATCATGGGAGCCGCGCTCCTGCCTTAGAGCGCCACGCCCAGGTGCTTGGCGGCGGTGAAGACGTCCTTGTCGCCGCGCCCGCACAGGTTCATCACGATGATCTGGTCGGGGCGCATGGTGGGCGCGCGCTTGATCACCTCGGCGAGCGCATGGGCCGGCTCCAGCGCGGGGATGATGCCCTCGATGCGGGTGAGGAGCTGGAAGGCGGCGAGCGCCTCCTTGTCCGTGATCGGCACGTAGTCGACGCGGCCGGCATCCTTCAGCCAGGAATGCTCGGGGCCGATGCCAGGATAATCGAGGCCGGCCGAGATCGAGTGCCCTTCCTTGATCTGCCCGTCGGCGGTCTGGAGGAGATAGGTGCGGTTGCCGTGAAGGACGCCCGGGCTGCCGGCCGTCAGCGAGGCGCAGTGCTCCTCGCCGTCGAGGCCCTTGCCGCCGGCTTCCACGCCGACGATGCCCACCTCGCGGTCGTCCAGGAAGGGGTGGAACAGGCCGATGGCGTTGGAGCCGCCGCCCACCGCCGCGACGATGAGGTCCGGCAGGCGTCCCTCGGCCTTGAGGATCTGCTCCTTGGTTTCCTTGCCGATCACGGACTGGAACTCGCGCACCAGCTCCGGATATGGGTGCGGGCCGGCGGCTGTGCCGATGAGGTAGTAGGTCGACTCGACGTTGGTCACCCAGTCGCGCAGCGCCTCGTTCATCGCGTCCTTGAGCGTGCCGTGGCCTGCGGTGACGGGGATCACCTCGGCGCCGAGGAGCTTCATGCGGAAGACGTTCGGCGCTTGGCGCTCGACGTCGGTCGCGCCCATGTAGACGACGCAGGGCAGCCCGAAGCGCGCGCAGACGGTCGCGGTCGCCACGCCGTGCTGGCCGGCGCCCGTTTCCGCGATGATCCGCGTCTTGCCCATGCGGCGGGCCAGCAGAATCTGGCCGAGGCAGTTGTTGATCTTGTGGGAGCCCGTGTGGTTCAGCTCGTCGCGCTTGAAGTAGACCTTGGCGCCGCCGAGCTCGGCCGTCAGCCGCTCGGCGAAGTAGAGCGGCGACGGGCGGCCGGTGTAGTGCGTGTTGAGGTGCTCGAGCTCCGCCTTGAAGGCCGGGTCGGTCCGCGCCGCCTTCCACTCGGCCTCGAGGTCGAGGATCAGCGGCATCAGCGTTTCGGCGACGAAGCGCCCGCCGAAGATGCCGAAGCGGCCGTCCTCGTCGGGCCCGGCGCGGAAGGAGTTGGGAGCGGAGAGCTGGTTCATGGGGACAGCGCCTCCTCGGGCGCGGCGTGGGCAACGGGCGCGCGGGCGAGCGCGTCGAAGAAGGTGCGGATGCGGGCCGGGTCCTTGACGCCCGGCGCGGATTCGAGGCCGGACGAGGCGTCGAGGCCGCGGGGCCGGGCGATGCGGAAGGCCTCGGCGACGTTGCCGGCGTGGAGGCCGCCGGACAGGACGTAGTCGAGTCCCGGATCGAGGTCGGACAGGATGCGCCAGTCGAAGGACACGCCGTTGCCGCCTGGCAGAACGGAGCCCTTCGGCCGCTTGGAATCGAGGAGCAGCCGATCGGCAACGCCGCGATGGGCCTGGAGGGCGGAGAGGTCCTCGGGCGCGGAGACCGACAGCGCCTTCATCACCGGCAGGCCGGTTCGCGCCTTCGCCGCCGCCACGCGCTCGGGCGCTTCCTTGCCGTGGAGCTGCAGCCAGTCCGGCCGGACCTCCGCGACGAGGCGGTCGAGAAGCGCGTCGTCGGGATCGACGAGAACGACGACCACCTTCGCGCGACCCGCCGCGCGCTCGCGCAGGATCCTCATCGCGGGCAGCTCGACGTGGCGCGGGCTCGGCGCGAAGTGGACGAAGCCGACATGGCTGGCACCGGCGGCGATCGCCGCCTCCAGCGTCTCGGCCGTCGACAGGCCGCAGATCTTCACGTCGAGGGTCAAGGAAAGCGCGTCCCGCAGGCGAAGGGGTTTGAAAATCCGCCCCTTATCCGCCCCTCGCCCGGCCCTGTAAAGGCGGCGCGCTATTCGAACCGGATGGCGTGCAGTTCGTGGCCACGGGCCTTCAGCCAATCGCGCGCGGCCGGCGTTCCAGGGCAGAGCCGGCGGCACAGCGCCCAGAAGTCGGCGCCGTGGTCCATGTGGCGGAAATGGGCGACCTCGTGGGCGGCGAGGTAGTCGAGCACCTCCGGCGGCGCCATGACGATGCGCCAGGAAAAGGCGAGGCGCCGGTCGGCCGTGCAGGAGCCCCAGCGGCTCACCGTGTCCTTGAGGCTCATCGCCGCGGGCTTCAGCCCCGTCCCCGGGGCGTGGCGGGCGACCGCGGCTTCGAGGTCGGCCCGCGCCTCGCGCTTCAGGACGTCGCGCACGCGCCGGGCGAAGTGCTCGGGCTCGCCGCCGACGAGGAGAACGGCGCCCCCCTCCCCTGCCTCGAAGCGGTGGCCGCGAAGGCCGGGGGCGTGCACCAGGCGCAGCGGCGTTCCGCGAAAGGGGATGACGGCGCCGGGACGGATGGCGAGAGCGGGCGCCGCGCGCGTCATCCGCTCGGCGATCCAGGCCTCGTGCCGCACGACGAAGGCCGTCACCATGCGCGGCGAGGCGGAGGGCGGCGCGGTGACGCGGATGCCGGCGCCGTCCTTGGCGAGGCGCAGGATCATCCGGCGGGCGCGGGGGTTTCGCGACACCGCGAGCGGCACGGCGCCGAGCCCCGGCAGGTCCACGGCAGGCGGGAAGTCCGGCACGGGCGCCGCGCGCCGCGCGCTGGGCCGGGCGCCGCGCGCGGGCGGGTCAAGCGTCGGGCGCAGGCCCAGAAGGCGCTTCAAGGGATCGAGGCTCATCGTCCGCACTATTCCCCCGGGAGCTTGCCCGAGGAAAGAGAGGGCCGCTAACGAACGACGCCGCCGCCGGGGATAACCCGGCCGCGGCGCTCGTCATGAAAGGTCCCGGAGCGTGAGGCCGTTCAGCCGACGACGGGCGAGACGTCGCTCGGACGGTTGCGGCGCTCGGCCATGAAGCGGTCGAACTCCTCCTGGTCCTTGGCGCGGCGCAGCTCGCGGGCATAGGCCTCGAACTCGGCGCTCGCCTCCTGGAGGCGGCGGCGCTCGGCGTCGAGGCGGGCGAGCTCGCGGTCGCGCCAGTCGTCGAAGGCGACGTTGCCGGTGCGGGCAGCGCCGAAACCGAAGCCGCCCTGGCCCTTGCGGAACGAGCCGGCGACGCGGTCGGTCGCAAGATTCACGTCATGGCGGAAAGCTTCGAGGCGGTCGCCCCAAAGAATATAGGCGATCATGGCCAGACCAAGTGGCCAGTATACCATGAACCCGATCACCATCAAAGCAATGGTCGCAGGCGTCCAGGCAGGTCGTATCAGGGCACGGGATGTCATCGGCGTGTCGATCCTCTCTTTAAGTCTCGCGGCGCGTTGCTGCGCGAAACCCGCGAGGGCATCTTCGTCTACGAATTGGAGATGGGTGGGCAAAAAACCTTGTTCAATCGGGAAGGCGCAAAAAATCGGATGCGTGCAGCGCCGCCCTTTCGCCCGCTCCCGCGCGCCGCTAGCCGAGCGGGGCATGTCCGATCCGCTTCTCGCCCTCGGCCTCTTCGCCAACGCCTTCCTGTCCGCGACGCTGCTGCCGGGCGCTTCGGAGGCGATGCTGGCCGCCCTCGTCGCGACGGGCGCGGGCGACCCGTGGCTGCTCGTCGCGCTCGCCACGCTCGGCAACACGCTGGGCTCGGTGGCGAGCTGGTGGCTCGGGCGCTATCTCGCGCGATTCGAGGGCCGGCGCTGGTTTCCCGCGAACCCCGCGGCCCTCGCGCAGGCCAGCCGATTGTTCAACCACTACGGGCGGACGGTGCTGCTTCTCGCCTGGCTGCCGGTGATCGGCGACGCTCTGGTGGTCGCGGCCGGGCTCCTTCGCGTTCCGCTCCGCGTCTTCGTGCCGCTGGTGGCCGCGGGAAAAGCGGCGCGCTACGCCCTCGTCGCCGCGGGAACGCTCGGCCTCCTGCCTTGAGGCGGGCTTGCCGAAGCGGACCGGCGCGTTCCGCGCTGCGTCACGCGCTTGTTGCGAACAGGCTTTATGAGCCCTTTCCAGCGCCTCGTCGCGCGCCGCTCGCGGCGCAGCAAAGTGCTGAAGGTGAAGATTCGATGAAGGCGCGGAACGCCCCGTTGCGCCGCGCATTCAACGAAGACGACACGCAAATCGCGGCTCCGCGTCAGCGGCGCTCGGAGAGGAAGGAGAGACCGATGCTCGACTGGATTCAGCAGACCTTCTCCGGTGTTCGCGCCCTGCCGATCGAGGCTCCGCGCTTCAACCATCCGGACATTGCGGAAAGCGTTTCCGCCTCGGCTGCCGCCGAGACCGGAGGGATGCGTTCGCGAAAGCGCCTGGATCGGAGCCCCAGGACCGTCGACGAACTCTACCTCGCGGCCCGGGCGGCCGGAAGCACAGCCGCTTTCGAAGCGCAGGACAACGAGAAGTCGCCCGTCGCCTTCTGAGAGCCGCGCTGGCGCGACGCGCCGCGGGCAAGCGAAGACTCCCAAACGAAGAGGGCTCCCGGCGCCAAGCGCCGGGAGCCCTCTTCGTTTCGACGCTTGGCGGCCGCGCATCCTGCGTGCGGGCCATCGATCAAGAAAATGGCCGGGCACCTCCCCCGAAGTGCCCGGCCGCGGCGGATTGTCCCCCGCCTTAACCCTGCGGCCCCGCGCATTCCCGCGGGACCGGCTTCGATCGTTCGTCTCCGTCCCGCTCAGCGCGAGGCGACGCGCTCGTTGCCCTGCTTGACGACGACGCGGGCGTTCATCGGCACGCGCTCGTAGAGGTCGATGATGTCCTGGTTCATCAGCCGGATGCAGCCCGAGGACGCGGCCGTGCCGATCGACCACCATTCCGGCGTGCCGTGCAGGCGGTACAGCGTGTCCTTGTTGTTCTGGTAGAGATAGAGCGCGCGGGCGCCGAGCGGGTTCGACAGGCCCGGCTGCATGCCCTCCGCGTAGGGCTTGAGGTCCGGACGGCGGGCGATCATCTCGGCCGGCGGAAACCACTTCGGCCAGTGCTGCTTGTCCTGGATGCGCGCCTCGCCGGCCCAGGAGAAGCCGCTCTTGCCGACGCCGATGCCGTAGCGCATCGCCGTGCCGCCGGCCTCGACCACGTAAAGGAAGCGCGTCGCCGTGTCGACGACGACGGTGCCCGGCTCGTAGGTCAGGCCGTCCTGGTAGAGGACGCGCTGGCGCAGGTACTTCGGATCGATCTTCTCGGCCGGAATGCGCGGCAGCGCGAAGCCGTCGTCGACCTTGGCGGCATAGGCCTCCACCGGCACCGCACCGAAGGCGCCGTCGTCCAGCGGCAGGTCGGGCGCGGTGTAGGCGACCACGCTCGCGCTGGCGTTCGGACCCGACGCGACGCGCGGCGAGGTCGCGCAGCCCCCCAGGGCCACGGCGAGAAGAGTAACGGCCAGGCCGCGCGTCAGCAGGAATCTGTTCATCGTCATGGGCGCCGTGGTTCGAGGCGATGGGAGGATCGACCGGGATACGCGCGAATCGAGCGCAACCGAGGACCTCACCATTGGCAGATCCATCGTTAGGCCGCGTGTCGCAACGTGACAACGCGTGTCATTCCAACCCAACATGGTTAAGGAAACCTTGTTGCGGCCGCGTCACAGTTGACGCAGCGCTGCAACGCGACATCTCCTTTTGGTCGGGGGACGCCTACGGTCGACGAGGAGTTCGATGAACATCGGAGAAGCGTCACGACGATCCGGGCTGCCTCCGAAGACGATCCGCTACTACGAGGAAGTCGGGCTCGTCCAGCCGCAGCGCGCACGCAACGGTTATCGCGACTATGCCGAGCGGGACGTCCACGTCCTGCGCTTCCTGCAGCGCTCGCGCTCGCTCGGCTTCTCGATCGACGAAGTGCGTCGCCTCCTGTCGCTCTACGGCGACGAGAAGCAGCGCACGGCCGACGTGCGCCAGCTCGCGCGGCACCGCATCGCCGAGATCGACCGCAAGATCGAGGAGCTGATGTCGCTGCGCCGGGCGCTGGGCGAACTGGCGGAGCTGCGCGAAAGCGCCTCGGCGCCGGACTGCCCGATCCTCGACGAGATCGCCGGCGCGCGCGTCCCGGCCTGAGACCGGCGCCGGCGCTGCGGCGCCGCGTCCCGCTTGTTCGGGCCGGGCCGGGCGGGCTAGACTCGGTCCATGCCCATCGTTTCCCTCGTGAAATCCGAGCCGCTCGTCGACGGGCGCCAGTCCGAGCGCGCCATGCTGGTGCGCCGAGGCGTGCAGCGACTGATGGCGAGCCTGCGCGTGTCGGTGCTGCCGGAGATGCCGCTCGCCTCCGGCCGTCGGGCCGATCTCGTCTGCCTCGGGGAGAAGGGCGACATCGTCATCGTCGAGATCAAATCCTCGATCGAGGACTTCCGCGCCGACCGCAAGTGGCCGGACTACCGACTCCATTGCGACCGGCTCTTCTTCGCCACCCATCCCGGCGTGCCGGTGGAGATCTTCCCCGAGGAGTGCGGGCTGATCCTGTCGGACGGCTATGGCGCGGAGATCCTGCGCGAGGCGCCCGAGCACAAGCTTGCCTCCGCCACCCGCAGGGCTCTGACGCTGCGCTTCGCGCGGTTGTCCGCCGACAGGCTGACCCGCGCCGAATGGGCCGCGAACCCGTTCCTGACCGGCTCGGACCTCATCTTCGACGAGGACGTGTGACCCTCTAGCGCGGCGCGCGCTTGGCGAGGATGCGCTGGAGCGTGCGGCGGTGCATCGACAGGCGCCGGGCCGTTTCCGACACGTTGCGGTCGCACATCTCGTAGACGCGCTGGATGTGTTCCCAGCGGACCCGGTCGGCCGACATCGGGTTCTCCGGCGGCTCGGCGCGGTCGCCTGGATCGCGCAGAAGCGCGGCGATCACCTCGTCGGCGTCGGCGGGCTTGGCGAGGTAGTCGATGGCGCCGAGCTTCACCGCCGAAACGGCCGTCGCGATGTTGCCGTAGCCGGTGAGCACCACGACGCGGGCGTCCTCGCGGGCGCGCTGCAGGCGCTCGACGATCTCCAGCCCGTTGCCGTCGCCGAGCCGCAGATCGACCACGGCGTAGGCGGGAGCCGAGCTCCGCATGGCGGCCAGCCCTTCGCCGACGCTTTCGGCGGTGGCGACGGCGAAGCCGCGGCTCTCCAGCGCGCGGCTCATCCTCTGAAGAAAGGGCCGGTCGTCGTCGACGAGCAGCAGCGAGCGGTCGCCCTCGGGAAGCCGCGCCTTCGCCGGCGCGGCGGCAATGTCTTCCATCAGCATGTTCGGCTCCCTTTGCTTCGGCTTAGATGGCGATCGGGCGGGGCTTCGGCAACGGCGGAAGGGGGGTCTGCTCCGCTATTCGTGAATGCTGGGACGCCGGGACGCGAAGGCTTCGCGCGTCCAGACGAGGCGCACCACGGCTCCCGTGGTCGGCTCGCGGGGCCCGCGATTGCGGATGTCGATCTGGGCGCCGGAGCGCTCCAGAAGCGTCTTGGCGATGAACAGGCCGAGGCCGAGGCCGCCGCCGGCCTTTCGGTGCGGTGCGTCGCGCTCGGACATGTAGGGATCGCCGATGCGCTGCAGCACCTCGGGCGCGAAGCCGGGACCGTCGTCGAGAACGGTGACGGACACGGTGGTGGCGGTCCAGCCGGCGCGCACCCGCACCTCGCTCCCGGCGAAGTCGACGGCGTTCTCGACGATGTTGCCGAGCCCGTAGAGGACGCCGGCATTGCGGCGCAGCGTCGGCTCCGGCCCGTCCCGTTCGGCGACCTCCACCACCACCGAAACGCCGAAGTCGCGA
Source organism: Aurantimonadaceae bacterium (assembly GCA_947474855.1). Classification (GTDB taxonomy): domain Bacteria; phylum Pseudomonadota; class Alphaproteobacteria; order Rhizobiales; family Rhizobiaceae; genus Antarcticirhabdus. Next base: position 16,100 of record CANJKV010000046.1, on the reverse strand, counting down.
TGCGGACTCGCCACCTCCTCAAGGAGCTGCATCAGGCTCATCTGGCCGAGATGCTCCTCCGACGACGACGACAGGCTGGCGAGGCGCCGCAGGATCGAGCGGCAGCGCTCGGACTGGGCGACGAGGAGCTCGACGTCGTCGGCATGCGGGCTGCCGGCCGGCAGCGAGCGGCGCATCTCCTTGGCCACCAGATCGATTGTCGCGAGCGGCGTGCCGAGCTCGTGCGCGGCCGCGGCCGCGAGGCCGTCGAGGGCCGACAGGTGCTGCTCGCGCTGCAGCACCAGCTCGGTCGCGCCGAGCGCGTCCGCGAGCATCCGCGACTCGGCCGCGACGCGGTAGACGTAGATCGCGGCGAAGACGATGGTGGTGGCGACCGCGAACCAGAGGCCACCGACATAGGGGATCGGCAGCACCATGGTTTCGTGCTCGCTCCAGGGCACGGGCAGGTGGACGAAGGCGAGAAACGTCGTCGCCGCCACGGCGAGGAGCGCCAGGACCGCGGCCGAGAGCGGCGGCTGCGTCGCCGAGGCGATCACCACGGGAACGACCAGGAAGACGGCGAAGGGGTTCTCGACGCCGCCGGTCAGGAACAGGAGCCCGGCCGGCTGCAGGATGTCGAAGGCGAGAACCGCGGCCGAGGCGGCGGGCGAGAGGCGCCGGCTCTTGGGGTAGGTGACGCCCAGCCAGACGTTGAGCGCGGCCGAGAGCGCGATGAGGCCGAGGCAGAGCCAGACCGGATAGGGCCACCACAGGCCCCAGGCGACGAAGACGCAGGCCGCGAGCTGGCCGGCGACCGACAACCAGCGCAGCCGCACGAGCGTGGCGAGGCGCAGCCTCTGGCTCTCGCGCGTCGAGGTCGCGAAAGCCGGCAGTCCGAACGAGTAGGTCTGGTTGGAGGCCTGGTCCATGGGCGCGGGTCAGCATGTCGTCGGGAGAAACGTTCCCATGACATAGGGCCGCCCGGCCGTTCTGGCAGCGCGGCAGGACGCCCCGCGGCAAACCGGCCGTTCTTTCACGACGCCGGCGGCGGAGCGGTGGAGCCACGGACCACGAGCTCGGTCTCCAGCGTTTCGCGCCGGATCTCGGTCGGGCGCTCGACGATCGCGCGCACGGCGCGGCGCCCGAGCTCGGCGATCGGCTGGCGCATCGTCGTGAGCGGCGGGTCCGAAGTCTCGCCTTCCGGCACCCCGTCGAAGCCGACGAGGGAGACGTCGCCGGGAACGGCGAGGCCTCTCGCCTTCAACCAGTCCAGCGCGAGAAGCGCGATCCGGTCCGACTGCGCGACGAGCGCTGTCGGCACCGGCTCCCGCGCGAAGATTTCCTCCAGCGCCGCGCCGACGGTCGCGTCCTCGCCCGTCGTCTCGAAGATCGGGACCCCGGCCGTGTCGATCCCGGCCGCTTCGAGCTCCCGGAAGGTGCCGATCACGCGGTCGCGCGAGGTCGTGTAGATCGCCGCTTCCACCTGCGCCATCGTGGCCCGCCCGACGCCCTCGTTGTCGAAGTCCATGGCGAGAACGGCGAAGCGGCGGTGGCCGAGATCGAGAAGGTGCCGGGCGAGGCGGCGCGCGGCGGCGACGTTGTCGATGCCGATCGCCGACAGCGTATCGCCGGCATCCCCGAAGTCGAGCGCCACGAAGGGCAGGCGGCGCTCGCGCGACTGCGCGATCAGCTTCTGCGCGCCGGTCAGGCAGAAGAGCACGAAGCCGTCGACGAGGGCGCTGTGCATATTCCAGGCGAGGTCCGCCTCGTCCGAGGCCGAGATCAGGGAAACGCCGAGCCCTTCCGCGTCGCAGGCTTCGGCGATCCCCTTCATCAGGATCCGGGCGAAGGGATCGTCGAAGAAATAGGCGAGCGGCTCGGTTGTCGCGACGCCGATGGCGTTGACCCGGCCCGTGCCGAGAAGGCGCCCCTTGGGGTCCGGCCCGGCATAGTTGATGGAGCGGGCGACCTCCAGCACGCGCTCTCGCACCTCCGCCCGCACGATGTCCGGCCGGTTGAAGACGTTGGAGGCCGTGCCCTTGGAAACTCCTGCCGCCTTGGCGAGATCGCCGAGGGTCGGGGGTCTGTCGGTGTCGTTCCTGCTCACGTCGCCCTTTCGATCATCGTGACCCGCAGCCGAGATTTTTCTTGAACCGGTCCAAGATTTCCATTGACCAAGCAGGCGGGCCGATTATCATTGAACCGGTTCACAGGCGATGGAGCCGTCAACTGAACCGGTCCATTCGTAGATCCAAGCACCACCTCCCCGCTGTCAAGAAAGGTTCAGCCATGACCACGCTCGCATATCGTGCCGGCCTCGACCATGCCGGGCAGACGTTCGATCCCGCCGCCGCGCTGCTCGCCCTGTGGACGCGGTTGCGCGACAGCCGGCGCGAGCGGCGCGCGCTCGCCGCCCTTTCGCGCCGCGACCCGCGCCTCCTCGAAGACATGGGCCTCGATCCCGAAACGATCTACGCGGCTCTGGACGGGACGGGCGACGCGGTCGGCCCCGCCCATCTGAGCCCGCTCCTGCGCCCCGAGATGTCGAAGCCGCGGCGCAAAGCATGAGGGTCGACGCGGCGCGCATCGCTCTGCGGCTCCCTCAGGTTCCGCGCGGCTTGGCGCGGGCGGTGGGCGGGGCGGAGGCCGGGTCCTCCGGCCAGGGATGCTTGGGGTAGCGGCCGCGAAGGTCGGCGCGCACGTCGCGCCACGAGCCGGCCCAGAAGCCCGGCAGATCGCGCGTCACCTGGATCGGCCGCTGGGCGGGCGACAGGAGTTCCAGGATCAGCGGCAGGCGCCCCCCGGCGATCGCGGGGTGTCGCGTCACGCCGAAGAGCTCCTGGACGCGGATCGCCAGCACCGGCCCTTCCTCCTCGTAGCGGATCGGATGACGATTGCCGGTCGGCGCCTCGAAATGCGTCGGCGCCAGCGCATCGAGCTGGCGCGCGGCCTCCGTGGGCGCCAGGGCGCGCAGCCCCGCCTCGAGCACGTCCGGCGACAGGTCGGACAGGCGCGAGGCGCCGGGCGCATAAGGCAGGAGCCAGTCCTCCAGCCCGTCGAGGAGAGCCCTGTCTGACAGGTCCGGCCAGGGCGGCGAGCCGTAGGCGGCGGCGAGAAAGCGCAGGCGCCGCAGCAGGCGCCCGTTCTCCTTCGACAGCGGCAGGGCGGCGAAGCCGAGGCGCCGGATACCGGCGACGAGCGCGACCGCGACGCCCTTCCCCTTTGGGCTCGCGAGCGGCGTTTCCGCGATCACCGCCTTGCCGAGGCGACGCACGCGCCGGGCGCGCACCTCGCGGGCGCCCGCGTCGAAGGCGGTTTCGTCCTCTTCGACCAGGAGGCCGCCCGCGACGCGCGGGAGCGCTGCTTCCTCCACCGCCGCCGCCGCGCGGATGCGCCCGCCCTTCGCCTGACCCGTCAGGTCGGCGACGCAGAGAAACCGCGCGCGGGCGAGGCCCGAGGCTTCGTCGAGAACGCCGCCGCGCCCGCTCGCCAGCGTGAAGCGGCCGTTGCCGCGCCCGACCGCCAGCCGGTCGGCATGGCCGAGCGCGAGGATCGCGCCGACCTCCTCCGGCTCGAGTGCGGCGACGGGCGCCAGAGCCTGCGGCACGAGGCCGGCGATGCGGCGGGCGAGCCCGCGCGCGCCCGCCGCCCGCCCCCCCTTTTCGCCGCGGAAGCGGCGCAGGCGCTCGGCAAGATCCGGATCGTTGCCGCCGAGGCCGGGCTCGGTCAGGAGCACGGCGAGCTCCGCCGCCGTTTCGCGCGCGGCCGCCGGCGCGCCGGCCACCATGCGGGCGAGGCGCGGCGGCAGCGGCAGGCTCCGCATCGCCTCGCCGAGCGGCGTCAGGCGATCGTCGGGATCGAGGGCGCCCAGCGTTCGAAGCAGCGCGCGCGCCTCGGTCAGCGCGGGGCCCGGCGGCGGGTCCAGGAAGGCGAGGCCGGAGGGGTCGGCAAGCCCCCAGGCGGCCGCGTCGAGGAGGAGGCCGGACAGGTCCGTCGACAGGATCTCCGGCTGGTCGAAGGCCTCCAGCGCCGCCGTCTGCTCCTCGCGCCACAGGCGGATGGCGGTGCCGGGCGCCGTGCGGCCGGCGCGGCCGGCCCGCTGGTCCGCAGCCGCACGGGACACGCGCGCCGTTTCCAGCCGCGACAGGCCGGTCGCGGGCTCGAAGACCGGCTTGCGGCGGTAGCCGCCGTCGACCACCACGGTGACGCCGTCGATGGTCAGCGAGGTTTCGGCGATGGAGGTCGCGAGGACGACCTTGCGTTTGCCCGCCGGGGCAGGCTTCACCGCGACGTCCTGCGCCGCGCCCTCCATGGCGCCGAAGAGGGGCGCGAGGATCACGTCGGCCGGAAGATTCCGCTCCAGACGCTCGGCGGTGCGCTCGATCTCGCGCTGGCCGGGCAGGAAGGCGAGGATCGATCCGGACTGCTCGCGCAGCGCCTCGCGGATCGCCCCCGCGACCGCATCCTCCAGCGGCTCGGTGCCCGGCCGCTCGCGGTAGCGGATCGCGACGGGAAAGGCGCGCCCGGCGCTCTCGATCACCGGCGCACCGCCGAGGAGCGCGGCGACGCGCGCCCCGTCGAGCGTCGCCGACATCACGAGGATGCGCAGGTCCTCGCGAAACACGGCGGCCGCGTCGAGCGCCAGCGCGAGGCCCCAGTCGGCATCGAGCGAGCGCTCGTGGAACTCGTCGAAGAGAACGGCCGAAACGCCGGTCAGCTCGGGATCGCCGAGGATCATCCGCGAGAAGACGCCCTCGGTGACGACCTCGATCCGCGTCGCCGCCGAGACGCGGGTGTCGAGGCGCATGCGCCAGCCGACGGTTCCGCCGACCTCTTCGCCCAAGGTTGAGGCCATGCGCCGGGCGCTGGCGCGAGCCGCGAGCCGGCGCGGCTCGACGAGGAGAATGCGCCCCTCCCCGAGCCAGCCGGCCGACAGGAGGTGGAGCGGCACGAGCGTCGTCTTGCCGGCGCCGGGCGGGGCGACGAGAACGGCGCGGCGCGCCTCCTCCAGCGCGCGCGACACGTCCGGCAGGACGGCCGAGACCGGCAGCTCAGGCAGGGCGATCATCGCGCCGCCTCGGCGCCGACCGACAGGACGCGCCCGCCCGCGGCCTCGGCGTCGGCCGGATCGTGGGTGACGAGGATCGCCGGAATGCGCCGCTCGGCCACGAGCGAGACGACGAGCGCGCGCACCGTGCCGCGCAGCGCCTGGTCCAGCCGGTTGAACGGCTCGTCGAGGAGAAGCAGCCGGGGCTCGGCGAGGAGGGTGCGGGCGAGCGCGGCGCGCTGCCCCTGGCCGCCCGAGAGGGTCGCGGGATCGCGGTCGAAGAAGCCGGCGAGCTCGACGCGCGTGAGCATGGCCTCGGCGGCGGCGCGGCGCACGGCCCGCCCACGGACGGCCGGCGGCAGCGCGAAAAGGAGGTTCTGCCCGACGCTCATGTGGGGAAACAGCAGCGGGTCCTGGAAGATCAGGCCGGCGCCGCGCCGCTCGGGCGGAAGGACGAGAAGGTCCTGCGCGCCGAGGCGCACGGCGCCCCGCGCCGAAAAGGCGGGATCCAGGAAGCCCGCGATCAGCGCCAGCAGCGTCGACTTGCCGGAGCCGGAGGGGCCCATCACCGTCAGCACCGCGCCGGGCGGAACGAGCGCGTCGACGTCGAGAAGGCGCCGTCCCCCGAGCGCGATCGAGACGCGGTCGAGGCGAAGGCTCGGAAACATCGGGGCGGCGGGCGGCATCAGGTCCTCATGCCGCGCCGGCCGGGGAAGCACAAGCCGTGGACGGCCGGCACCAGCGCGAAGGCGAGGCAGGGCAGTGCCGCCTGGAGGAGCGCGTAGGCGCCGATGATCCGCCGGTCGCCGCCGGAGGCCAGCGCGACGGCCTCGGTGGTGATCGTCGGGTAGAGCCCGGCCCCGAGGACGATGGTCGGAAGATAGAGCCCGGCGGACACGGCGAAGCCGATGGCGAAGGCCGTGAGCAGAGGCTTGAGCAGCAGCGGCAGGCGCACCCGGACGAGCCGCGCGAGCCGCCCGCGGCCAAGGCTCGCCGCGACGCGCTCGAAGCGCGGATCGAGCCGCGCCCACGGCTCGGCCAGGGCGAGAAGGACGTAAGGCAGGACGAAGACGAGGTGGACGGCCGAGAGCACGGCGAGGCTCGGCCGGCCGCCGAGTGCGAGAAGGCCCGTCGACAGGCCGAACACGAAGGCCGGCTGTGGGACGAGGAGCGGCAGGGCGAGAAGAACCGCGAGCCGCCGCGACAGGGGCGAGGCCGCTTCCAGGAGGAGGATCGCGAGCACCACCGCCGCGCCGGCCGACAGGAGGCCGAGCGAAAGCGTCGTACCGAGGGGACTTGCTGCCGAGCGCAGCGCCGCGCTCCAGGTGCGGCCGGACAGGCTCGGCGGCAGGAGGTCCGGAAAGCTCCAGAAGCCGGCCACCGACCAGAGGGCGAGACCGAGAAGACCGAGCCCCACCACCACGACCGGCAGGAGCGCGGCGCACAGCCCGAGGACGCGCACCGCCGCCTCGAAGCGCAGCCGCCCGCCGCGCGCGATGCGCCGGCGCAGCCAGGCCGCCGCGGCGCGCTCGACGCCGAGCCAGAGAAGGATCGCGGCGAGCGTCGCGCCGCCCTGCAGCAGCGCGCCGGCCGAGGCCTTGAGGCGCAGGCCGAGCTCGGGATCGACCATCCAGCGCAGGAGCTGGACGGCAAGCGTCGGCGGGGTCGAGGGACCGAGGATCAGCGACACGTCGACCACCGAGGAGCCGAAAGCGGCAATCGCGAGCACCGGCAGGCGGATCTCGCGGTAGAGCGTCGGCCAGACCGCGAACAGGAAGGCCGCCGCGCGTCCCTGCCCGAGCGAGCGGGCGACGGCGATCCGCCGCGCCGGCTCGGCCCGCGGCAGGCTGGCGAGCGCGACGAGGAGGATGAACGGCATCTCCTTGGCGACCAGCCCGACGATCAGCGACAGGCCGAGAGGATCGCCGACGATCAGGAGATCCGGCGGCCGGTCGAACCCGAAGGGGATGGCGGCGAGGCGGAACAGGAGGCCGGAGGGCGCGATCAGGAGCGCCGTGCCGAAGGCGGCGGCCGCGTGCGGCACGGCGAGGAGCGGCGCCAGCATCCGCTCGATGCGGGTCAGTGCCCGCGTTCCCACGAGGGCCGCCAGCGCCAGCATGGCGAGGAGAACGGACAAGGCCGTCGCGGCGAGCCCCGTCCAGATCGAGAGAAGGCCGGAGCGGCCGATCCCCGGCGTGGCGACGAGTTCCCGGAAGGGCTGCAGCGAAAAGCCGTCCCCGCCGAGCGCCGGCAGGTAGCCGAAGGCCGGGAGGAGCGTGCCGAGAAGCCCCGCCAGAACGGGCAGCGCGACGAGCGCCGCGACGAGAACAGGGACGAGGCGCGGCCGGGACGTCACGCCGGCCTCACCGCGGCGGTTCCCGCAACGCCTGCGGCAGGCTGTCCTCGACGCGGCAGGTGGTCAGCGACGCCCCCTTAGATCAGGCTCGCCCCGACGTTCACGGCGAGCGCCAGGACCAGCGTGTTGAACAGGAAGGCGAGCGCGGTGTGGGCGAGAACGAGGCCGCGCATGCCGCGGGAGGTGACGGACACGTCTGAGGTCTGGCAGGCGGCGCCCATGGTGAAGGCGAAGTAGAGGAAGTCGAGATAGTCCGGCGCGGCGTCGCCGCCGGGAAAGTCGAGCCCGCCCTCCGGCCCGTCCGTGCCGTAGTACTCGCCGGCGTAATGCGTCGTCATGACGACCTGGGTGGTGATCCAGGACAGGACGATCGTCGCCGCGGCGAGGGCGAGGCTCCAGCCGGCCGGCTCCGCGTTTCCGCTGCCGGCATGCAGCTCGGCGGCTATGGCGGCGAAGGAGAAGGCGATGGCGAGCGTCGTCACGCCGAGGATGGCGAAGCGCCCCTCGTCCTGCGCCTTGGCGATGCGCCTGATGTCGCCGATCTCCGCCCGCAGCATGGCCCTTCCGACGGCTGCGAGATAGACGAGAACGCCAGCGTCCCAGGCGATCAGCACCCGCGCCGACCAGCGTAGCGCGGCCGGTAGGGCGAGTGCGACGACGAGGATCACGAGACTGCCGAGAAGCAGGCGCGCGTGGCCGCGGAGGAACGAGCGGGGGTCCAAGCCGTCTCAGCTCCCGTAGCGCGCCTGCCATTCCGCTTCGAGCCGGGCGACCCAGGACGGGTGAGGCTCGGGCAGGACAGGGCCGAGCGCGTCCGGCGCCAGGGTCGCCGCGCCGCGGTCGATGGCCTGGACGGCCGCACGGTCGGCCTCGGAAAGCTTCGCCAGGTTGAGAACGGTCGGATCGCCCCAGTAGCGCGGATCCTCCTTGCGGGCCTGCGCTTCGGGCGACAGGAGGAAGTTCGCGACCACCATGGCCGCTTCGCGGTTGGCGGCGTTGAAGGGAATCGCGACGAAGTGGGTGTTGCCGAGCGTGCCTTTCTCGAAGGTGAAGGAGCGCACGGTGTCGGGCAGCTCGCCGCTCGCGATGGCGCTCGACGCCTCGGCCGGGTTGAAGGCGAAGATGATGCCGAGCTCGCCGTCCGCGAGGAGCTGCTTCATCGCGGGATAGTTGTCGGGATAGTCGCGGCCCTGACGCCAGGACACGGGCTTCAGCGCGTCGAGATAGGCCCAGAGCGGCGCCGTGGCGGCGGCAAAGTCCGCCTCCCCGACCGGCCGCGCTAGAACGGCGGGATCGGGCGTCAGCTCGATCAGCACCTGCTTGAGGAAGGTCGTGCCGGTGAAGTCGGGCGGCGCGGGATAGGATACGAGGCCGGGATTGGCTTTCGCCCATTCGAGGAGGGCGCCGGCCGACCGCGGCATGGCCTCGATCGGGCCGGTGCGCGCGGTGTCGGCAAAGAAGACGAGCTTCGCCCCGCCCCAGGGGCTTTCCAGCCCGTCCGTCGGCACGGTGAAATCGGCCGAGAGGCTCGGATTGGCCGTATCGAGAAGGGCGGCGTTCGGCAGGTCGGCGGCGAAGGGGCTTCCCAGAAGGCCCGCCTCCTTCATCGCCGCGAAGTTCTCGCCGTTGATCCAGACGAGGTCGACCGAGCCGCCATCCGTCCGGCCCGCGCTCTTCTCGGCGAGGATCCGGGACACGGCCGTCCCGGTGTCCTCGAGCTTCACGTGGGTCAGCGTCACGCCGTACTCGGCCTCTAGTCGCTCGTTCGCCCATTCGAGATAGCTGTTGATGTTGGGTGAGCCGCCCCAGGCGTTGAAGGCGACGGTGTCGCCCCGCGCGGCGTCGAGGATCGCCTGCCAGTCGGCCGCCGCCTGCGCGGCAACCGGCAGGGGCGCGACTGAACCGCCGAGAAGGAGGGCGAGGGCGAGAAGCGTCTTTCGCATGAGCGCGGGGAGCCTTAAGGAGACGGGTCAGGGATTATGGCGCGGCCGCTGCGGGAAAACAGCGGCGCGTCCTCGCGCTGCGGGCGCAGGCATCAGTCGGAGCGGAACGATGGCGGACGGGGCCAAGGACGAGCGCAGGACCCTGGTTCTGACGGGCGCCTCGCGCGGCATCGGCCACGCGACGGTGAAGCGCTTCTCGCGCGAGGGCTGGCGGGTCATCACCTGCTCGCGCCAGGATTTTGCCGAAAACTGCCCCTGGCCGGCGGGCCCCGAGGACCACATCCGCGTCGACCTGTCGGATCCCGAGGACGTCGGCTTCGCCGTGTCCGAGATCCGCCGGCGCCTGGAAGCGAACGGCTCGCGCCTTGACGCGCTCGTCAACAATGCCGGCATCTCGCCCAAGGACGACAAGGGCGCGCGGCTCGACTCGATCGCGACGCCCATGCACGTCTGGCGCGACGTCTTCCAGGTGAACTTCTTCGCCCCGATCATGCTGGCGCGCGGCCTCCACCGCGAGCTCGCCAATGCGCAAGGCTCGATCGTCAACGTGACGTCGATCGTCGGGAGCCGCGTGCATCCCTTCGCGGGCACGGCCTACGCGACGTCCAAGGCGGCGCTGAACTCGCTGACGCGCGAGATGGCGGCCGATTTCGGCCCGCACGGCATCCGCGTCAACGCCATCGCGCCCGGCGAGATCGAGACGGCGATCCTGTCGCCCGGCACCGAGAAGATGATCGACGACATCCCGCTGCGCCGCCTCGGCCAGACGGCCGAGGTCGCGGACGTCATCTACTTCCTGTGCTCGAAGCAGTCCTCCTACGTGACCGGCGCCGAGCTGCACATCAACGGCGGCCAGCACGTGTGAGCGGGCGCGCGGCTCACCCCGCGCGGCGGGCCGAGATCGCGGCGAAGAGCAGCGCGATCCCCGAGGACAGGAACGAGATTCCGATAAACAGGCCGAGCGCCCAGACCGCCGTGCCCGGCAGGCCGAGGATCAGGAACACGGCGAGCGCGACGTCGATGATCCCGGAGATCACCAGCCACCAGTTCCGCCCGCCCGGCGCCGCGCCGGAAAACGAGAAGTTGAGGAAGCCGGACAGCATGAAGTAGGCCGCCATCGCCCAGGTCAGCGTCACCGCGCCGGCGGCCGGGTTGTAGAGGATGACGCCGCCCAGGATCAGGACGAGAACCGAGAGCGCCAGCCGCGACAGGAAGCCGGGCGACCGGCGGGAGGCCAAGGCCGCGACGATGCCGGCGATGCCGGCGAAGACCAGGAGCCAGCCGAAGAACAGCGTGGAGGCGAGCGTCGCGGCGAAGGGCGCGAGGATGGCGAGGGCGCCCGCGACGATCATCAGGATGCCGTGGAAGACATAGCCCTTCCAATGGTCCCGCAGTTCCCGCTGCAGCGTCGCCGACGCGGCCGGCCCGCTTGCACCCGGCGCTCGGCCGGGGTTCGAAGTACCCTGTTCCAGCGTCATGACCCGTGGTCCTTCTCGTTGGGGATCGAGAAAAACAACCAGCGGTCGAGCCCGTTCCGGGCTGAATGATCAGCCGGCGCGCCGAAGCGCGATGGCGATGTCGACGAGCGATTCGACGAGCTTCTCCAGCGCGTCGCGGTCGCCCGGGCGGGACAGCCGGCCTTCGGCATCGAAGGCCTCGCCCGCCTGGACGATCGAGCACTGGCGCGCGATCACCTCGGAGCCGAGCGAGACGAGGACGTCGCGCAGGTGCGACAGGCCGCGCGCGCCGCCGAAGCGGCCGGGCGAGGCGGAGGCGAGGCCCACCACGAGGCCGCGGAAGGGCAGCACCGGACGGTTGTCGAGGCGGCGCACCCGGCTCGCCCAGTCGAGGGCGTTCTTCAGGAGGGGCGGAACGGACGCGTTGTATTCGGGGCTGACGAGAAGCGCCGCGTCGCTCGCCGCCAGCTGGCCCGCGAGCTTGAGCGCCGCGTCCGGCAGGCCGGCGGCGGCTTCCGCGTCGCCGTCGTAGATCGGCAGGGGGTAGTCGGCGAGGTCGAGCCGGACGACCTCCACCGCCTGGCTGGCGGCGAGAAGCCCGACCGCCTCGTCCGCCAGGCGCCGGTTGAGCGAGCCGGTTCGGTTCGAGCCGGCGAGGACGAGGATGCGCGTCAATGGCCGGCCGCCGGGCCGGTCGGCGTGTAGATCCAGACGCGCGCCGGCGGAATGTTGGCCCAGACGAGCGGCGAGGAAGAAGGCTCGAAGAGCCCCGGCACCGCCTTCACCGGGGCTGTCGGCGCGTAGGAGAGCTGGGTGATGTTGCCGCCCGGCCGCAGGCGCCGGACATAGGACGAGAACAGCGCCTGCCGCTCGGCCTGCTTCATCTGGAGGATGGGGATCGCGAAGAGGATCGCGGCGAAGCGCGTCTCCCCGCCGTCCTTGAGCGTGGCGTCGAGGTCGAAGCCGTCGCCCCAGACGACGTTGACGCGGGGAAAGCGGGTCTTCAGCGTTTCGGCGAAGGTCGGATCGTACTCGATCGAGGTGATGCGGGCGGGGTCGACGCCGGCCTCCAGCAGCGCCCGCGTCACGACGCCGAGGCCGGGGCCGAGCTCCAGGATCGGGCCGTCGACGCCGATGCTGGCGTGGCGCACCATCATGGCGCAGTAGGCGCGGCTCGACGAGGCGACGGCGCCCATCTTCTTCGGGTCGCGCGCCCAGGTGGCCAGGAAGCGCAGCCAGTCCGCGGCTCCCTTGGCGTCGGTGCCCGATCGGTTCTGCGGCTCGGCCATGGATGTTCCGCTCCGTGACGGCTTCGAAGACATGAAAGGACGGGACCCCGCGTCAGGCGCCGGGACGCTCGTAGACGATGACGCGGGCCGGGGGCAGGTTGAGCTTGATCCAGGGGCTGAGCCGGACCTCGGCCGCCAGGCGCCCCGGCTTCACCGGCAGCGTCAGCGCGTAGGAGAACTGGATAAACGGACGACCCGCGGGAACCGCGTCGAGGGCCGCGCCGATGAGCGCCTCGCGCTGGGTGTCGGGCCGGGTGAAGAGCGGCAGGCTGGACACCACGGCCTCGATGCGCCGGCCGCCGACGAGGGCGTCGAGCGCCTCGCCATGGGCATAGGCGTCGCCCTCGACGATGCGGGCGGCAGGAAAGCGCTCGCCCAGGAGGCGGCAGAAGTCGGGGGAGTATTCGACGCAGACCAGCCGGTTCTCCGGCACGCCGCGCTCGATCAGGCACTGCGTGACGACGCCGGTACCCGGGCCGAGCTCGACCACGCAGGATCGGTCGTCGAAGGTCGCGGGGTCGGGCACGAAGCCCGCCATGGTGCGGCCGAGAAGGCGCGAGGAGGGGGTGACGGCGCCCATCGTCAGGGGCGAGCGCAGCCAGCGGCCGAAGAAGCGGGCCTCGTCGAAGACGCGCTCGCGGGCCTCGACCAGGGCCTCGCGCCGCCTGCGGGCGGGTTGCTGGCGCGCCACCGATTGCCGCATCGAATCGTCTCCTCCCGCCTCGTGGCAGCGACATAGCCGCCCGAACCGCGTCGCGCGACCCTAAAGTTGCCGGCGACCCGTTCGAAGCGACTTAAGCGCTCCTAGCCGATCCGCAAGTCGGATCGATGACGCCCGGGGATCACGTCTCGCCGAGGCCCTCGAAGAACTCCTTCATGCGGGCGAAGAAGCCGTTGGACTGGGGAGAGTTCTCGGTCGAGGAGATCTGGTCGAACTCTTCCAGGAGCTCGCGCTGGCGCCGCGACAGGTTCTGCGGCGTCTCGATCGTAACCTGGATGAAGAGGTCGCCGGTCTGGGGCGAGCGCAGGACCGGCATGCCCTTGGCCTTGACGCGGAACTGCTTGCCGGTCTGCGTGCCTTCGGGGATGCGAACCCGCGTCGTGTTGCCGTCGAGGGTCGAGACGTCGATGTGGCCGCCGAGCGCGGCCTTTGTCATGGAGATCGGCACCTTGCAGAACAGGTCCGATCCGTCGCGCTGGAAGAATTCGTGCGGCTTCACCGACAGGAAGATGTAAAGGTCGCCCGCCGGACCGCCGCGAAGACCCGCCTCACCCTCGCCCGCGAGGCGGATGCGCGTGCCGTCCTCGATGCCGGCCGGGATGTTGACGGAGAGCGCGCGCTCCTCGGGCAGGCGCCCCTCGCCCGCGCACTTCTTGCACGGGTCGGCGATCATCTCGCCGCGTCCCGCGCAGGTCGGGCAGGTGCGCTCGATGGAGAAGAAGCCTTGCGCTGCGCGCACGCGCCCGACGCCGCCGCAGGTCGGGCACGCCTTCGGCGCGGTGCCGGGCTTGGCGCCGGTCCCCGAGCAGACATCGCACTGGATGGTGGTGGGAACGGAGATCTCGGCGGTCTTGCCGGCGAAGGCCTCTTCGAGGCTGATCTCCATGTTGTAGCGAAGGTCCGAGCCGCGCTCGCGGCCCGAGCCGCCGGCGCGCCCGCGCCGCCCCCCGCCGCCGCCCATCATCTCGCCGAAGATGTCGTCGAAGATGTCGGCCATCGAGGAGGCGAAGTCGCCGCGGAAGCCGCCGGCGCCGGGTCCTCCGCCGTTCTGGAAGGCGGCATGGCCGAAGCGGTCGTAGGCAGCGCGCTTCTGCGGGTCCTTCAGGACCTCGTAGGCCTCGCCGAGCTCCTTGAACTTGTGCTCGGCTTCGGCGTTACCCGGATTGCGGTCGGGATGATATTGCATGGCGAGCTTGCGGAAGGCGCTCTTCAAGCCCTTCTCGTCGACCTCGCGGGAGACGCCGAGCATCTCGTAGTAATCGGCCTTCATCCAGAACTTTCCAGCGCTCAAGCGAAACAACAGCTCGCAAGAAGAAGCGCGGCGCCGGTCAAGGGCGCCGTCGCGGCGAGCCGTCCGGCATGTAGGAACGGTGTAGGGCGGTTACCATAGAGCGGCGATCCTGGCAAAGTTCGGCAGGTCGCCCCGATCGCCCACGCCGCCCCGCCTCAGGCCGGAACGCAAGCCGGCATCGGCCGCGGGCGCGCAGGCCCCGCGACGAGCCGTGCAAGGCGCGGCTCGACGAAGCGCTCGGACAGGAGCGCCACCGCGATCGTCGCCGTCATCGGCACGGCGAGATAGGCGTAGAAGAGAAGCAGGCTCGGATCGAGCGGCGACAGCACCCGCTTCCAGAGCAGCGACAGGAACAGCGTCTCCATCACGGGATGAAGGAGGTAGATGCTGAAGGCGAGGCGGCTGACCGGGGCGAGCGGGGCGAGGACGCGGGTGGAGTCCGGGCGGGCGCTCTCGGCGCAGGCGGTGAACAGCATCGCCGCGGCGAAGAGGGCGATGGTGAGGTAGGGGCTCGCCTGAAGGAGCATGGTGGCGAGGGCCAAGCCGAGCGCCAGGAATCCGGGACGATGGGAGAGCGGCCGGCCGGCCGCAGCGGCGAGCCTGCGCTCGACGAGCACCGCGACGATCGCGCCGAGGACGAAGTCGGCGAAGGCGCGCCAGGCGCCGAAGGTGTCGGCCTTCAGCCAGTGCTCCCGCGGAAAGAGGCCGGCGGCCGAGGCGGCTTCCAGCCCGGCCACCCAGACCGCGAGGAGGAGGACGAGGCCGCCGAGGCCGCCGCGCCGGAGGGCCAGGACGACGAGCGGAAACAGCGCGTAGCAGAAGATCTCGGCGCTGACCGACCAGGACACGTAGTTGAAGGTCAGCGCGCTCGTCGTGCCGAGGGCGTGGAGGGCCAGGATGTTGGCGGGCAGCGCCGAAAGATTCCAGCGCTCCGGCTCGGCGCTCGCCACGAGGCCGCTCGCGAAGACGAGGCCCATGACGGCGAAGAAGCCGAGCGTCAGGAGATGCAGCGGATAAACCCGCGCGATGCGCCGGCGCATGAAGCCGACGAAGTCCGCCGGGCTCGACAGGCGTCGGGCGTAGCGGGCGGCGATAAAGAAGCCCGACATCATGAAGAACATGTCGAGGAGCGGCAGCAGGCGATAAAGGAAGGCGATGCCGGGCGTCTCGTGCGCCATCGGGCCGGCATAGAGGAAATGGTAGGTCATGATCAGCAGGGCCGCCGTCAGGCGCCACGCGTCGAAGATCCGAAAATGCATCACGCCTCGTGCCCCGCAACCGCCCGTCGGAACCATTATAGGCCCGCGGGCCGGCGCAAGGCGTTAACGCTCCGGCCATTCCTTAAGAAAGGGTAAATCGCCGCCCGGAATGCCGGAACGCGAAAGGGCCCGGCCGCCTCGCGACGGCCGGGCCCTTCATGCTCGAAGAGCGTTTCGTCGGATCAGGCCGACTTCTTGCGGTTCTGATCCTCGTCGACTTCCTCGAAGTCGGCGTCCACCACGTCGTCGTCCTTGGCCGCCTGCTGGCGGGCGCGGGAGGCGGCGGCCGCGTCGGCCTCGCCGTCGTCAGCCCCTTGCGCGGCCTCGTACATGGCCTGGCCGAGCTTCATCGAGGTTTCGGCGACCCGGTCGGTCTTGGCCTTGATCGCGTCGGCGTCCGCCTCGCTCTTCTCGAGCTCGGCCTTCAGGTCGTCGATCGCCGTGCGGATGGCGGTGCGGTCGGCCTCGGAGACCTTGTCGCCGTAGTCGGCGAGGCTCTTCTCGGCCGAGTGCACGAGGCTCTCGGCGTGGTTCTTCGCCTCGACGCCGGCGCGCCGCTTCTTGTCGGCCTCGGCGTTGGCCTCGGCTTCCTTGATCATCTGCTCGATGTCGGCGTCCGAGAGACCGCCCGAAGCCTGGATCGTGATCCGCTGCTCCTTGTTGGTGCCCTTGTCCTTGGCCGACACGTTGACGATGCCGTTGGCGTCGATGTCGAAGGTGACCTCGATCTGCGGCACGCCGCGCGGCGCGGGCGGGAT
>CANJKV010000045.1 GCA_947474855.1 Aurantimonadaceae bacterium | reverse complement strand
TGCCGAACGGCGGCGTAGACTTCCACGGCAAACATTCCCCGCCGTCCCCCGCAAAAGAGAACAGCCTAACCACTGGCCGGATTTTACTCCGCCGCGCTCGCCATCATGACGGCGCTCCTGTGGCCTGGTTTGTCACCGCCGTGCACACACTCCATAGCGCAGGCGCGCCTTCTGGCGCTTCTCAGCCTTCGCCGCGCCGGTGCCTCGCCGCTTCGACATCTCGGACACGGCATTGCGCACGACGAGGCCGCGCTCTTGCGCGTCGGACAGGATCGAGCCGAGACTGACCGTCACCCGCTTGACCATGGCCGGCGAGCGGCCTTGTTCGCGAAGCTGTTCCTGGAAGGCGCGCACCGCGGGCACGGTGATCTTGGAGAGCTTCTTCACACCGATCGCCGGCTTGATGTGCAGCCGGACGTGCTGCTCGTACTGGTCGATGGTGGATTGCTCGAGGCCAGCCGCGCCGCAGCTCTTCAGCCATAGGTCGCACGCCTCGCCAACCGTTACGGTGGCGCTGTCAGCAACGTGAGTGCCATCGCGCACCTCGACACCAGCTGTCGCGGCATAGGCGTCAGCCTCCTTCTTCCGCTGGAAGGTCTTGAGACGGCGGGTGCCGTTTGTGTCCGTGTAGTTGACGACCCAGGCCGTCCTCTCCTCGCCCTTCGGCGTCGTCCAGGCGCGCTTGCGGACGCTCATTCCTGAGGCTTTCGGTTAGCTGCCTTTGCCATGCCATAGGACAGATCTTTGAAGGACTCCCGGAACGCCTCACGTTCATCTTCCGGCACCTGTTGGAGCATCGTATAGAAGGCGTCGGTAAGGCCTTTGAACAACTCGTGCGAGGCGGGTAGCTCGCGCTCCACGACTCTGATCGTGAACTCCTCGATCTCCTTCTCCATAGCTTTCCGCTTGTCGAGGCTCGCTCCTTTGACCCGAGCAAACAGATCCTCGTTGAGCGTGATCTTGGGCCATCCGCGGAATGATCCTTCCAGTCGGGCGATGATCTCAGCGTTCATCGAACGGAGGCGCGAGTCGGCGGCGGCCTTTAGGCGATCTCGCATCCCATCGGGAAGGCGGAGAACGTACTTATCCTGCGGCTGAACGGATTTCTTGCTCATACTGGCTACCAGCCACAACTTTTCGCTTGACGCAATCGATGGCTACCAGCCATGGTTCTTCATGGCTGGTAGCCATTAAGAACGTGTTACGGAGCGAAAGAGAATGGAAAAGCTGCAATCGCTGGACCTGATTTGGGGTGCCAGCGACATCGCGAAGGTAATCGGGCGCAGCCCTCGAGCCACCTTCGACATGCTCAGCAAGGGCGAGCTGCCGGCGAAGCAGGTGAACGGACGCTGGGTGATCGAGCGCGGAAAGCTCATCGCCTTCTTCACGGGGGACGCTGCCTGATGCGCCCTCCGCTCCGCGACGTGAACCAGGACAGCTTCGCGCCCAACTCGGCCATGGACGCGGCGATCGATGCGAAGATCAAGGTGGCCCGTCTTCGAGATTACGACCTCGCTAGGACAGAACCAGAGGACCCGAGCTACTCGCTCGTCATGGCCGCTGTCGGCCTGACAGAGTCCGAGATCGCTTATCTCGCCCGGCGCTACATCTTCGAAATGGCACAGGTCGAGATCGGCCGCCGCGTGATGATGGCGCTGAAGAAGCACTGCAACGTAGCGCGGGAAGACCTCATCCCATGCGTCCAAGCCTACTTCGCTGCGGTGGATGCCGGCGAAGCGGAGCCCGTCTGATGGGTCGCACCCGCGCCACGATGGCGCACGTCCAGAAAGCAAACGGCCCGGCCGAGGCTGCAACCTCGCCGAGCCAGATCCACCACAACCACCCAACCACGGAAGGCGCGAAGGACATGTGCACCGATACCACTGCGCCCGCAGGGGCGGCAAGCGACCTGCACTGGTTCCAATTGGCCAGCGAGTCCGAACGCGCGCTGAACACCATCAAGATCATCGCTGAGCAGGCCAGCCACACCCTGATCGCCAACGCGGAGTACTCGCTCGGCCAGGAGCCTGTCTGCACGATCAATGGCGAGTTCATGGACCTTGCCCTGGCGTTCGTGCGCGCGGTCGAGGACATCGCCACCCTCGCCGTGGAGAAGTCGGCATGACCGCCCCGGACTTTTCCGCCGCCATGGACGACGTATCCGCGCTTCAACACCGCGCCCGGATCCTCATGCTCGTCGGCAACGGCATTATCGCAGAGGGGAACCGCGAGGTCGGCAATGCGGTGGCTCAGATCGCCGACGACATGCGCCGGGATCTTGAAGGCTTGGCCGCGCAGCTCGACACGCTGGAGAGTGCCCGATGAGCACCATCCCCGTAGGCGGCACCACCGGCCACGACCACGAAAGCAGCGCAGCGATTGACGAGGCGGCCCGCTGGCTCGCGTCAGTGCCTCAGGCGGAGCGTCCCCGGCCGATCGTGCCGGCGATGCGGCAGCGGTTCGGGCTCAGCGCCGTGGATGCCTGCCAGGCCATCCGCGAGGCGGCCCTTCTGCATGGGAGGGCGATGTGAGCAATCGCCTGCCTGTGCTCCTAAACGAGATCAAAAGCGCCAATGTCGTTTTTGAGCAGGCCAAGCGGATGACGGCCGACGCCATCATCGTCATGGGCGAGCGCCTGCTGGAAGCCAAGGATCTCTGCGTCCACGGCGAGTGGCAGGACTTCCTGCGCGAGTGTCGGATCCCTCTCCGGTCCGCCCAGCGGTACATGCGCGTGGTGCAGGCGGGTATGGACACCGAGTACCTTCAGGTCGTCGGGCTTGCCGGTGCGCTTGAGGAGATCGACGAAGCGCAGAGGCTCATGCCTCTGCCTTCCCAGGCCATTCTGTCCGTCTGGGAGGGCGAGGTGTTGCCGGACATCATGCTGTGGTGGAATGCGGGCAGGCTGCGGGCCGGCTATGCCCAGGTCTACACCTATGCTGAGGGCCGGACGTCGGCGTACATCTGCGAGAGCATGCCGGTCCTCCTCGTCGCCTTCCTCGTGAAGGTCTTCGCCCGCGGCCTCTGGCTGAACGAGCCACGCCTGGAGCTATCAAGCCGCGTTCTCGACCAGGACGAGCTCAGCGAGAAGCTAGCCGTGATCCGCGCGGGCATGTCGGAGGCCGCGGAATGACGAAGCCCAAGCAGCGGCCGGTCGATTGCGATGGTGACGAGGGCGTCAGTGAAGCTGAGATCCGAACGTTCTCGTCCTGGAAGTTCGACCTCCTAGAGACGATCAACGCCGACCCGAAGACGAACCCGACGGACCTCGCGATTATCGAGGCGTACCTCCACTTCACCAGGGCTCGAAGCCGGACTGCCTTCCTGTCTGCCCTAAGCCTGCGGGTCCGCACCGGCATCGTCTCATCGGAGACGATCGTGGCGAGCCGAAAGAAGCTCATCGCCCTCGGCTACATGATTCCAGAGGGACGCTCTCGCACGGGCGCCCAGGTGTTCCGGTTCGTGAACGCGCGGCGGAACGATGTCCTCGACCACATCGCCATCGCCACCGAGACGCTCCGCGAGGCCGATGCTCAGCGGAAGCAGCGTGATCGCGAGAAGCAGCGATTGGCGCCGCGCGTCCTTACGGAAATCGAACGGACGCGGGTATCCCGTGTCTCACCAGATATCGAACACCGGAGGGACCCGTGTCTCACCAGAAATCGGAAGGATGTCTCACCAAAAATCGAAGACAAACACCTGGAGGGAACACCCGTATATCCAGAGGGCACTGAGAGAGGAGCCAGGTCACCAGCCCTATCAGTGAATCCCTATGCCGCCATGAAGGGGAGGATCTGATGGATCGTCACTCTGACCTTCCCCTCTTCCGTTGGACGCCTCCTCCTGTCGAGGTGATCCCGTTCCCGACGACCAAGCGCGTGGGCAAGATCAGGCGCACGGCGCAGCAGCTCTACGAGAGCACGCAGCGCGGGGCGGAAGCCTATTGGCGCCGGACAGTGACCGACCTTCGCCGCCAGATGGAGCGAGCCGGGATTGCTGAAGACCGCATCGAGCGCGAGCTGCGGGCCTTCTTCGATGCCGTGCAGGGTGAGCTCAACCGCCGCGCCTGCCAAGCCGTCCGTCGGCAGCCCGAGGGAGGCGACGCGGCATGATCGTGAAGTCCGATCGCGACGGCAGCTTCTACGTCGCCGGCAACAGCAACTGGCGCCTAGCTGGCCCCTTCAAAACCAACGCAGAGGCTTGGGCCTGGGTAGACCGGAACGGGTTCCTTGATGAGCCGCCGGCCACGCGGCGCCCGCAGATCCATACGCGTCAGCCGCGTTGCGATTCGAGTGTCTCGAGAGACGAGGTGCTGTCGGCCTCGGCTAGGCTCCTAGCTCGACCCTTGGCCGACAACGAGCGCGGCTTCGTCATGTCAATGGAGCGCAGGGCTCGGCGCAGCAACCCGATTCTACGACTTACAGAACGGCAAGCCCGATGGTGGAAGGCACTCGTAGCGAGGGAGCCGACCTGATGGCGAGGGCAGATTCGCATGTCGCCGCTATATTCCGACCCTTCATCATCCGAGGAGTCGGCCATGAGCCAGACCAGCCACAAGCTCGTAGACCTGACCGAAGCCAGCATCATGCTGCAGCAGCATCTGATCGCGACGCTGCTGCGCACGGAGACGCTCAGCCAGATGGAGGTCGAGGGCATTTTCGCCGGCGCGATCGAGTCGGCCAGCAACCGCCCGAACGGTCCGGCGCTCGTAACGATCCTGCGGCAGATCGCCGGCGAGGAGGAGTAGGCGCCTCAGCCGAGCAGCATGCGCGCGGCTCCGTCGTTCAGGTTAGGAACGGGAAGCGACGCCGCCTCGTGGCCTGTAGCGATCTACGCGCTGCAGCCACCATCGGCGGCGTCGATCCGGATGGGTCAGGCAGCCGCCTTCTTGGCACGTCCGCGCTTGGCCTTCGGAGCTTCTGCCACGGGAGCAGGCGCCGGCTCGGGTTCAGCCTCGATCGGCGGAGCCTCGGTGCGCTTGCGGCCGAGGCCCATGCTCCTGGCGAGTTCCGAGCGCGCAGCGGCGTAGTTCGGCGCGACCATGGGGTAGTCGGACGGCAGGCCCCACTTCCGGCGATAGTCGTCCGGCGTCATGCCGTGGCTCGTTTGCAGATAGCGCTTGAGCGACTTGAACTTCTTCCCGTCCTCCAGGCTGATCAGGTAATCCGGCGTGATCGACTTCTTGACCGGCACGGCCGGGACCAGGGGCTCGGGTTCTGCTTCGGGCGCCGACTGAGCAGCGCCAGCAGTGCCCTCCAACGCCGCGCGGACATTGCTGATCAGGCCCGGCAGCTCGTTTGCAGGCACCTGGTTGTTGCTGACATAGGCGGCGATGATTTCCGCCACCGCGTCGATGCGGAGGTCGAGAGCGTCACTCAAGGATCTAATCCAATCGTTCGAAATGGAGACATTGATCAGGTTGCTGTGGGTATGGCGTACAACAGCACTGATACTGTCATAACGCCTTCGATCTTTGCCGCGCCGCTGTCAAGAGCAGGTGCATGGCGATGAGCAAAGAAGCAGTGCTTCCTGTCCTTATGCGACCTGGTGAAATCATCACCCTCAAGGAGGCGGTCTACCGAACCGGCAAGAACGAGAAAACCATCCGCCGCTGGTGCAAGGAAGACGGCATAGGCAGGCGCAGCTCGCCCGGAGCGCCCTGGGAGATCAGTGCAGTGGCATTGGAAGCGAAATGCTACGGCGACGCCGAGGCGATAGAGGAGCTTCGGAGGATAAGTTTCGGTCGGATTATATCAGCAAGGTACGCCATCGCGATCGGTGCACAGCCCTGATGTTGGCGGCTCTCAGAATCGTTCTAGACGATTATGTCGCCGCCTTTCCTGTACCTCATGAGCAGGAGCACAGTTTTTTCGCCAGCCTCGAATATTAGACAGCTCACCGCGATATGGGATCTGCTGTCGTGTAGGGTTCTTTGCAATGCTTGAAGCACTGAACGAACTTGATCAGCATCGCTACGGGATAATTTGGCCCGACGCAGCGCCCTATGGATGCTGCTATGTCTTTGCAGCACTTCGTCAGCATAATCCACAAGGATCGTGTCGATGAAGTAATCAAGTCCCTTGAATATGAATGATCTATTCCTTGTCAGAACACGTGTCATCTCCTCTCCGAAAAAATCGATCTCTTGTAACTGCTTTCCCGTTGCATCTGCATAATCAAGCTGGTCGATGATTGACTCCTCAACCCACTCGGTTGATTTCTCAAGTGCTCGGCCGAAAATCTCCACAGCAGCCCCTGCGATAAAGGCCTGCTTGTATCCAGATGAGCGCTTCGAAGCAGCGGGAGGCGCACCGGCCTCAGCGTCGACGCTTTGTTGGCGTGCGATCAGCGGGAAGTACTTCTTTATGTCGTCCTTCAGGAGGTAAACCGTCGGGGGATCTGTTGGGACGCGCTCGTGTTTGATCAGGCCAGCCTCGACCAAACTGATCATGCGCTCCACGTCGATCTGGAATATCTGGATGGCCTCGCTGGGAGTGAGATACGCGACATCGTTGGCGTTCATGAGCTCTCTCGAAGCGTTCTGATCGATGGGCCGCACATGTCCGGATACGTCCACTGAACACGACTTCTTGGGCGTGTTCCAGTGCCTCCATCAACGGAGGCATCCATGGCTTCAGCCCAACTCTTCTTGAACGGCGCCCGCGTCACGCGTGAGTTCCGCGACGCGCTCTTCGACCAGGCCAACCGCGCCGGCATCACCCCCAACGAGTTCGTCATCACCGCCGCTGCCGAGAAGCTGAAGCGCTCGGGCGCGAGCTTTCCTGGCGTCTTCCGTGCCGGCGATCTGCCCGAGTTCGGGAGGGCTGCCTGATGGCCGGCCAAAACGCTCAGCCCGAACGCGTCAGCCTCGCAGCCATGATGCGCAAGCGCACCGGCCAGCAGACGCCCGAGGAGCTTGAAGCCGAGAAGGCGAACCGAGGCACCCTGGCCCAGATGATGGACAAGGTGGTCGCTAGCCGCGGCTTCCAGCAGCAGGCGAAGGCGCGCCGCTGATGGGCAGCAACCGCGCTCGCTTCACGCGTCTCGCGAGGATCGACCGTCGCCGTCAGCACGGGCACGTCGGCACCCCCGAGGCCCCGGCCTGCCTGGCCCCTGCGGCCGGTCTGCCACACCCCCCGGTTCAGGGACCGTCCCAGGAGGCTGGAGGGGCTTCGGGCGCGCTGCCCCGATCCCTGCGCAGGTCCAGCCGTCGAAAAGAGGTCAACGCCCATGGCTGAAGCGCTCGGCATCAGCCTCCGGCAGCTCGCGCTGCGCCTCGGCCGTGACAAAGGCGGCCTTTCCCGCGCCGCTCGTGATGGCCGGATACCAAGGCTTCCAGATGGGACCTTCGACGAGGCCGCGGTGCGCACCGCACTGGCCGGCGAGGCGTTGACAGACCCCGTTGACGCACCGCCTCGTCAACGCCCCGCCGTCAACGCTCCTGTCGAGCCTGACGTGCCGGAGATGGCGGCCTCGCTGATCCGCCAGGTGCTCGCCGAAGAAGGCGAGGACATCGCAGACGCTTCCCTGACGCTGACGCACGTCCGCATGGCCGTCGGCATCCTCAAGGCTCGTGATCAGGCCCGTGAGAACGACGTGGCCCGCCGCGCCCTCATTGAGATCGAGGAGGTCGGGGCCGTCGTCGAAGAGGAATACGCAATCATTCGCGCCCTCTTCACCTCCATGCCCGGCGAGATCGCCATCGAGCTGGAAGGCCTGCCGGCCATCGAGATCCAGGAGCGGCTTGCGGCCAAGGTCGCGGAGATCCTCACGGCTCTCTCCGCGGACGGCGAGTACAAGGCGGAGGCGGCATGACTGGCCCCGACGAGAACCCGCCGCCAGTGGCCGACGTCCTGCCGCTCACGCCGCGCCGCACCTACCTCGACGCGGCTCGCGAGCAGGGCGTCTACCAGGAACGAGAGGAACTGCTCGACGAGACGGCCAAGCTGCGGGCCGGGTTGGCGCGCCGCGAGGCTGCCAAGGCTGACTTCGAGGCCCGCCAGAACGTCGTGTCCTTCGGCGAGGTGCACGAGGGCGCTGCTGTCGTCGAGCGCGCCCTCGCCAAGCAGCGGGGCGAGATCCTCGGCCGCCAGCGGGCGATCATGGCGGCCTTCGCGGCCACCACGCTCTCGAAGGAGAGCTTCCCGCTCCTCGTCGCCATCATGTTCGACACCGACGTAGAGGCCTTCCAGATGGCCGGCCTCTTCGCAGCCGTGGAAGCCGACCTTGGCCGCGGCCGCGCTCCCTCATCCCATGCAGACGACCAAGCCGCCGAGCGCCGCCTGAACGGCGAAGGCCTCGGCCCATCCTTCACGCGAAAGGCATTCTCATGAAGAACCCTCTGAAGCGCGACCCGATCTCGGCCGCCGAGACCGAGCTCAAGAACCTGGCGCAGCGCCGCGGCGTCCTCGCGACCCGCCAGCGCGACGCCGTCGCCCGCCTGGATGCGGCCCGCTCGGCGCGCAAGAACGCCCTGTCCTCCGATCCGACGGCCGACCTGTCGGGCCTGACGAGGGCCGTCCAAGAGGCCGGCGACGAGGTCGACACCGTCGCCTCGGTGCTCTCCGACCTCGACGAGCAGGTGTGCGAGGCCGAGGGGCGGCTGGCCGCGGCCAAGGACGCTGATGTTCGCGCCCGTTCGGCCAATCAGCTCGAAGCCATGGCGAAGAGCTTCGACCAAGCCGCGGCCGACCTGGAAGTGGCGCTCGCCGGTGTGGGCGAGGCCTATGCCGCCATGGTGGCCGCGATCCCCGAGACGCTGCAGGTCGTCGAGATCGACGAGCGGGTGGTGCCGCCGGAGATGCAGACCTCGCAGAACCCCGACAACGTTTTCTCGGTGCAGGACCTCCGGCAGGACGCTCTGCCGAACGACCTCGCCCGTGTGGTGCTTGCGGAAGGGCTCGCCCGTGTCTGCCCGATGGCCTTCGGAGTGGGCGGCCGCTGGGGCGGGTGGCGCGCGTCCCTGTCCCGCGTCGGCAAGGTCGACGCCACGTCTCCGTCCTTCACGGCGCGAGAGATGGCCGACCTGTCGGAGCTTCGCACCGCCTCGGCGGCAGCGGCCATGCTCGTGTCCGATCGTCTTCGTGATCGTGCCCGGCACATCGTCGCCGGTGACATGTCGCCGAACCTGGAGGACGCCCCGATCTTCCGGCCCAAGCCGGTGCCGAAGCCGATCCTGCAGGTGGAGGTCTACGCCTTGGAGAACTTCGCCTTCCGGACCGAGGCGGACAAGCTGCCGACGCTGGTTTCGAAGTGGTGGGCTCACACCATTCCGGAGGACGCTGCCGATGCAGCTGTAGCCGCCGGTCTGGCGCTGCGCACCGACACGCCCGAAGGCGCTGCGGCCTTCGAAGAGCGCAAGGCCATCCGGAGGAATTCGCTCAACTCGGGCGGTGGCAGCTACCTGTCGCTCGCCATGTGTCAGGACCTCGGCGTGGTCCGCGAGCCTCAGAATGCAGCGGACGAGCCGGCGCCGGATGGTGGCGGCGCCACCGTGATCCCGCTCGGCAAGGCGGAGGCCGCCTGAGATGGCCCGGCTCACCGCTGATCTCGTCCTCGGCCTCACCGACAAGGGTCCCAAGCAGCTCGTTGCTCGGCCGCCGCTCGACGTGCGAGACCTCGACACCCGGCGCCGGCGGACGCTTGCCGGCTCCTCGCCACTCGCCGGCATCATCGTGCCGCAGGACGACATTCCGGACCGTCCCGACGAGCCGGAGGCCGCATGAGTGAGGCGATCGTCATGGAAGGCCGTCAGGAGCTCTTTGAGCGCCTGAAAGCCGAGCCGTTCCCGCTGCCGCTCGGCGACGGGGCAGCCAGCGCCGAAGCGTCTTCTGCCGGTGAGGACCGCGCAGCGGAGGCCGCGGCTCCGATCTACGCCGAGCGGGCGCCCGCGAAGACCGTCACCTTGGCTTATCCCTTCGCGCTGGACGGCCAGACGGTCGAAACGGTGGGGCTTCTTCCGCCGCCGTTCACCGATGTCGAGGCCGTGTCCGCGGGCGAGATGGCCGAGCTCGAGATGATCGGTGGCATGGCCGGTCTGCCGCTCGCCGCGCTGAAGGCCATGCGCTGGCCCGACATCGAGGCCGTCACGAAGGCGGCGCAGCGCCTCGCCCCCAAGATCGAGAGGCGCTGATCCATGGCCGACAAGTCCGCCAACCTCATCCTCTCCCTGACCGACCGCTTCTCCCGGCCCGCCAGAAGCGCGGCGAACGAGCTCGACCGGGTCGGCGCGGCCGTGCGCCGGAACAACCGCCTGACGGCCGCCGCCGGCGTCGGCATGGGCCGCATGGGCGGTGCGATGGTTGCCGCCGGCTCGGCTGCCGCCGGGCTTCTCGCTCCCGTCGCCGGGGCCAAGGGCATGAGGCAAACGATCGTCGCGGCCGCGGACTTCCAGACGGCGCTGACGAACATCCAGAAGAAGGCCGGCACGACCGCCGAGCAAACGGCCCGCATCGGTGAGGAGATCAAGAGTCTCGCCACCTCCGGCGATCTCGCCGTGCCGATCGAGGAGATCGCGGCCGCCTACGAGCGGGGCGCCGCCTCCGGCATTCCGCTCGATGAGCTGCGCCAATTCGCGCTTCTCTCCGCCAAGGCGGCCGACGCCTTCGAGATGAGCGCCTCCGACGTCGGCAACGCCGCCGCCGGCTTCGGCACCGTCATGAAGATCCCGATGAAGGACATGGCGAGGTACTTCGACCTCATCAACGGTCTGGCCGACACCGGCATCGCCAACGAGGCCGACCTCATCAACTTCCTCGACCGCGCCGGCGCCTCGCTCAAGCTCTTCGGCCTCAGCGCCGAGCAGGCCGCCGCCTACGGCGCGACGCTCGCCAACATCAAGATGCCGCCGGACGTGGCGGCGAACGCCCTCTCGACGCTCACGGGCAAGCTCCTCTCGCCGGGCTCGGAAACGGCTCAGATCGCGCTGCGCAACATCGTCGGCGACATCGACGACTTCCAGAAGATCCTGAAGAAGGACGCCAACAAGGGCCTCCTCGTGTTCCTGGATCGCTTGGCCAAGCTCGACAAGTTCCGGGCGACCGAGCTTCTCGGCGGGTTCGTGGGCGCAGGCTTCGACGACGAGATCCTGCGCCTGGCGGCGGCCACCGACGAGGCGCGCAAGAACCTCGACTATGCCGCCGGCACCGCGTGGTTCGGCTCGCTGGATGCCGCCTACAAGCTGAAGCTGCGCGACTTCTGGAGCCAGTGGCAGCTCCTCAAGAACGAGGTGGAGCGCGCCGCGATCGACTTCGGCACCGCCGGCATGCCGACGCTCATCCGGGGCCTGGAGAACGTCCGCAGCCTTGTGCGCTCGATCGGCGAGGGCTTCGATCAGATGGTGGTCGACATCGACTGGGAGGGCGTCGACCGGGCGTCCACCGCCGTCGGCGAGTTCAAGACGGCCCTGTCCGAGGCACTCGGGATCGACGGCTCGAATTCGGAGATCATGCGCTTCTTCAAGGACGTGGCGACGATCGTCAACGACATCTCGGAAGGCATCGTCTTCATCAAGAACCAGATCGGCATCATCAAGGAGACCCCCATGGGGCAGGTGATGTTCGGCGACGAGAAGGCCCGCCAGGAGGGCGCCCAGCGCATGGGCACCACCATCGACCCAAAGACCGGGCGCCTTGCTCCTGCGCCGGCCAAGCCCGGCGGCCTCATTCCGGGCCTGACGGAGTACCTTAGCGAGCGATCCGGCGTCGGCACGCTCGGCGGCTCGCAGGCGGCCCGAGACCGGACAGGTCGTGTTCCGCTCTCGCCCGACGAGCAGATCGCCGCCCGCTCGGGAGATGCGCCGGCAGCCTCGCCGGACATGCGCAGCGCCATCGACGCCTACGCGGCGCGGCAGGCAGCCTTGCCGCGGAACCTCGGCACGTCGACCGGCGTCATGGCCACGCCGACGCCGCGGCCGCAAATCGCCGAGCCCGTGCGTCAGGAGGCGGCCGCTGCCGTTTCTGCCGCCGAGCAGGCTGCCGCTGCGATCCTGTCGGCGCTCAGCCTCACGGTTGCGCCGATTGTGGATCCCGGCAGCATCCGGGCAGCCTTGGGAGAGGCGAACGCCCTGGCACGCGCACTCGACAGTCTTCCAGGCAAGGCTCGCGCCGCGGCTCAGGCGATCCAGGATGCCTCGGTTGGCGGTAGGAATTTCAGCATGCAGTATCGCGAAGAGCTCCATGGCCTCCACGCAGACATCTCTCGAGCAGGATGACGATGATCGACGACCTGGACCTCGCCTACCTCAACAGCCTCGAGTTCGGTTTCCGGCTCGCCGAAATCCTCGAGCGTGCGGACTGGGACGGCGTCATGCAGCTCACGAAGGAGCAGATCTCCGCCGGACCAGCCCATCGTCGGGCCGTACTGATGCGCCAATTGGAGTGCGAGACCCTGGAGTTGGTGGGGTATCTGGCAGCCTTGGATGCGATGACGCCGGAGCGCGTGGGCTCCACCCTCGCGGAGCTGATCGATCTCGACCTCGACGTCGAGGCCACTGCAAGTCTGAGCGAGAAAGCCGATGTGGTGCGGTTCTCCTTCTCGCGCCGGCAAGTCAGATCCACCGCTGGCGGCAATCAGCCATGCTGACGATCGAGATCAAGGGCGACGGCCTCAAGCAGATCCAGCAAGCCCTCGACGCGCTCTCCGACGAGCAGGGCAAGCGCGCCGTGGCCCGCGCCATGAACGAGGTGGGCAAGACGATGCGGGGCAAGGTGATCCGCGCCACCGCCAAGCAGGTGGGCGCCTCGCAGGCCGTCGTGAAGAAGCGCGGTCGCATCAACTCCAAGCCCGCCACCGCCGGGCGCCTTTCCTACGTCATCAGCTCGCAGGGCGGGCACATGCTGCTGAAGGACTTCGGCGCCAGGCAGAACCGGAAGGGCGTTCGCGCCAAGCCGTGGGGCCAGGGCCGCACCTTCGGCGGCGCCTTCATGGGTGCTCGGCCCGGTCTGTCGTCGCGCAAGCTTGGCGGCCACGTCTTCCACCGCACCGGCAAGAACCGATTGCCGATCCAGAACATGTACGGCCCGGCTGTACCGGTGGAGATGGTAAAGGGCGAGGCAGAGGCGACGTTCCGCGACTACGGCGAGCAGCGGCTGCCAAAGCGCATCCTCCACCACATCACGCAGACGACGAAGGGGACGTTCAGTTGAGTGGGCAGGGCCATGCGAACATGACCACGGCTTTTTCGGCCTTGCCAACTAGCCAGGGATCGGGGCAGCGCGCCCGATGGCCAATTTCAAAACTTCCACGGTCCCTGAATAGGGCCGGTGCTTCGTGGCTGGAGCTAGCGATCCTGGAAGGCAGCTTTGCGCTGGAGGACGTAAAGACCGCCGCGCCGCGGATCATCTCAGCCTGTTGGCGCGGGCGTGACACCTACCGGTGCGAGTCCATGGATGCCTTCGTGTTCGACGGCAGGAAGGGCACACTGCACAATCTCATCGAGTGGTGAAGACACCTTCCATCTTGCCGATTGCGGGGCGTCGGCCCAGCCTGCTTGCGCGCAAAGCGGGATGTCACTAGCAGGTGGATGGCAAGCTCCAGTTCTACTGAATGGAAATAAGCGCTTGAAGCGTTGGGAAGCCTATCCGCGGGGAGCGCGTGGCACGATCGCTCGCAGCCGTCTTCGCCGTCGCATAAGGAGGATCCTCGTACTTCGTCATCAGGGGCGGAAACCCTCAGGCGACGTGCCGAGAAAGGGCATCAACATCGAGGTTCGGCGAGGGAAGATTGTTCGACGTGTGCACGCTGAGCATGTCACCCCGATGCCCGAAGTATTCTGTCTCGATGAAAATTATGAAGAAGTAATTGGGTTCCTATCTGGCTTGCGGGATGCGATCAGTCGCAGCTTTGCAGGTGCAAGCGATAAAGATATTGGCTCAACTCGGAAGCGACGTCGCGTTGTCGCATCTCGACCACACTTCAAGAATTATGTTGCCTTCGAGACAATGAAGAGGATTACGCCTTCTGCCGCGCTCATACTTGCGTCGGAATACGATAGAGCGCGAGACATCTTTAAGATGCCGCTGCATGTGGTCAACTACAGTCAGTGGCAACCAGACGTCAAGGACACGCTAAGTGATCTTGGGTTTCTCGATCTATTTGGAATAAAACTCGGTCACACGCATGAGCGACATCGAAAGGACATTCTTAAGTTCAGGACTGGGCAAAGGATCAGTGAAGACGATGTGGTGTTCGTTATCGAGGCGCTGCTTGGCATGCTCGATCGTCGCGACGATGATGCCGCGATAGAGCAGAAGGACGAGCTCGCCACGCGAGCGTACAAAGCTCTGGTCGAGGCGATGGAGAACGTGCGGCTACACGCCTACCCAGCACTACCAGGTGGGATACAGGTGGACGATTTCGTTCCGCGTTGGTGGATGACTGGCGCCTTCGAAGCGGCAACTGGTGAGCTCACCGTCGTCCTTTACGACCAAGGGATCTCCATACCGGTCTCACTGCCTCGTTGGCCTGGGTGGTCCTCAATTCGCCCGATTTTCGCTAGGGCGTTCGGCAAGCCCTTCGAAGCCGCTATCGAGACGATCGACAGCGGCTTCGATGATGCAGCCATCTATGCGGCCACAAGGATGGGGCGATCCTCGACCCGTATGTCTCATCGTGGTAAGGGCCTACCGACAATGCGGGAGGTCATTGGTGCATGCGTGTCCGGGCGGCTTCGGATCGTAAGCCGACGTGGTGACGTTACATTCGAGACTGGCAAGCGACCGGTCAGGCGACTACATACGACGCCCCTATGTGGCACCCTGATCGAGTGGGTCGTGCGTCTCTGATGAGCTTGACGGAGAAGGAGATGCTATTGCGAACCATCAACGTGGCTTCCGACTTCTCTCGGACGCCAGGCGGCCGGTACCGCGAAGACAGCGACAACAGCGGTCAACGCTTTCGTGAGGATGTGCTTGTTCCAGCCCTGAATCATGAGCCGAAGTTCGATCGTGTGGTGATCGAACTCGACGGTGTTTTTGGCTATCCATCCTCGTTCTTGGAAGAGGCATTCGGCGGGCTAATTCGAGAGGAAGGATTCAGATCGGCTGATCTTATCCAGAAGATCGAGTTCAAGGCTAAGTCGCCGCGGTTCAATACCGATGCATATCGAGCGCGTCAATACATCCTTGACGCAGATCGGGTGCGCTGAAATCTGCAATGGGCGCCCTGCTTCTTCTTTTGACCGGCGCCCTAATAACGCTTGTCGCCAACGTATTCTTGCAGCGTTGGAAATACGGCCGAGAGGCGATTGATAAGCGTTGCGACGAAATAGAGAAGGTCGCTACCGAATTGGCAACGCTCTCTCGCGAGTACTGGCTCCAGCGGTGGCCGGCTGACATGCGGGATGCGATCCATTCGCCGTCAGATGGCGAAATTTTAATCCTGTCTCAGGAAGCTCGCATCTTTGGGTGCTCACAACGGCTGCAGGGTCTAAATGCCCTAGTCGTTGGCGACTTCGGCCCCGCATCTGAGCAGAGGCTAAGTGAACTCTTCGCCATACTGTCGGATCAGGCTACGGGTGGAAAATTCGAGGTCAAGAAAAGGCCGATTGACCTGCTTCGCGCCCGCAGCGTTGACGCTGCAGCGGCTGATTACATCGTCGCCGTCAGGCAATTTGCAACTGAACGGTGGGGTGTCTCGGTAATATGGCAGAACTACACTCAATCGGATAGCACCTTCCTCGGTCGGGGAATTGCGAGATGCAAGCGGGTAATCTCATCCGGTCGAGACGCGACACAGAGATACCTGGCATCGAAACGTCTGTGATCTTGGGGCAGGATAACAGGTAAGGCGGATGCTCATCGTGATTGTTGAGTCTCGCTTGTGAGGCTGTGCGGCCATCGCCAACTCTGCCGCTTGTCAGCAGTCAATTGCGCGCCCGTGCAGCGCGTCATCCCGCCCGACGATCAATGACCTGCCTCAGACAAGGAGGCCGACGCTATGTGCAATCTCTACTCCATCACCAAGGGACAGGCAGCGATCCGAGAGTTCACCGCGGCGGCCAAGAACCGCGCCGGCAACCTGCGCTCCATGCCGGCCGTGTTTCCTGACACCGCGGCACCGATCGTGCGCAACGGAGAGGGCGGTCGTGAGCTCGTGCTCGCTCGATGGGGAATGCCGTCGCCGGTGTTCGCTCTCAAAGGCAAGGCAACGGATCCCGGCGTCACGAACATCCGCAACACGAAGAGCCCGCACTGGCGGCGCTGGCTCGGGCCCCAGCACCGCTGCCTCGTGCCGCTCACATCTTTCAGCGAGTACGACACCATCGACGGCAAGAAGGTGCCCGTATGGTTCGCGCTGTCGGAGAAGCGCCCGCTCGCCTGCTTCGCCGGCATTTGGACGAACTGGACCAGCGTCCGAAAGAAGGCTGAGGGCGAGGTGACGGTCGACGCCTACGGCTTCCTGACCTGCGATCCGAATAAGGAGGTCGGCGCCGTGCACCCCAAGGCGATGCCAGTGATCTTGACGGAGCCGGCCGAGTTCGACGTCTGGCTCAACTCAGATTGGAAGGAGGCGGCGGCGCTTCAGCGGCCGCTTCCCGACGGCACGCTTCAGATCGTGGCGAAGGGCGAGCGAAAGGACGGAGCCGAGGATGCCTGATTTGGCGTTCGTCCCGCTGCTGGCCGCGGGCGCCGTAGGCATCCTTCGGCTCCGAAACAGTTTGGCTCTCGTTCCGGCGAGCCAACTTCGGCCCGCCTAGCCCACGAGCTTCAACGTGCGCCGGAACGCCACGAGCGCGCTCCCGACCGGCCCGAGCCGAGGCGGCTCGAAGGTCGGCGACGCCGAGACGTCGACAACATGCCATTGGTCGGCGGCCAGGACCTTCACGAGATCGGTCTCGATGGATGGACTCCACTCGGAGTAGGCGCCGGCGAGGCCTCCGACCCTCAGTTCGACGTGGTCGACGCGGCCGGCCGTCACTAGTTCGAAGTAGGCGGCGAAGTCCTCCGGAGCGACCGTCATCGTGAAGGTCAGCGTGTCCGCGGTGGTCTCGTCGCGGAAGTCGACCTCGTGCGTGTAGGAGGGACATCCCCATGCCGTACAGCCGACCTCGTCTCCGTAATTGGTCGACGGAACGATCTCCAGGAATGCGGCCTCGATGGTCCTCGATGTTCCGAACATCGACATCGGCGTCTTCGGCTCGAGGGTGACCCGTATAATTCCGCGACGGGTCACCGTCGGCGCTGGCGGCTTCGCCCGGCCGAAATCGCTCCCGTCGCTCGCGTCGAGGGTGGCGGCCGCTACGGCGGACGTCCCGACAAATCGAAGGTTCCACGGCCACGGGATCTGGTCGGTGCCGACACGTCCGTCGGCGTCGATCTCGTTGACGGCCCACGTGTAGAGGCTTCTGTGCTCGATCTCGGTATTGAGGCGTAGGCGTCGTTCGAGATTGAGGGTCATGCGTCCTCGAAAGCGTGGTGGTGTCGCAGGCTCACTCTAGTCATCCTCGGACATCCCAGCCATGCGAACGGACGGAGAACAAAAACTCGACTCGGATCGTTGGCGGAGTCATCCTCGGCCACCCCGAATCGGAGCCTCGCCATGCCCCAGCCCGCCGCCGCTCCCGCCTCCACGGAAGACCACTCCGCCCTAGTCGACGAGGTCCTGGCCGCTGCCGGCGGGGACGTTCGCAAGGCGATCATCGGTCTGGTGCTCGGCCAGCGTCAACTCGAAGCGGAGGCAGCTAATACGGTGTCGGCGGGCTACGTCAGGCGAAGGCTGCGCCGGTGATCCGCGACCGCGATCCGGTGCTCGACGCCGACGAGATCGGGATCCAGGCGCTGATGTTCGTCGCCAGCCACGACGACCTAATGCGCCGGTTCCTCGACCTGTCGGGGTTGGAAGCCGAACAGGTGCGCGCCGCGGCGGCCGAGCCGGCTTTCTTCGTCGGCCTCTTCGACTTCATCCTTGGCCGCGAGGACGACGTGATCGACCTCGCCAGTCAGCTTCACATGCAGCCGAGCGCGATCGGGCGGGCGCGAAACCAACTCGCGAAGGTGGCTGGCGTCGACCTGATCGAGCTGCCAGCTTGACGGCACAACTCGGCGTCCTGCTCACTGGCGCAGAATGGAGGCGCATATGGGCGGAGCAGGATCACGAGGCGGTTTGTCGAGGACCACCTACTATCGTTGGCGAGCGGAGCAGATGGGGAGGTTTGGGGGTCGCTCGATCACGGCGGTCACGCACTCGACACCGTATGCGCCCCGCCGATACGATTACGACCGCCCGCCGGTCTCATCTCTGACAAAGGCTCGCGAGCGCGCCAAGATCTCGCTTGCGGACCTCGCCGCACGGATTGGGGTGGCGGCGCAGGTCCTAACTCAAATCGAAAATCGGACCCGGCGTGCAACGGAGGCGCAGGTGGAAGCCATCGATCGCATCCTCGGCGCCGACTGGCACCTCAACGAGCCGCCAGCGCAACGCTCCCAGACGGGCGGCATCCTGCTCGCTCGGAAGCGGCTGTTGAAGATGATCCGAGCTCGCGCTGGCGGGACGTAGGCGCTGGCGCACCCAGCCTGCGGCCACCGCTCTACGGCCGTCCTAGGTCGAGCAGCGTCCACAATACGCCCAACGTCTCACACCTTACCGCCGCACTCCGCCAGGCTCCTCAGCTTCGATATCGACGTCGCCGTGGCCATTTATAAGCGACGCGACGCGGAAAGGTGGGGCTGGCGCTTCCATCCGAAGCCCGGCCGGCCGGGCGCGATGATCGAGTAAGAACGCCTCAACTAACCCGCGTAGGAATAGGTAATCCGACAGAACGCGCCGCCGACCTCGTCCTTGTAAGCCATGATGGTTTTGGTCGCCGGGCTTTTCGGCGGAATGGCTAAGACATTGCCATCGGCATCACCGATTGGCTGTTTGGCGGAGGAGTAGAGGCTGCATGAGACAGAAGCGCTCATTACGGCTTGGCTGCGGTTGATCACTTCGACCAGAATGCGAGTGATGCCAATGCTCCCTGGCTCCATGCTCACAACGCGGATGCCTAGATCGTCTGTCGGCGAGAAGTCTCTCGGTTCCAACTCCTGCGCGAAGGCCGCGCCGTTGGTCGTGGTCATCATGGTCGCCAGCATCAGCAATCGCATCATCGTGAGTCCTCCTGTTGACGGACGATGGGCGAGCGTCGCCAGCATCGCAAGGGACGAGGGCGCCGGCTATCTGTCATCCGATGACAGATGCGCGCAAGCGTCCGCCCCCGGAGGGGCTTGCTCGATCCTGTTCCATCCATCTGATGTGGTGCTAGGTTACCGCGCACTTCGCGGGAGGATCCCACATGCTCGAATCCACTGATCGCTTGGCTGCCATCTGCGATGAGGCCGGCATCCGCATCGTGCCGACGTCACGCCGCCGCCGGCCGGGCGAGACCCACGCCCGCGGCGCCCTCACCGAGATCCTGAACGAGCACGGCGAGGCGCACCTCCGCTTCGTGCTCCGCTGCCTGCGCGAGAGCGAGCGGAACCGCGAGGCGCTCTGGAGCGAGGTCATCGCCTCGGTGTCGGACGTGCTGATCTCGTGCCCCACCTGGCAGGCAGCTCCCGACGCGTTCCAGGCCGCCCTCAACCGGATCGACCTCGAGAAGGCGCGCCTGCGGGCCGTGGAGATGCGTCCGTGGCCGGTGCGGGGTTCGCTGCGTGCGAGCCTCTACATGACGCTGGAGGGGCTGCTGTGGCCTGATCCGGGGGAGATAGTCGCCGAGGCGGCGTGACGTCCGTCCTCAAATTGAGGAGCAATCATGGAGTGGGTTCGCGCCACCGTGGCGCAAACCCCATCAGGCGGCGGGGGCCACTAGTTCGTGGTCGTGGCCGCCGGAGCGGCTGCGGGTGCGGCTCCCGGTGCGGCGCCGTCCGTCGTAGTGCCGGCGTTGTAGTTCGTGAACCAGTAGGCGAGGCCGATCACTACGACCAGCGCGATGATGATGTAGAGCCAGCGAACGCCTTTAGATCTCTGCGGTGCGATTGCCATGGGGCTTCTCCTCCTGGTGACCTGTCAGGGGACAAGCTGGCCAGCGCTCGAGCGTTCCTTCCAGCATCAAGGGCCATGCGAACCGAACGCCTTGGGTGCCGTTGGGCTATGCCGGTGTGCGGGCCATCGCCTCAATCCGCCGGCACAAGGAGATCCGATGCCCTCGACAAACGAACAATGTCCCGTGACCAACGAGCCCGCTCAGCAGGCTCCGTCGAGTGCGGGCGACTTTGCTGAATTCACGTGCCCGACCTGCGGCCGGTTTCGTGTCGCTCGATCGGCGATCCAGCAGCTGAGCGAGATGCCAGAGGAGCTTTCCATTGACGCCCTCGCCAAGGCGAAGAAGCGAGCGGAGATCGATGGCGACGAGGTGCCCGTCATCCGCTCCTTCGATCTCGTGCTGAGCTAAGCGGACAAGCGCACCTGCATATAGTCTGGCAATGGATGACGGATGGCGGCGCTCAGTCGCCGCCGCCTCCACCACCATCACCGCCGTCGGACCCGCCGTCGCAGTGGTGGGAGAAGCCGACCGCAGAGCCGTCGTCACCGGACCCGCCGGAGTCGCTGCCGCGCCGGCGCCTCTTCGGTCGGGGTTGAGACAGCATCCAGAACGCGGATAGGGGCACGGCGACGAGAAGGGCCCAGCCGAGCAGGGGGACAGAGTTCATTGGACATCCAGTGCGGCGCGAGCTCAGGACAGCCGGCAGGTGTTGCCATCATGGCAATCCCCGAGCCCCGAGGGAAGCGCCACGCCGTGTGGCGATCCGACCAAGCACGCCGTGATCTGGGGATGAGGTTCCCACCAACGGTGGAGACCTCAAATGCCTCTGCCGTGGGCATTCCATGTCGCGCGACATGTCGCATGGAGCTGCCGTGCGTCGAATGAAACCCCTGCAAATCAAGGGGAATGGCTGCAACATGGATGCGACATCAAGAGGCAAATTTGCCGCTTGATTCTGGCGCCTAAGTGCCTGTGATCACTAAAGAAAGGGAGTGGCTGGGGAACCTGGATTCGAACCAGGACTAACGGAGTCAGAGTCCGCTGGTCTACCGTTAACCTATTCCCCAGCAGGGCAGTGTGTCGCCTGCGATGGGCTCCATATAGAGAAGACCGACGCGGATGTGAACCCAAAAAGTGTCGCTCGGCCGTCGCTTTTCCTTCGTGTTTGCGAGGGGCAAACGGTGGGCTCCGCGCGAGCCGCGATCGCGCCACGCATGACGGCGACCGTGCAGTCGATCTTGGTCTAGAAGGGTATAGCCCGAAATGCAAAAGCCCCGGCGAAGCCAGGGCTTTACGATCGTCTGATATTGGTTGCGGGGGCAGGATTTGAACCTGCGACCTTCAGGTTATGAGCCTGACGAGCTACCGGGCTGCTCCACCCCGCGTCACCTGCCGAGCGGCTCGTCGCCGTCGGTGAGCGGGATATAAGCGACACTTCCGTGAATGAAAAGCCCTTTTTGCATGACGGCGAAAAAAGGCTCCTGTGCCGCCCAAGCCCTTGTGCGGCAGTCGTCATCGTTGCGCAGACCCTAGCCGACGATTCGCGCGCCGCAAAGGCCCGGTTTGCGGCGAAGACGCGAAGGGCAGCCGTGGGCGGGGCTGGTACGAGGGCGGACGGGACACGGACGGGCGGCACGCCGATGCGGCCGGGTGCTCCGCGTCCGGAATAAGCGGTGCCGCCCGCCGGGGAGGGGAGGGCGGCGGCCTCCTCAGTCGCGCAGTGCGCGGCGGAGGATCTTGCCGACGCCGGTCTTGGGCAGCTCGTCGCGGAACTCCACCGCGCGGGGCCGTTTGTAGCCGGTAAGCTGCTCGCGGCAGTAGGCCTTGACCTTGTCCTCGTCGACGGACGGATCGCTGCGCACGAGAACGAGCTTCACCGCCTCGCCCGAGCTCTCGTCGGGAACGCCCACCGCCGCGGCCTCGACGATGCCGGGCATGCGGGTGACGATCTCCTCGATCTCGTTGGGATAAACGTTGAAGCCGGACACGTTGATCATGTCCTTCTTGCGGTCGACGATCCGCACGAAGCCGCCCTCGTCCATGGTGCCGATGTCGCCGGTGCGGAAGAAACCGTCCGCCGTGAAGGCGTGGGCGGTGTCCTCCGGGCGGTTCCAGTAGCCGGCCATGACCTGGGGGCCGCGGATCGCGATCTCGCCGCGCTCGCCGAGCGGAAGGCCGACGCCATCGTCGTCGACGATGCGGAACTCGGTCGAGGGAATGGGAACGCCGATCGTACCGGTATATTCGGTCGAGAGTACCGGGTTGCAGCTCGCCGACGGGCTGGTCTCCGACAGGCCGTAGCCTTCGCAGATCGCGCAGCCCGTGCGCTGCTTCCAGAGCTCTGCCGTCGCCGCCTGGACGGCCATGCCGCCGCCGACCGAGAGCGTCAGGCTCGACCAGTCGATCTTGGTCGAGTCCGGATGGCGCGCGATGGCGCCGAACAGGGTGTTGACGGCCGGGAAGGAGTGGAAGCGCCAGCGGCGCAGCTCCTTCAAAGTCGCCGGGATGTCGCGCGGATTGGGGATCAGGATGTTGCACCCGCCCTGCCGCATCGACAGCATCATGTTCACGGTGAAGCCGAAGATGTGGTAGAGCGGCAGCGCGCAAACGGTGGAAAGCTGCTCGTCCGCCGGCTTCTTCTCCAGGGCCGGGGCGTTCCACAGCTCCGACTGAAGGACGTTGGCCACGATGTTGGCGTTGGTCAGCACCGCTCCCTTCGACACGCCCGTGGTGCCGCCGGTATATTGCAGGACGGCGATATCGGAGAGTTCGCGGCGAACCGGCGTGAAGCGGGCGGCCCGGCCGCGCCGCAGCGCGTCCTTGAATCGCACCGCACCCGGCAGCGAATAGCGCGGCACGAGCTTCTTCACGCGCCGCACCACGAAGTTGACGATCGCGCCCTTGAGCGTCGGCAGCATGTCGCCGAGGCCGGTGACGACGACGTGCTCGACGGGAACCGCGGCGCGGCACGCTTCCAGCGTGGCGGCCATGTTCTCCAGGATGACGATGGCGCGCGCGCCCGAATCCGTGAGCTGATGCTGGAGCTCGCGCGGGGTGTAGAGCGGATTGGTGTTGACGACGACGAGGCCGGCCCGCACGACCCCGGCGACCGCCACCGGATACTGGAAGACGTTCGGCATCATCAGGGCGACGCGGTCGCCCGGCTTCAGGCCCAGGGACTGGAGGTAGGCGGCGAAGGCGCGCGAGGCCTCGTCGAGCTCGCGATAGGTCATGGTGGCGCCCAGCAGCCGGAAGGCCGGCGCGGGACCGTGGCGGGCGAGAGCCTCGTCGAGAAGGTCGCCGAGCGACTGATAGGGAAAATCCGGCAGCTCGGCCGGCATGCCGGCGGGATAGCTGGAAAGCCAAGGCTTGGCCACGACCGGATGCGCCGTGGTCGGCATGATCGTCATCGATTCCTCCCAGACATCGACCTCGCCGAGGGATACACCAACATTGACGTAAACGGAATTCGCGCGGCTGGAACGGTTGCGTGACCTTGAAACGACGAGCGCCCGCCGAACCTGTTCGGCGGGCGCTTCGGTACGGGGACGGAATTCACTCCGCCGGCTGCGGCGCGGGCGCGCCGCCGCCGGGCGCGGCGGGAGGCGCCGCTTTCGTCTTCTCCATCCGCTTGGCTGTGCCGGAC
Organism: Aurantimonadaceae bacterium; assembly: GCA_947474855.1. Lineage (GTDB taxonomy): Bacteria > Pseudomonadota > Alphaproteobacteria > Rhizobiales > Rhizobiaceae > Antarcticirhabdus. The sequence goes on along the minus strand of CANJKV010000045.1, from coordinate 1,604 downwards.
AGGCGCATGATGAAGGTGAAGAACACCGGCACGAACAGGATCGCGAGGAAGGTGCCCGAGATCATGCCGCCGACGACGGCCGTGCCGATGGCGTTCTGGCTGGCGGCCGAGGCGCCCGTCGCGATGGCCATCGGGATGACGCCGACCGTGAAGGCGAGCGACGTCATCAGGATCGGCCGGAAGCGCAGGTGCGCGGCCTCGACGGTAGCGTCGAGGAGGCCCTTGCCCGCCTCCATCTGTTCCACCGCGAATTCCACGATCAGGATGGCGTTCTTGGCCGACAGGCCGATGATCGTGATGATGCCGACGGTGAAGTAGACGTCGTTGGACAGGCCCCGGAACATGATCGCGGCCACGCAGCCGATGACGCCGAGCGGCACCACGAGCATGACCGAGATCGGGATCGCCCAGCTCTCGTAAAGGGCCGCGAGGCACAGGAAGACGAAGAGAATGGCGAGACCGATCAGGAACGGCGTCTGGTTGCCAGACTGGATCTCCTGCAGCGACTGGCCCGTCCACTCGAAGCCGAAGCCGGCGGGAAGCTGGCTCGCCAGCCGTTCCATCTCGGCGATCGCCTCGCCCGAGGAGTAGCCCGGCGCCGCGCCGCCCGAGAGGCGGACGGACGGATAGCCGTTGTAGCCGACGAGCTGCGAGGTGCCGACAGTCCAGTCGGCGGTGGCGAACGCCGACATCGGCACCATCCCCCCTTGCGCGTTGCGCACGTTGAGGTTCAGGACGTCCTCGACGCGCATGCGGCCCCGGTCGTCCGCCTGGACGGTGACGCGCTGCATGCGGCCGGCATTGGGGAAGTCGTTGACGTAGTTCGAGCCCAGACTCGTCGAGATCGTCGAGTTGATGTCGGCGAAGGTGACGCCGAAGGCGTTGGCCTTCTCGCGGTCGATGTTGAGCGCGATCTGGGGACCCGGCGGCAGGCCCTCGAAGCGCATGCCGGTGAGGATCGGGCTCTGCCCGGCGGCGGCCAGGAGCTGATCGCGCGCGGCGAACAGCGCCGTGGTGCCGAGGTTGCCGCGGTCCTGAAGGCGGAACTCGAAGCCGCCGGTCGTGCCGAGGCCCTGGATGGGCGGCGGCGAGAGCGCGAAGGCGATCGCGTCGCGGAACTGCAGGAGGCGTCCGGTGATCTTGCCCGACAGGGCGTCGGCGCTCTCGGCCGGTCCGCGCTCGTCCCAGTTCTTGAGGGTGATGAAGGCGAGGGCGGCGTTCTGCCCCTGGCCGGAGAAGGAGAAGCCCTGGATCGTCACCATCGAGTTCACGCCCGGCTGCTCGAGGATGAACTTCTCGGCCTCGGACGTGACGGCGCGCATCCGGTTGGAGGTGGCGTCGGACGGCCCCTGGAAGGAGGAGATCAGGAAGCCCTGGTCCTCCTGCGGCAGGAATGCCGTCGGAATCTGGACGTAGAACCAGCCGAGCCCGGCGAAGAGCGCGAGGTAAACGATCATGAAGCGCTTCGGCCGGCTGGCGGTGGCGCGCACCACCCGGCTGTAGCGATGCGAGGTCCAGTCGAAGCCGCGGTTGAACCAGCCGAACGGGCCGCGCTTGCCGTGGTGGTGGCCGGCCTTCACGGGCTTCAGGAACGAGCCGCACAG
>CANJKV010000044.1 GCA_947474855.1 Aurantimonadaceae bacterium | reverse complement strand
TCCTTCTCCTCCTCCTCGCCTTCCTCGTCCTCGACGACGTTGATGCCCATGTCGTTGAGCATGGCCATCATGTCCTCGATCTGCTCGGACGTGACGTCGTCCGCCGAGAGCATCGAATTCAGCTTGTCCATCGTCACGAAACCGCGCTTCTTCGCGGCCTTGATCATCTTCTTGACGGCATCGTCGGAGAGATCGAGAAGAGGGCTGTCGGGGGCGCCGTCCGGACGCTCCTCGACCGGCGCTTCGCTTTCCTTGACCTTGGTCGCCATGCAGTCTTCTCTCCAATTCGTGTCGCATCCCACCCGTCAAAGGGATGCGAGGCAGGCCCGAGACTGATCAGCTCCTTCGCTCCCGCCGGCGCCGGCTCACCCTGCCGGCCGCCGCGGACGCGACGTCGAAAGACGCCGGTAAGAAGGAACGCTTCAGCCAAGCTTCAAGACGCAGCCCGGCCTACGGAACTCTGATTCTCATTTCCATTTTGAATGTCAACCGCTTGCGACCCGCAAACGAGCACGAGAGCGCTCTCCTGAGGAGAACGCCCCTATCGCGCCGGCGTTTACCGGACCTGACCTTTCGGCTGGCTCGACCAACCGTCAGATCGCTTTCGCCCCGCGACCCGAAAGGATCCCGTAGCCTTCGATCAACGCTTCGATCGCCGTCGCGTCCTCGATTTCACGTTTGACTTCAAGCATATGTTGCAAGGTCAGTTCGGTCGGCTCGATGCCGAGCTGTTCTTCCGCCTGCTTCAGCTCCCTATGTAAGGACCGGAATCGGTGCTGCAAGTGAAGCGCCTGCCGCACCGCTTCGCGGGCGTCCTCCGGCGCCGCGTCCGCCAGGACGGACCATTCCCGAACGAGCCGCATGCGCGTCTCCGCCTCGTCGAACAGCCCGATCGCGCCGCGCCGTCGCAGTGCGCTCAGGAGATCGTCGCGGTCGCGCGGCGCTTCCTCGGCGTAGACGTCGAGGACGACGCTGCGCAGCCGCTCGAGCGCGGCGTCGGCGAGCTCCAGCCCGGCAAAGTAGTCGAACGCTTCTTCGAACAGAACCGGATGGTTGATGAAGCCGACGACGATGGTGGTCTCCCGCCGGCTCGGCGCGGCCGTGGCCGGCTCGGTGCGGGTGAGGCTGGAGCGGGCGAGCCGGTCCGAGACGGCCGCGCGCCGCCCGGCGCCGCCGGGGCCATGGCCGCCCTGCCCGCCACCCTTCTTCCAGCCGCCTCCGCCGCGGTCGTTCCGGTTGAAGCCGCCGTCGCGCCGCTGGCTTCCGGCGGCCGGCGCGCCGAAGAAGGTGGACAGGCGCTCGTCGACGTCCTGCAGATAATGGCGCCGGACGCTCTCGTCGCCGATCTGCCGCACCAGCGCCTTCAGGCGCTTCTCGAGGTCTGCCCGGCGTTCGGGCGTGTCGAAGCTCGCACCGGCGGTTTCGCGCATCCACAGGAGATCGGCGAGCGGCCGGGCGCCGTCCAGCACCCGGTTGAACGCTTCGGCGCCGCCGTCCCGCACCACGTCGTCCGGGTCCTTGCCGGTCGGCAGCACGACGAAGCGCAGCGATTGGCCGGGCTTCAGGAGCGGCAGCGCCACCTCCGCCGCGCGGTGCGCCGCCTTGGTACCCGCCGCGTCGCCGTCGAAGCAGAGGATCGGCTCGGGAACGCTCTTCCAGAGAAGCTCCAGCTGGCGGTCCGTCAGGGCCGTGCCGAGCGGCGCGACGGCGTGCTCGAATCCGTGCTGGTGCAGCATGATGGCGTCGACGTAGCCCTCGACCACGAGCAGCGTGCCGGTCTGCCTGGCCGCGCGCCGGGCGCGAGCGATGTTGAAGAGCGTCGAGCCCTTCACGAAGACCTCGGTCTCCGGCGAGTTCAGGTACTTGGCCTGCGCGTCCGGCGACATGGCGCGGCCGCCGAAGGCGATGACGCGCTCGCGTGTGTCGAGGATCGGGAAGATGATCCGATCGCGGAATCGGTCGTAGGACACGGCCACGTTCTCGTGGATCACGAGGCCTGCCGCCTCGATCTCCGCCTTGCCGACGCCCTTGGAGACGAGGTGCTCCTTCAGACGGTTGCGCGATTCGGCGGCGTAGCCGACACCGAACGTCGCCTGCGTCGCGGGCGACAGGCCGCGGTCGCGCAGATAGGCGCGCGCCTTGGCGCCGTCGCCCTCCTGGAGCTGGACGCGGAAGAAATCGGCCGCGAGCCGAAGCGCGTCGAAGATCGTCGCGCGCTGCGCGTCGCGCTTCTCCGCCTCCGGATCGCGCGCCGGCATCGGCAGCCCTGCCTCGGCCGCCAGCTGCTCCACCGCCTCCGGAAACGCCATACCCTCGCAATCCGTCAGGAAGCGGAACACGTCGCCCGAAACGCCGCAGCCGAAGCAGTGGTAGCGGCCCTTGGCGTCCTCGCAGTGGAAGGACGGCGACTTCTCGCCGTGGAAGGGGCAGCAGGCCCAGTAGTCACCCTTGCCGGGCTGGGTCTTGCGGCGGTCCCAGGTGACCCGCCGGCCGATGACGTCGGAGATCTTCACCCGGTCGCGGATGTCGTCGAGAAAGGACGGGGCGAATCGCATGTCGAGCATTATAACGCCTCCGCCCGGGAAAATGGTTAATCGCGTCGCGCCGCCTTGCCCCGACAGGATGGCGGCGGTCTATCTCGGCGGCCTCGACGCCGGAGATCCGCCCATGCTGCCCGCCCTCACCGCCATCCTTCTGTGCCAGCTCGCGGGCGAGACGATCGCCGCCGCGACGGGCCTGCCCCTACCGGGTCCGGTGATCGGCATGGCGATCCTGTTCCTCGTCCTCCTCGTGCGCGGCTCGGTTCCGACCGCTCTCAGCCAGGTCGGCGGCGCGCTCCTCGCCAACCTGTCGCTGCTCTTCGTGCCGGCCGGCGTCGGCATCATGACCCATGCGGCCCGGCTCGAAGCGGAGGCGCTCCCGCTCGGCGCGACGCTCGTTCTCTCGACCCTCGCGACGATCGCCGTCACCGGCCTCGTCATGAACAAGCTCGGCCGGACGGGGAGCCGGACCAATGGGTGAGCGGCTGTCCGACATCTGGGTCTATCTCGCGGCCAGCCCGCTTCTCGCCCTGACGATGACGCTCGTCGCCTTCCAGGCGGCGAGCTGGCTCCACGCCAAGGCAGGCCGCCCCGCCCTCCTCAACCCGGTGCTCCTGACGGTCGCCGCCGTCGTCGCCGTCCTCGTCCTCACCGGCACGAGCTACGAGACCTATTTCGAGGGCGCGCAGTTCATCCACTTCCTGCTCGGCCCGGCGACGGTCGCACTCGCCATCCCGCTCTACCGGCAGTTCGAGCGCGTGAGGCGCTCCGCCCTGGCCGTCGCGGCCAGCATCCTCGCGGGCTCGCTCTCGGCGATCCTCGCGTCTCTGAGTGCCGGGCTCGTCTTCGGGGTCGACGCGGCCTCGCTCGTCAGCCTCGCGCCGAAATCGGCGACCGCGCCCGTCGCGATGGGCATCGCCGAGAAACTGGGCGGCCTGCCCTCGCTGACGGCGGTCTTCGTGATCCTCACCGGCATTCTCGGCGCTTCGCTCGGACCGCCGCTGCTCTCGCTCCTGCGTGTCCGCGACGACGCCGCGCGGGGCCTCGCCATCGGAACGGCCTCGCACGGCATCGGCACCGCACGGGCGCTGCAGGAAAGCGAGGTGGCGGGCGCCTTTTCAGGTCTCGCCATGGGCCTCAATGCCCTCGCCACCGCCCTCCTCGTGCCGATCGTCTCGGCGCTGCTATTCTAGCGGCGTGTCCGGCCCCGGCGCCTTCAGCCGATCGTTCAGCACTTTGTAGCGCAGCCACACCACGCCCTTGTCGCGCTGCGTCACGGACAGGAGCTCCAGCGGCCGCGAGCCCGCCCAGGCGCCGGAAACGTCGAAGAGCGAGGGCGCCTTCGGCCGCCCGTCCGTCACCGGCACGACGGCGACGGACAATTCGTCGACGAGCCCGGCATTCATCAGCGATCCGTTGACCCCGCCCCCGCCCTCGACGAGCAGGCGCTCGATGCCGAGCTCGCGATTGAGCGTGTCGAGGACGGCGGCGAAGTCGATCTCGTCATCGCCGCCGAAGACGTAGGAGACGCCGGTCTTTTGGAGGAAGGCCAGATAGTCGTCGGACACCTGCCGCGACAGGATCGCGACCACCGGCTCGCCGTCGATCGCACCGCTCTTCCAGGCGATCCTGCCGGATCGGTCGACGGCGACGGCGTAGCTCTTCGCGCCCTTTTCCGCGAACCAGTCGGTCCGCTCGATCGGGCCGGTGGAGAGGCCCTTCTCCCATTCGCCCTCGCCGTCGAAATCGCGCTCGATGGTTTTGCGGCCGACGAGCCAGGCATCGCCCGCGATCTCGTCATGGATCGTTTCGAAGATCGAGGAGGGATCGTCGATGGCCCAGCCCTCCGTGCGGACGCGGCCGTCGATCGAGATCATCATGTGGCAGAGGACGTGGGGCTTCATCGGGGCTCGCTTCACGTTTCGGAAGCGGTCGAAAGCCCTTCGAGGCGCCGGGGGTTCCCGGCGCCTCCACGATCAGCGCAGCAGTTCCTTCACGACGCCGCTCGCCCGGGCGAAGTCCATCTGCCCGGCATAGCGCTCCTTGAGCGCGCTCATGCAGCGGCCGACGTCGCGCAGGCCCTGCGCGTTGGTGTCGGCCACGACCTGCCGGCAGGCCGCTTCCACGGCATTCGGGTCGAGCTGGGCGGGCAGGAACTCCTCGATGATCGCGATCTCCTCGCGCTCCTGCGCGGCGAGTTCGGCGCGGCCGTTGTCCTCGTAGATCTTGGCCGATTCCTGCCGCTGCTTCACCATCTTGGTGAGGACCTGGCGGATCTCGTCATCGGCCAGCGGGTCCTTGCCCGCGCCGCGCTGCGCGATATCGCGATCCTTGATGGCGGCGGTGATCAGGCGCAACGTACCCATCCGGCGCTTGTCCTGCGCCTTGATGGCCTGGTTGAGGGCCTCGGTGAAGATTTCACGCATGGAAGCGACTTTCCGAACAAAAACGAGACGGCGCGGCGCGCGGGTTCTCCCCGCCGCCCGCGCCGCTTGGGTGCGAGGGTAGACCGGATCGAGCTGTCGCGAAACGGGAGGAAGGCGGCCCGCGGGGCGCCGTGCTGCATATGGGAATTCGAGGATCGCGGCTCAAGCGGCTTGCATCGGCGGCCCGGCGCGGCGATATGGAGCCTTCAGCGAACCCATGCAACGCCGACACCCCGGATCGAGCCGCGTCTGCCGCGCACCTCGTCCCGGATCCCGGCCGCGCGACGATGTTGAGGAGCCGAGCCATGACCGAGGGCTGGACCAGACGAATTCCCACCGCCCTGCTCGTTCTCGCGGACGGCACCGTGATCGAGGGCGACGGGCTGGGCGCCGAGGGCGCCGTCGAGGGCGAGGTCTGCTTCAACACCTCGCTGACCGGCTACCAGGAGATCCTGACCGATCCGTCCTACGCCAAACAGATCGTCACCTTCACCTTCCCCCACATCGGCAATGTGGGCGCGAACGAGGAGGACCGGGAGGATCTGGCGCCGGACGGCAGCGCCCGCGCAGTCGGCGCGATCTTCCGGGCCGAGGTGTCGGAGCCCTCCAACTACCGGTCGGTCGCCCATCTCGACGCGTGGCTGAAGAGCCACAACGTCGTGGCCCTCTCCGGCATCGACACGCGTGCCCTGACCGTTCTGATCCGCGAGAAGGGCATGCCCAACGCCGTGATCGCGCACAATGCCGAGGGCAAGTTCGATGTCGAGGCGCTGAAGGCCCGCGCGGCCGCGTGGGGCGGCATTGTCGGGCTCGACCTCGCCAAGGAGGCGACCGGCGGCGAAGGCACGATCTGGAACGAGACGCCCTGGGCCTGGGGCGCCGGGTACGGCGCCGGCCAGGACCCGCGCTATACGATCGTCGCCATCGACTACGGCACCAAGCGCAACATCCTTCGCCTGATGGCGGGCGGCGGCGCCAAGGTCGTGCTCGTGCCGCCGACCGCCACGGCCGACGAGATCCTGTCGCACAAGCCGGACGGCGTCTTCCTGTCCAACGGTCCCGGCGATCCGGCGGCGACGGGCGAATACGCCGTGCCGGCGATCCGCGGCGTGATCGACGCGGGCGTGCCGACCTTCGGCATCTGCCTCGGCCACCAGATGCTGGCGCTGGCGCTTGGCGGCCGCACCGAGAAGATGCACCAGGGCCATCACGGGGCGAACCACCCGGTAAAGGACTTCACCACCGGCAAGGTCGAGATCGTCTCGATGAACCACGGCTTCGCCGTTGCGGCCGATTCGCTGCCGGAGGGCGTCGAGGAGACCCATCGCTCGCTGTTCGACGGCACCAATTGCGGCCTGCGTCTCAGGAACAAGCCGGTGTTCTCCGTGCAGCACCATCCCGAGGCCTCCCCCGGCCCGCAGGACTCGCACTACCTCTTCAAACGCTTCTTCGACCTCATCGACGAGCACAAGGCCGCGACCGCCGCCTGAAGGCTTTCAACCGCAGACATGACAAGGGCGCCGGACGGATGACGTTCGGCGCCCTTTCGATTTTCGCACCCGGCGGACGGGAATGGCTCATGCGCTACGAAACAGGAGGGCCAGCCGCTTCAGGAAGCTGCGGAAGCCGCAGCTGAAGGTCGCGTGACGATGAAGGTCGTCCCGATCCCGGTCTGCGCCGACGGCCGAGCGGGCTATGACGATATCTGCGAGCATGGCGTGAACTCCTCAACTAACTGGACCGAAAACCTCGTCCGCTGTCCAACAACGAACCCCGACATGACCTTGGGGCAGATCTGATTGTATGTGCACTTCGTGCGCGTTTGCAAGCAGATTCGGCGCACTTCGTGCGGCTTGGTGACGCGATTCGCTGAGCCGGCTTCGGGAGGATCCGACCCGCGCGAAATTGACGCCAGCCAACCGCTCATTGTAGGCCCTCAGGCTTGACCGAATCTGAAACGGTGCGACCCTGCGGGCGATTCGAAGGCGCGATCGATGAATGCCGACTCGTTCAAGACCTGGCGGAAATCGCTCGGGCTGAAGCAGAAGGACGCGGCCGAGAAGCTGGGCCTGAAAAAACGCGTCATCCAGTACTACGAGAAAGGCCATCGCGACGGTAAGGACATCGAAATCCCGAAGACCGTGGAGCTTGCCTGCCTCGCGCTCGCCCTGGGGTTCGAGTCCTATGACGGCCAGCCCTTGCGCGGTTCGACCCTCCTGATCCCGGTGCCGGCCCCCCTCGCCGCCGAAAGTCCCGAGCCGGAGCATGCCACGCGCGAGGCCTGACCTCGGCCGCGCACTTTCGGGGTTCCGTCGCCGGCCACGCTTGCCTATAAGGCGCCTCTAGCCAGACAGATGAAGCCGAACGCGCCGGAAGGCGGCCGGGACCATGCCCCGCGCCGCCGACAGGCGCAGGCGAAGACGCGCGAGAACCCGCATGCCCAAACGCACCGACATCCAATCGATCCTCATCATCGGTGCAGGGCCGATCGTCATCGGTCAGGCCTGCGAGTTCGATTATTCCGGGACGCAGGCCTGCAAGGCGCTCAAGGCGGAAGGCTACCGGATCATCCTGGTCAACTCGAATCCGGCGACGATCATGACCGATCCGGATCTCGCCGACGCGACATACATCGAGCCGATCACGCCCGAGGTCGTCGCCAAGATCGTCGCCAAGGAGCGCCCCGACGCGATCCTGCCGACGATGGGCGGCCAGACAGCGCTGAACACCGCCCTGTCGCTCAAGCGCATGGGCGTCCTCGACAAGTACGACGTCGAGATGATCGGCGCGGACGCCACCGCGATCGACAAGGCCGAGGACCGCGCTCTCTTCCGCGAAGCGATGGCCAAGATCGGCCTCGAGACGCCGAAGTCCTTCCTCGCCAACGCAACGGAGGCGAAAGCTGCCGACAAGCGCCAGATCGAGGGCCTGCGAGCCGAAGTCATCCGCACCACCGAGCCGGGTGCCCAGCGCGACGCGGCGCTGGCCAAGGTCGAGGCCGACTGGGCGGCCGGCGAGAGCGACCGCAAGCAGCGTCACGTCGCGCGCGGCCTTGCCGCCGCGGCCGAGGCGCTCGACCATGTGGGCCTCCCCGCCATCATCCGCCCCTCCTTCACGCTCGGCGGCACCGGTGGCGGCATCGCCTACAACCGCTCGGAGTTCTTCGAGATCGTCGAGGGCGGCCTCGACGCCTCGCCGACGACCGAGGTGCTGATCGAGGAGTCGGTCCTCGGCTGGAAGGAATACGAGATGGAAGTGGTCCGCGACCGCGCGGACAACTGCATCATCGTCTGCTCGATCGAGAACGTCGATCCGATGGGGGTCCACACCGGCGATTCCATCACCGTCGCGCCGGCCCTGACGCTGACGGACAAGGAATACCAGATCATGCGCAACGCGAGCATCGCGGTGCTGCGCGAGATCGGCGTCGAGACCGGCGGCTCCAACGTCCAGTTCGCGGTGAACCCCGAGAACGGCCGCCTCGTCGTCATCGAGATGAACCCCCGCGTGTCGCGCTCCTCCGCCCTCGCCTCGAAGGCCACCGGCTTCCCGATCGCCAAGATCGCGGCCAAGCTCGCCGTCGGCTACACGCTGGACGAACTCGACAACGACATTACCGGCGGCGCGACGCCGGCCTCCTTCGAGCCGACGATCGACTACGTCGTCACCAAGATCCCGCGCTTCGCCTTCGAAAAGTTTCCCGGCGCCGAGCCCACGCTGACCACCGCCATGAAGTCGGTCGGCGAGGTCATGGCGATCGGGCGCACCTTCGAGGAATCGCTTCAGAAGGCGCTGCGCGGCCTGGAGACCGGCCTCGACGGCCTCGACGAGATCGAAATTCCCGGCCTCGGCGAGGACGACGACAAGAACGCGGTGCGCGCCGCGCTGGGTCGGCCGACGCCCGATCGACTCCGCATGGTGGGGCAGGCGCTGCGCATGGGCACGAGCCCGGAGCAGGTCCATCAGTCCTGCCGCATCGACCCCTGGTTCATCGCCCGCCTGAAGCACATCGTCGACACCGAAGCGCGGATCGCCGAGCACGGCCTGCCTGAGGATGCCGAAAACCTTCGCTTCCTCAAGAGCATGGGCTTCTCGGACGCCCGCCTCGCCAAGCTCTCGCGGACCAGCGAGACCGAAGTCGCGGCGCTGCGCGATCGGCTAGACGTTCATCCCGTGTTCAAGCGCATCGACACCTGCGCCGCCGAGTTCGCCTCGCCGACGCCCTACATGTACTCGACCTACGAGCGGCCCTTCGCCGGTGCCCTGCGCTCCGAGGCCGATGTGTCCGACAAGCGCAAGGTCGTGATCCTCGGTGGCGGCCCGAACCGCATCGGCCAGGGCATCGAGTTCGATTATTGCTGCTGCCACGCCGCCTTCGCGCTCCAGGACGCAGGGTTCGAGGCGATCATGGTCAATTGCAACCCGGAGACCGTGTCCACCGACTACGACACCTCCGACCGCCTCTATTTCGAGCCGCTGACCGCCGAGGACGTCCTCGAGATCCTGCGCGTCGAGAAGGCGCGCGGCACCCTCCACGGCGTCATCGTGCAGTTCGGCGGCCAGACGCCGCTGAAGCTCGCCGAGGCGCTGGAAAAGGCCGGCATTCCGATCCTCGGGACCTCGCCGGACGCGATCGACCTCGCCGAGGACCGCGACCGTTTCCAGAAGCTCCTTCACGATCTCGGCCTGAAGCAGCCCGAGAACGGCATCGCCCGCTCGGTCGAGGAAGCCCGCGCGATCGTCGAGAGGGTCGGCTATCCCGTGGTCGTGCGCCCGTCCTACGTGCTGGGCGGCCGAGCGATGGAGATCGTGCGCGCCGACGCGCAGTTCGAGCGCTACATGAAGGAGGCTGTGGTCGTCTCCGGCAAGTCGCCGGTGCTGATCGACTCTTATCTGTCCAACGCGATCGAGGTCGACGTGGACTGCCTCTGCGACGGCTCTGACACCCACGTCGCGGGCATCATGGAGCACATCGAGGAGGCCGGTATCCATTCCGGCGACTCGGCCTGCTCGCTCCCCGTCCATTCGCTGTCGCCGGCCATCGTCGCCGAGCTGGAGCGCCAGTCGCGGGAGCTCGCCCTCGCCCTCAAGGTCGGCGGCCTGATGAACGTTCAGTTCGCCATCAAGGACGACGTGATCTACGTCCTCGAAGTGAACCCGCGCGCCTCGCGCACCGTGCCCTTCGTCGCCAAGACCGTGGGATCGCCGATCGCCAAGGTCGCCGCCCGCGTCATGGCTGGCGAGAGCCTGGAAGTGGCGCTTGCCGCCTATGGCGGCCGACCGGACTTCAAGTCGCTTCGCCACATCGCGGTGAAGGAAGCGGTCTTCCCCTTCGCGCGCTTCCCCGGCGTCGACACGCTGCTCGGCCCGGAGATGCGCTCGACGGGCGAGGTCATGGGCCTCGACACGGACTACGCCGTCGCCTTCGCCAAGTCGCAGCTCGGCGCCGGCGTCGATCTGCCGCGCGAGGGCACCGTGTTCGTGTCGGTGCGCGACGAGGACAAGTCGCGCGTGTTGGAGCCGGTCAAGCGCCTGCGCGAACTCGGCTTCCGCGTCATCGCCACCGGCGGCACGCAGCGATTCCTCGTCGAGAACGGCATCGAGGCCGAGAAAATCAACAAGGTGCTGGAAGGCCGTCCGCACATCGAGGACGCCCTGCGCAACCGCCAGGTGCACCTCGTGTTCAACACGACGGAGGGCGCCAAGGCCTTGTCCGACTCGCGCTCGCTGCGCCGCGCGGCGCTGACGCACAAGGTGCCCTACTACACGACGCTCTCCGGCATGATCGCGGCGGCGGAAGCGATCGCGGCCCTGCGCGCCGGAAATCTTGAAGTGAGGCCCCTCCAGGCCTACTTCACGGCCGCTTGATCCTGTGATCGTCTAGGGCTCTGCCGGCGGTCGAATCGAGCGTCGAGCCCGTATCTGCGGCAGGCCTCGGACGGCAAGCGTCCGGGGCCGGCTTTCGTTTTAGCATCGGCCGAAATCAGCGGCCGCAAGATCGTGAGAGGAGGCGGCCGGCGACGCAGCCGGCCGACCGGAAAGGTGGAGACCATGGAAAAGGTCCCGATGACCGAGAGGGGTTACGCGGAGCTCAAGGAAGAGCTGCGCCGTCGCCAGCAGGAGGAGCGGCCGCGCATCATCCAGGCCATCGCCGAGGCGCGCGCCCACGGGGACCTTTCCGAGAACGCCGAGTACCACGCCGCCAAGGAGTCGCAGAGCCTCAACGAGGGCCGCATCTCGGAGCTGGAGGACCTGACGGCCCGCGCCGAGGTCATCGACGTGTCGAAGTTGTCCGGCGACCGGATCAAGTTCGGCGCGACGGTGAAGCTCGTCGACGAGGACACGGAAGAAGAAAGGACCTACCAGATCGTCGGCGACCAGGAAGCCGACGTGAAGAAGGGCCGCATCTCCATTTCCTCGCCCATCGCCCGCGCCCTCATCGGCAAGGGCGAAGGCGACACGGTCGAGGTCGCCGCGCCCGGCGGCGCCCGCTCCTACGAGGTGATCCAGGTCCGCTGGGCCTGAGCACGGTTCTTCGGGGAACAAGGATGGCGACGTTCGAACGGGCGCTCGCGCTGGCGCGCGAGGCCCATGCCGGCCAGATCGACAAGGCCGGCGCGCCCTACATCGCGCATGTCGAGCGCGTCGCGGCCGGTGTCCACCGGCCGGACGAGAAGATCGTCGCCATCCTCCACGACGTCGTCGAGGACAGTGCGGACTGGACCCTCGAGCGCTTGTCGGCCGAAGGCTTCTCCGACCGCATCGTGGCGGCCGTCGACGCGCTGACCAGGCGGGAGCGCGAGGACTATCTCGATTTCGTCCGGCGGGCGATGGCCGATCCCCTCGCCCGTCCGGTCAAGCGCGCCGACCTCCTCGACAACCTCGACAAGACGCGGCTGTCCGCCGCGACGCCCGAGGCCGAGGCACGCATGGATCGCTATCGACGAGCCCTCGCCATGATCGACGAGGCCGGGGCGTCGAACGCGTGAACCCGCGCGACATCGACGTCCTTGCGCCCAATTTCAAGCGGCGCCTGTCCGGCGTCACCTCCACCGTCATCCAGCTCGTTCCCGAGCAAGCCCAGCGGCTCCGCATCGCCGTCGTCGGCCCCGGGCTTCCGGGAACCCTCCCGCGGCTGCGTTTGCACCAACTGCCGGCCCTCTGGCGCCGGCCGGCGAGCGGCCGGCCGTTTCGCATCTGGCACGCGCGGCGCAACGTCGAGATGCTGGCCGGCATCGTCCTGCGCGACGCCTTGCGCATGCCGCTGCGCCTCGTCTTCACCTCGGCCGCTCAGCGCCGCCATACGGCCTACACCCGCCGCCTGATCCGTCGCATGGACGCGGTGATCGCGACGAGCGGGCGCAGCGCCGCCTTTCTGGAGCAGCCAGCGACGATCGTCATGCACGGCATCGATCTCGCCCGCTTCCGTCCGGACGGGCCGCTGCCACAGGAGGAACTGGCCCGGCGCCTCGTCGGCCGACGCGTCGTCGGCTGTTCGGGTCGCATCCGGCATCAGAAGGGCACCGACCTCTTCGTCGAGGCGATGATCCATCTCCTGCCGCGCCATCCCGATTGGGTGGCGGTGATCACAGGGCGCACGACGCCCGAGAATGCGAGTTTCGAAGCGGAGCTTCGCGATCGGATCGCGGCGGCGGGCCTGATGGATCGCATCCACTTCGCCGGCGAGGTGCCGGATGTCGCCGCCTGGTTCCGCCGCTTCGACCTCTACGTCGCTCCGCCCCGCAACGAGGGCTTCGGCCTGACGCCGCTGGAAGCGATGGCGAGCGGCACGCCGGTCGTCGCGAGCGATGCCGGCGCCTTTCGCGAACTGATCGCCGAGGGCGTCACCGGCGCGGTCGTGCCGGCGGACGACGCGGGGGCCCTTGCCCGAGCCGCCGAACCCTTCATGGCGGATCCCGCCCTGCTCGCAGCGGCAGGGGAAGCCGCCCTCGCCCATGTCCGAAGCCATTTCCCCCTGTCGCGCGAAGCGGCGGCGATCGAGGCCGTCTACGAGTCGCTCTGGGCCTCGGCCGCCGCGAGGGCTTGAGCGAACTCGCCGACGTTCAGATCGGGCTCGCGCAGTTGGAGCGTCCAGACGCGCGCCATCTGGAGCCGGGCGAGCCCGACCTGCGTGGCCAGCCGGCGCATGTGGAAAGGCGCCGTCTCCCAGGACATCGGCAGCCGGGCGCGCGGCTGGTGGATCTGCGTCGAGACGTCGATGCCGGGATCGATGCCGAGGCCTTTCAGGATGTGCGCCTGGACGGCGAGCGCGGGCTCGGCCTGCACCATGTCGAGCCCGGAGGAGAAGAGGAACGCGTCGCTCGGCGCGGCCATTCGTTCGGCCCGCATCAGCAGCCGCTCGGCTCCGCGCGGCGAGACGTAGTAGGCGGCCGAACCCGACTTGTCGCGGGCGACGGGCGACAAACGGCCGACGGCATGGTCGATCGGCACGACGTGCCGGAAGAACTTGCGCCGGCGGGCATGTTCGAGGTTGCAGAGGTCGTAGGATCGCGGCGGATCGGCGAGAAAGGCGGGAAGGCGCGGCGACAGCACCGCGTCGTCCTCCAGGATGACGAGGCCGTCCGAACTCTCCGCAGCCCGCTGCCAAAGCGCTTTGTGCGACAGGAACAGCGCCAGCTCCGGCCCGGTGATCGGCCGCTCCCAGAGCCGCGACAGGCGAGCCGCCTCCTTGGCCGGGATATCCGCCGGGGTCAGCGCGGGAAAGCGCTCCAGGACCAGCCCGAGTGCCCGTCCCTGCCGCTCCATGAAGCGGCGGCGCTCCGCGGCCCGGTCGAGGTTGATGAACAGGATCGGTACGGCGTCCAAGCTCAGCGCATCCAGATCGAGGGCAGGAACAGGATCACGACGGTGACGATCTCCAGGCGGCCGAGCAGCATGATGGCCGTCAGCACCCAGAGCTGCGCGTCGGCGAGGCTGGAGAAGTTGCCGGCCGGTCCGATGATTGGTCCCAACCCAGGCCCGACGTTCGACAGGCAGGTCAGCGTGCCGGAGAAGGCGGTCAGAAGGTCGAGCCCGAGCATGCCGAGGATGACCGTGCCGACGAGCAGAACCGCGAAGTACAGGAAGAAGAAGATCGTGACGGCCTGCACCGTCTGGGGCTGGATCTCGTTCTCGCCGTAGCGCAGGCGGATCACGGCATGGGGCCGCACGAGACGGCGGAAGGAGGAGTCGACCAGCTTGTAGAGGATCACGAGCCGGTTGGCCTTGATGCCGCCCGCCGTCGAGCCTGCGCAGCCGCCCAGAAACATGGCCAGGAAGAACAGGCCGATCGCCGCGTTGGACCAGAGCGAATAATCCTCGGACACGAAGCCGGTGGTCGAGATCACGGAGACCAGATTGAAGCTCGCCGAGATCAGGGCCTCGCCGAACGGTGTTCCCTCGATCAGCCGCCGCGACACGGCGATGGCGAGGCTGAGTACGAGGCAGAGAGCCAGGAAGAGCGGGATCTGCGGGTCGCGCCAGCGCTGGAAGCGGCGCGGCAGGAAGGCGCGGATGTAGATCACGAAAGGCAGCGAGCCGAGCAGCATGAACACGGTCGCGGCGACAAGGATGCGATTGTCGCGGAAGAATCCGAGCGAGGTGTCGTAGGTGGAGAACCCGCCGGTCGAGATCGTCGCCATCGCATGGTTGGTTGCGTCGAAGACGCCCATGCCGAGCGCCGCGTAGGTGATCGCGCAGGCGAGCGTCAGCGCCACGTAAGCCGCCGTGAGACCCGCGGCGAGCTGGCTGACCCGAGGCAGCACTTTGTCGGATTTGTCGGAGCTTTCCATCTGGAACAGCGCGAGCCCCCCGATCCGCAGCTGCGGCAGCACCAGGATCGCCATGACCACGATGCCGATGCCGCCGATCCAGTGCAGCAGCGAGCGCCATAGGAGGATGCCGGGTGGAAGCCCGTCGAGACCCGAGATCACGGTGGCCCCGGTGGTGGTGAGACCCGACATCGATTCGAAGACCGCGCCCGCGAAGCTCACGCCCGCCGAGGAAAAATAGAGCGGCAGCGCTCCGGCGAGCGTGGTCACCGTCCAGACGCTCGCCACGAGCATGAAGCCGAGGCGCGCATTGAAGCGGATCGGCTCTCCCCGCGTCGCCGTCGTGACGAGCGCGCCCACGGCCCCGACGAGGAAGGCGGAGGTGGCGAAGATCTTCCAGTCGTCGTTGCCCTCGGCGAGATCGACGAGCGCCGGTAGAATCATGGCGGTGGCGATGATCAGGCAGAACAGCGCCGAGATGTGGGATACCGTCCTGATGATGGCGAACGTCTCCCGCACTCGGATCTGCCGCGGACACGCCGATGCCGTCCGCAGCCGCGGGTCTTATCCCCGACTCCGCGCCGCTTCAATCGCGGCGGACGGTCGAGCCGCGTTGCGGCTGTGCAACGCCTCGTCTATTGATCGATGCTGCCGCGCTCGCCATCTGCGAGGCGACGTCATCAGCGAGCGACAGTCATGACCGAACGCCACGCGCAGATCCTGATCCTCGGCTCTGGGCCGGCCGGCTATACCGCGGCGATCTATGCCGCGCGCGCCATGCTGAAGCCGATCCTCGTTTCGGGCCTCCAGGAAGGCGGCCAGCTGACGATCACGACGGATGTCGAGAACTATCCCGGCTTCGCCGATCCGATTCAGGGCCCCTGGCTCATGGAGCAGATGAAGGCGCAGGCGATCCACGTCGGCACCGAGATCGTCGGCGACCTGATCGTCAAGGCCGAGCTGAACGTACGCCCCTTCCGCCTCACCGGCGATTCGGGCACGGTCTATACCTGCGACGCGCTGATCGTGGCCACCGGCGCCCAGGCGCGTTGGCTCGGCCTGCCGAGCGAGTCCTTCTTCCAGGGCTTCGGCGTATCGGCCTGTGCCACCTGCGACGGCTTCTTCTACCGCAACAAGGACGTGGTGGTGGTCGGCGGCGGCAACACCGCCGTCGAGGAGGCGCTCTACCTTGCCCACATCGCGAAGTCGGTGACGCTCGTTCACCGCCGCGGAGACCTACGGGCCGAGCGGATCCTCCAGAACCGGCTGCTGGCGAAGGACAACGTGTCAGTGATCTGGAACGCCGAGGTCGACGAGGTTCTTGGCAAGACCGAGCCCTTCAAGTCGGTCACCGGCGTCCGGCTGAAGGACACGCGCACCGGCGAGACACGGGAGCTGGCGACCGACGGCGTCTTCGTGGCCATCGGTCACGCCCCGGCCGTGGAGCTCTTCACCGGCCAGCTCAAGCAGAAGCCGTCCGGCTATCTCTGGGTCGAGCCGGGCTCGGCGCGCACCTCGATCGAGGGCGTCTTCGCCGCGGGCGACGTCGCGGACGACGTCTACCGGCAGGCCGTGACCGCCGCGGGGCTCGGCTGCATGGCGGCGCTGGAAGCCGAGAAGTGGCTCGCGGCGCAGGGGCTTGAGGAGCAGCGGCAGGCTGCGGAATAGGCGCATCCGTCTGAGGCAAGCGGGGAACTAGCGGAACATGGCGCTCGACTGGGACAGGCTGCGGATCTTCCACGCGGCGGCCGAAGCCGGCTCCTTCACGCATGCGGCCGACGCGCTGAACCTCAGCCAATCGGCGATCAGCCGCCAGGTGGCGGCGCTCGAGCAGGAGCTCGGCGCGCCGCTCTTCCACCGCCACGCGCGCGGCCTCGTCCTTTCCGAGCAGGGCGAACTCCTGTTCCAGACGGCGAGCGACGTGTTCAAGCGGCTCGAAGCCGTGCGGATGCAACTCTCCGAAACGCAGGAGAAGCCGAGCGGCAAGCTTCGGGTGACAACAACCGTGGGCCTCGGCTCCGGCTGGCTGACCGAGCGCGCGACCGAGTTCCTCGAGCTCTATCCGGAGGTCGAGCTGCAGCTCGTCTTCGACAACGAGGAGATCGACCTGACGATGCGCAAGGCGGACGCGGCGATCCGCCTGCGCCAGCCGCAGCAGCCGGACCTCATCCAGCGGCGCCTCTTCACCGTGCACCTCCACGTCTACGCCTCGGCCAGCTACATCCAGCGCTTCGGCAAGCCGGAAACGGCCGAGGATCTCGACCATCACCGCATCATCACCTTCGGCGAGCCGGCGCCGAACTACCTGCGCAACCTCAACACGCTGGAGACCATCGGCCTGCCCGACGGCCAGGCGCGCAGCCCGATCCTCCAGATCAACAATCTCATGTCGATCCGCTCGGCCATCGAGAGCGGCATCGGCGTTGCGCTCCTGCCCGATTACATGATCGACAAGCGCTCGCGTCTGGTGCAGCTTCTGCCGGAGATCGAGCTGCCGACCTTCGACACCTATCTCTGCTACCCCGAACAGATGCGGGGTGCCGCCAAGCTGAAGGTCTTCCGCGACTTCCTGATCGCAAAGGCCCGCACCTGGAGCTTCTGAGCCATGACGTCCTCCCCTGCCTTCCGCACCATGACGGTCGATGAGGTGGAGCCGCTGCTCGGCGACCCCGAAACGGTGATCGTCGACGTGCGCGAGCCGCACGAGCTGGAGGCGACGGGCAAGATTCCCGGCGCGCTGGCCATCCCGCTCGGTCAGATCCCGGAAGCCCTGGCGGCGGGCAGCTCGCTGCGCGAGGGCGCCTTCGACGGCGACAAGACCGTCGTCTTCTACTGCGCCGCAGGCGCGCGCTCGGCCCGCGCCGCGGGCGCGGCGGCGGTGGCCGGCATCGGACGGATCGTCAACATGCAGGGCGGCTTCAACGCTTGGGCGCAGGCCGCGCTGCCCGTCGAGGATTGAGGTTCAGGCGCTGAGCGCGGCGTCAGGCTCGATGCGTCGCTGGTCGAGATAGCCGGCGATCTCGGACGCGCGCATCGGCTTGGCATAGAGGAAGCCCTGCACCTCGGTCATGCCCTCGCTCCGGGCGAATTCCAGCTGATGCTCGGTCTCCACGCCTTCGAGCACGGTTTCCATCTTCAACGTCCGCGACAACCGCACGATCGTGCGGACGATCTCGGCATCGCTGTCCTCCGCGGTCAGCTCGCGGGTGAAGCAGCGATCGATCTTGAGCCGGTCGAAGCGGATGCGCCGCAGGTTGTTGAGCGACGAAAAGCCCGTGCCGAAGTCGTCCATCGTGATGCGCACGCCGAGCGCGCGCAGTTCCTCGATCGTCTTCAGAAGCCGCGGGCTATGTTCCAGGAGCACCGACTCCGTGATTTCGAGGTCCAACCGGCCCGGGGCCAGCCCGCTCTCCTCGAGCGCCTCGCGGACATGGTGGACGAGCCGCAGATCCTTGAACTGCACGGCCGAGAGGTTGACCGCGACGCCGATGGGCTTGGGCCAGTCGGCCGCCGCCCGGCAGGCGTCGCGCAGGACGCGGCGCCCGAGCTGGACGATGAAGCCCGAGGTCTCGGCGAGCGGGATGAACTCCGACGGCGGCACCAGTCCGCGCTCCGGATGGTTCCAGCGCACGAGGGCCTCGAACGAGCGGATCGCACCGGACTTCGTGCCGTAGATCGGCTGGTAGTGCAGCTCGAATTCGTGCCGGTCGAGCCCGCGCTTCATCTGCACTTCGGCCGCCGCCGCGGATTCGCGGGTCTGCCGCAGGCTCGGCGTGAACAGGCGGTAGGCGCTGACGCTCTCCTGCTTGGCCTCGTATAGCGCGAGATCGGCCGCGATGATCACATCCGACCAATTGTTGGCGTCGACACCGATGCGGGAGATGCCGATGCTGGTGCCGACGTTGAGCACCAGCCCGTCGAAGGGGATGTCCTGGCCGATGGCCGCGATGAGTTCCTCGGCAAAGCGCACAGGCGAGCACGCCCACTCGTCCGAGAAGTGGACGATCGTGAATTCGTCGCCGCCCAGGCGCACGGCGAAGTCGTCGCCCTTGCAGGCCTCGCGGAGCCGCGCGGCGACCGTCGTCAGCACGACGTCGCCGGCGCGATGGCCGAACGTGTCGTTCACGTGCTTGAAGTCGTTGAGATCGAACATGAAGAGAAAGGCGCCGCGGCGGCGCCACTCACCGGTGGCGAGCCCCTCCTCCAGGTTCGAGACGAGATAGGTGCGGTTGAAGAGCCCTGTCATCGGATCGTGCAGCGCCTGCTCGCGCACCCGGCTCTCGCCCTCGGCGGTGCGCTGCAGCTGCTCGCGCATCGCCATCTGGTGGCGACCGATTTCGAGGAAGATGCGGCCGACGACGAAGGGCGAGGTAAGCGCGAGCGCGTGCATCAGCGTCGAGGAGAAGGTGGCGACCAGGCTGGGGTCGCTTCCGGTCCAGCGCCGGAACTCCATGTCGGCGAAGATGCCGCTGGCGCAGAACACGGCCCCGAGCGTGCCGCCCGCAAGCGCGTAGCTCGCGCCGGGGAAGGCCCGCCACTTGGCGCGGCCGTAGGTCAACACGTCGGCTCCAACCCAACTCTTCGGCATCGACGGACCCTCGGATGCAACCATAGGCAGACTGGCAGAATTGTGTTGACTGCTGCTTAACTGGCGCAACGTTCCTCCAGTTCTTGTGATTGACGTCGCCCGGTACGAGACCAGACGAGGGCGGTATGGACGAGATGGTTTTCGCGATCGGCGACGTGCATGGCGAGTCACGCCTGCTGGCGCAGACACTCGCCTGGATTGAGACAACGGCGGTCGAGTACGAAGCGCGCCCCGTTCTCTACATTCTCGGCGACCTGGTCGATCGCGGCCCTGATACGAAGGGCGCGCTCGACCTCTGCATCGAGGCGTTGGCGCGGTGGCCGGGCTCGAAGCTTCTCCTCGGCAATCACGATCGCTGGTTCCTCGACTTCGTCGACGGCGCGATGCGAGACGCAGACCGCGTGGAACACTGGCTCGGCCAGGGCGGGGCCGAGGCGCTCCAGTCCTACGGGTTCGACCTCGACGACCCGCGCCGGGCCGCGGAGGAGATCGCGCTCCGGCACCCGGCGCATCGCCGCCTTCTCGCCCAGGCCTCGCTTTACGAGCGGCGAAACGGCCACCTCTTCGTCCATGCCGGGATTGAGCCCGGCCGTTCGCTGGCCGATCAGGGCGAGGACCAGTTCCTCTGGATCCGACGCCCGTTTCTCGACCACGTCGGGCCGCTCGGCCACGTCGTCGTCCACGGCCACACGCCGCAAAAGTCTGCGCGCCCGACCGTCACCGAGAACCGCATCAGTCTGGATACGGGCGCCGCCACGACGGGCGTCCTCACCGTTGCGGCCTGGCCACCGACCTTCGGCAGTTGCCCGCCCATCTTCGCCGCGGCGAAAAGAGACGGAAAGGTCCGGCCGATCGAGCCTCGTCGGCTCGACCGCGGCCTCGGCACGGTTCTCGATCGCTGAAGCCCAAAAAGCG
This sequence comes from Aurantimonadaceae bacterium, assembly GCA_947474855.1. Lineage (GTDB taxonomy): Bacteria > Pseudomonadota > Alphaproteobacteria > Rhizobiales > Rhizobiaceae > Antarcticirhabdus. The sequence continues at coordinate 5,074 of CANJKV010000044.1, read as the reverse complement.
GACGGTCCGAAGACCGTCCCAAATTTGGCTGGAGTATCAGGCCACGAAAAACCTGATGCTGGTTAATTCACCGGCAATGCAAAAGTTGCGTCGGTACTCGGGGCGCGGCGCGGGCTCGTGACGTCGGCTAAATTCCTTGGCCGTCTCGACGTTTCCGACGCCTGTTCCAATTCACTGCCCGAAGCGTGCTCCTGATCCCGCGCGCATGAGTTTCACGATAAGGGTGCAGAGAATGTTCCGCGACAAGCCTTCCGCCTACGATCGGCTGTCCGACGCGCTATCCGACCTCACCGAGCGCCTGGGCGATCTCGAAGAGCAGATCGTCGAGCGCATCAATCCGCGGCCGTCGCGGCTGGAGCGGGCGCGCCGCGCGGTGTCGCGCAACCTGCCGAGCCTTTACGCGCAGCCGTCCTGGGCCGAGCGGCACCTGCCGGGCTTTCTGTCCGGCCTGTCCCTGCCCTCCTGGGGCGATGCGCGCGACGAGCTGGCCGAACTGTCGAGCGCCGCGCGCGCGCGCGCCCTCGCAGCCCGGGCGCAGATCCCGGACGCCCGGCCCTATCTCGATGACGTTCGCAGCCACCTTCCCGACTTGCGCCTGCCGCGGCGCTTGAGCTTTCGGCGCGGCATGGAAGCCCAGCGCGGCATCGATTATCTCCGGGACCGCCCGGGCGCGACCACGGCGCTGATCCTCGGTGGGACGGTTCTCGTCGTCGGCGCGGCCTGGTTCGTCACCAAGAAGGTGCAGGAACATTCGGAGGAGCCGGACTACGAGACGGTCCGGCGCGACGGCGCCATCGAGATCCGCGACTACGACGCGATGATCGTGGCAGAAACCGTGAAGAGCGGTTACCACGAGAAGGCGCGGACCGCCGGCTTCAACACGCTGGCCGACTACATCTTCGCCCGCAACCGCGCCGGCAAGAAGATCAACATGACGACGCCGGTGCTCCAGCAGCTCTCCGAGAGCGACGGACGCACCAAGGGCTGGGCGATCCGCTTCATCATGCCGAAGAAGTACACCAAGGCGACGCTTCCCGAGCCCTCCACGAGCGACGTGGCCTTGAAGGAGGTCCCGTCCAAGCGTGTCGCGGCGATCCGCTTCTCCGGCAACTTCAGCGCCACGGCGGCGAGCAAGCAGCTGATGACGCTCTACAACTATCTCGCCGACGAAAACCTGAAGCAGAAGGGCGATCCGGAATACGCCTTCTACAACCCGCCCTGGACGCCGGGCTTCCTGAAGCGCAACGAGATCCTGATCGAAATCGAGCGCTGATCGCGGGACGACGTGAGTGATAAGAGAGGGCGAGGGTTCCTTGCGGAATCCTCGCCCATTTTCATTTCGACTAAAATTCGCACGTTAAGCATCCATCAAGCGACTTTCAGGAGCCCTTGAAACTTCAGGCATACCGCAGCCATTCTTTCAGCTGATCGTCAGGCGGGGGAATCGGGACATGAAGCGCTTCACGGCAGGGGTGACTGCAGCGGCAACGCTTCTCATCGCCTGCGGACCCGCGTCAGCCGGAGGCCGCAACGGCGTCGCCTGCTACGAGCCGGTCCGCACGGGCCCCGTCTACAAGACGATCACCGAGAAGGTGCTCGTGCGACCGGAAGCCGTTGCCTACGACATCGTCCCCGCGCAGTACGGCACCCGTGCGCGGCAGGTCGTCGTGCAGCCGCAGCGCACCGAACTCTACGACGTGCAGGCCGTCTTCGGCACGCAGCAGCGCGAGGTGGTTCTCGCCCCGAGGCGCACCGTGCGCCGCCACGTCGCGCCGCGCTATGTCGAAGTGACCGAGACCGTCGAAGTCTCGCCGGCGCGGGTCGTCTGGGAGTGGCGGATCATAGACGGCAAGCGCGTGAAGTGCCGCGTCGAATATCCGGCCAGTTACGAGCAGCGCACCCGCCAGGTGCTCGCCGAGGCTGGCCGGGCCTGGACGGAACACCGGCCCGAGCAGCGCGCCACGGTGACGAGCCAAGTGCTCGTGCAAGCCCCGGGCACGCGAGCGCAGACCGTGCTGCCGCAGATCGACTGGGTGGAAGAGCGCTATCTCGTCCGGCCGGAGGTGCGCATCCCGCGCCTCGTGCCGGCCATTTACGAGACGCGCTCGCGCCGCGTTCTCGTTAAGGAGCACGGCGAGGGCCTGCGCCGCGTCCACGTAGGCAAGACCTGCTGAGAAGCGCTTGCGAGCCCCGGGCACCCAGCCGCATAGACGAGGCATGACATCATCCGCTTTGCCGACCGGTTTCGCCCTCGAGGGTGACGAACTCCGCCTCGACCCGCGCGAGCCCGCCTTCTTCGAGGATCCCTACCCCACCTATGCCGCGCTTCATGCGAGCGGTCGCGGAACCGCGGTCTGGCGGGAGAACAAGCTGCGCGTCGCGTGGCGGCAGGAGACGGTGTCGAAGCTGCTGCGCGATCGTCGCTTCGGCCGCATCCTGCCGGCTGACACCCTCGGCCGCGCCGACCATTCCGCGCAGCCGCCCCACGTTTCCGCCTTCTACGCGTTGGAGGCCAATTCCCTCCTCGAACTCGAGCCGCCGACCCACACGCGGCTGCGCTCCCTCGTCACCAAGGCCTTCGTGTCGCGCCGCGTCGAGGCGATGGAAGGCGCCATCCGAACCATCGCCGACGATCTCATCGACGCGTTCGCGGCCGCCGGCGAGGCGGATCTCGTCGCGACCTTCGCCGAGCAGCTTCCGGTTCGCGTCATCGCGCGCCTGATCGGCGTCGGCGAGGCGGACTCCGAGCGGCTGCTCGCCTGGTCGCACGCGATGGTCGCCATGTACCGTTTCGGGCGTACCCGATCCGACGAGGACGCGGCGGAAGCCGCTGCCCGCGACTTTTCGGCCTATCTGCGCGACGCGATCGAGGAGAAGCGGCGGCGACCCGCGGCCGACCTCGTTTCGACGCTGATCGCGGCTGAGAGCGAGGACGGCCGGCTGTCCGCCGACGAGATGGTCTCGACGCTCGTGCTCCTGCTGAATGCCGGCCACGAGGCGACGGTCCACGCCATCGGCAACGCCGTCGCCGCGATCCTTTCCCACGACATCGATGCGGGCGTCCTTCTCGCCGAGGACAGCTCGGCCGACCGCCTCGTCGAGGAGGCGCTGCGCTTCGACACGCCGCTCCACCTGTTTCGCAGGACCGCGCTGGAGGAGGTCGAGGTCGAGGGGGGGACGCTCGCGCGCGGCGAGGAGATCGCGCTTCTGCTCGGCGCGGCGAACCGCGATCCTACCGTCTTCGCGCAGCCGCAGCGCTTCGATCCGGCGCGCGCGCCGAACCCGCACGTGTCGTTCGGCGGCGGCATTCACTTCTGCGTCGGCGCCCCGCTGGCGCGACTGGAGATGCGCGCGGCGCTGCGCCGCCTCTTCGAGCGGCTTCCGGGGCTCGCCCTCGCCGGAACCTTGTCCGTGCGCGACACGTGGCATTTCCGGGGCCTGGACCGGCTCGACGTCCGGTTTGATCCCGTCAGATCTTGACGACGAAGTGCTTGCGCGTCGGCATGACGACGCGCCACGTGCCCTTGAAGCCGGGACGGATCACGAAGCCGTCGCCGGCGGACAGCGTCACCGCCTCGCCGCCCTCGGCGGTCAGAACGGAAACGCCGTCGAGGATATGGAAGAACTCCCATTCCGAATAGTCGACCCGCCGCTCGCCCTCGTCGGCTTCCCAGATGCCGGCGTAAAGGCCGTCACCCGTCTCCTCGACGGTCCAGGTACGGGTGACCGGCCGGCCGGACACGATCCGGTCCGGTGCCGGGCTCCCGACTTCCGGCTCGATGCCGGCCGCCTCGATACGGGCCCAGAGGCTGTCGATCTCGCTCATGCCGGCGCCCTTCCTTCGTCCCTCAGGTCCTGGCGAGGGCCTGTTCGAGGTCCGCGATGATGTCCTCGACGCTCTCGATGCCGATCGACAGGCGCACCACGTCGGGCCCGGCACCGGCGCTCTTCTTCTGCTCGTCGGCGAGCTGCTTGTGGGTGGTCGAGGCCGGATGGATAACCAGCGAGCGCGTGTCGCCGATGTTGGCGAGGTGGGAGAAGAGCTCCAGCCCCTGAACGAAGGCGACGCCGGCGTCGTAGCCGCCCTTGAGGCCGAAGGTCATGACGGCGCCGGCGCCCTTCGGCGCGTAGCGTTGCATCAGGGCGTGGTTCGGGTCGGATGCCAAGCCGGCATAGGACACCCAGCCGACCTTCTCGTGCCCCGACAGGTATTGCGCGACGGCAAGGGCGTTGTCGCAATGCTTCTGCATGCGGAGCGGAAGCGTTTCGATGCCGGTCAGGATCATGAAGGCGTTGAAGGGTGAGATCGACGGCCCGAGATCGCGCAGGCCGAGGACCCGGCAGGCGATGGCGAAGGCGAAGTTGCCGAAGGTCTCGTGGAGGACGATGCCGTTATATTCCGGCCGCGGCTCGGAAAGCACGGGATAGCGGTCGCTCGCCGACCAGTCGAAGGTGCCGCCGTCGACGATGACGCCGCCCATGGAATTGCCGTGGCCACCCATGAACTTCGTCAGCGAACCGACGACGACGTCCGCCCCGTGCTCGATCGGGCGGCAGAGGTACGGCGTCGCCAGCGTGTTGTCGACGATCAGCGGCAGCCCGTGCCGGTGCGCGATCTCGGCGATTCCGGCGATGTCGCAGACGATGCCGCCGGGATTGGCGATCGACTCGATGAAGATCGCCTTGGTCTTTTCGGTGATGGCCCCCTCGAAGGTCGAGAGGTCGGCGGGATCGGCCCACTGCACGTCCCAGCCAAAGGATTTGAAGGAGTGGCCGAACTGGTTGATCGAGCCGCCGTAGAGCTTGCGCGAGGCGACGAAGGCGTCGCCCGGCTGGAGCAGTGCGTGGAAGACGATCATCTGCGCGGCGTGCCCGCTCGCCACCGCCAGCGCCGCGGTGCCACCCTCGAGCGCGGCGACGCGCTCCTCAAGCACGGCCTGCGTCGGATTCATGATGCGGGTGTAGATGTTGCCGAACTGCTGGAGCCCGAAGAGCGAGGCGGCGTGGTCGACGTCGTCGAACACGAAGGACGTCGTCTGGTAGATCGGCGTCGCCCGCGCGCCGGTCGCCGGGT